>NZ_JAVYJH010000028.1:0-84539 GCF_032621685.1 Pseudomonas sp. zfem002 | reverse complement strand
GGGAACGGGCGCTTCCTGCTGCGACAACTCGAAGGGACAAGAGCTGAAATGGCTCTTGCCGTGACCGCTTACAACCTCAAGCGGGCGATCAGTGTCCTGGGTGCCAAGCAAATGATGCAACTGATGGGCTGTGTCCTGGGTGCCAAGCAAATGATGCAACTGATGGGCTGAAGAGCCTTTTTCAGCACAAAAACAAACGCCCCGAACAAGTCGGGGCGTTTGGTATAGGGCCTGTCAGTGTGTTTTCACACAGTCTGGTAAGGGCCTTTTTTCGTTGCAGCGAAAACCACTGATAACCGGCAGTATCCGGATATTTCAAGGCCAGATTCGAGGCCAGAATGGGATGTGCGGACTCGTCGCGACGAAGCGCGGGCACTATTAAACACGCGGCTCCCCATGGAAATGCGGTAGCACGAATGTTCCCAATTCCTCCAATGTCTGGTCCAACGGCCGCCGGTTGTGCCGCAAATGTAGACCAATATGCGCCACGCCTGCCGCGCGCATGGCCTCGAGTTCTGCAATCAACCCCTTGCGCCCGACCTTGCAGCCGAAGCGGTGACGCTCCAGCGGCGCTTCGGGGTTTTCATCCAGGTCCAGGTGAATGAACGACACGTAGGGCTTGTCTCCCGCCACCTCACGCCACACCCCCGCGCGATGCACGTGTTCGGCGGGAGTGCCAGGGTAGGCCAGCCAGCCGTCCAAATGCTCGCCGACCCAGGCCGGGCTCTGTTGCGCCAGGCCCGCCACTAGCAGCGGTAAAGGCTGGCGCGGCCTCGGGAGTACTTCGACGCCAGCTGGTAGATCGGCACTGCGCCACTCACGCAGCAGGGTGATTTGCTTTCGAAACGTCTCGCCACGGTTATCGAAGTCGCGGCCGAACAAAGGATACTCCACCGGTCGGTCACCACTGGCCACCCCCAGCAGCAAGCGTCCGCCACTTAGCACGTCTGCGCTGGCAGCCGCCTTCATGGTCAGCAACGGTTCGCGGATCGGTAACACCACGGCGGCGGTGCCGAGAAGGATATTGCTGGTCACCCCGGCCAGGAAACCCAGGTAGGTGAAGACCTCGAATACCTGTGCAGCATCGCCGAATCCTGGATCGTACAGGGGCACGTCACGTACCCAGAGCGCTCGGAATCCCAGGCGGTCGGCGAGGGTAGCCAGGCGCGCGTGGTGGGTTAGATCGGGTATCCCGAACGGTGTCCCAGCCTGCTGCCGAGACTGCTCGCGCACACTGTTCCAATCGTTGTCCAAAGGAAGTTCCAGGCCGATGCTCAGGCCTCCAGAGGCAAGTTTCTGCAAAGTAGGATTCATGGCTAAGGATCGCAAGACAAGAAATGGCGTCCAGCCTAAGACAGCGTCAGGTCGTGCAGTAGACCCAGATAATTCAAATCAATTGTGAATTGAGTTCGTGTAAGAGGCTGGGATGTCAATCGCCCCTTGTGGAGGGAGTTGCCACACTTTTCAGTTGTTTCGAAAACAGTTTTAACCCGTCGCCGCCTGCCCAGCCCTCACGCCGCAAGTTAACCTTTTCCTATTTGTGCCCAAGGATCAGCAATGGCCCGACTTGATATCAATCGCTCCGGTGAGCTGGAGGTTTTCGTGCGTGTCGTCCAGGCCGGAAGCTTCTCGGCGGCGGCGCGAGACCTGCGTATAACGCCCTCGGCGGTGAGCAAGCTGGTTGCACGCCTGGAAGGGAGATTGGGCTCACGACTGTTCAACCGTTCGACCCGTCAGCTGAGCCTGACCCATGAAGGTCGCGCTTACTACGAGCGGGGTATGGGCCTACTCGCCGATCTGGACGAACTGGAGCGCAACGTTGCCTCCCAGGATGCGCCGCGAGGACGGGTGCGCATCAATGCCAACATGGCCTTCGGTTATCACTACCTGTTGCCGCTGGTCCCACTGCTCATCGAGCACCTGCCAGAAGTGAAGCTCGATCTGGTGCTGACCGACGAGGTGGTCGACGTCGTCGGTCAGCGTACCGATATCGCTGTCCGAGCAGGCCCCATGAAAAGCTCCAACCTGATCGCTCGCAAGCTTGGCCATACACGTATGGTGATCGTCGGCGCGCCCGGCTATCTTCAACTTCATGGTATTCCGGACGGTCCCGCAGCGCTGCAGCGCCACAACCTGTTGACGGCCAATTATGCGCGAGCCTTCAATGGCTGGCCCCTGCAGGAGGGTGACCAGGTGATCAAGGTAGTCACGGCCGGCAGCGTTCAGGCCAGCGATGGTGAAGCCCTGCGCCACCTGGCGCTCAATGGCACCGGGTTGGCAAGGTTGGCCGCCTTCCGGGTGCGTGAGGACATTGCCGAGGGGCGTCTGGTGCCGGTGATGGAGGCGTACAACCCAGGCGACCTGGAAGAGGTGCATGCAGTGTTCGTCGGCCAGGATGGCTATGTACCGCTTCGGGTTCGCGCGGTGCTGGATTTTCTCGTCGAGCACGTGCACGTTCAATGACCGTGGCCGTGCTCCGGTTACTTTGCTTGGAGTGCGCAACGTGAGCAGCCAGGCGATTCTCATCGGTGTCGATCTTGGTACCTCCAGCACCCGGGCCGTGGCTCTCGATGCCCAGGGCACCTTGCGGGGTGTCGCACGAGTAGGCGATGTGCCGATGACGCGGCGCTCGGGGCAGGGCATGGTTCGGGAGGGTTTTCTCGAGGCACCGCTGGCGGCCATCCGGCAAGCACTTGACGAAGCCCGGGCGAGCCCGGCGCAGGTATCCGGGATCGCATTATGCGGACAGATGGCCGGACTCTGCGCGGTGGATGCCATGGGTGACCCCGCTGCTTCCTGCGATGCATGGCTCGACCTGTCCTGTGCCTCGAGCGTGGCCTTGTTACGGCCGCATGAGCGGCAGATCGTGGCGCGCTCGGGCAGCCAACTGATCGCCAGCCACGGCGCCAGGTGGTTGCAGATCCGCCAGCAACAGCCAGATCTCTACCAGCGCTTGTGCAAGCTGACGGTCCCTTGTGCTGTAGTGGCCGGACGGCTGTGTGGGCTGCCTGGGCAAGCGACGTTCATGGATACCACGTGCCTGGGGTTCAACTGTTTTGCCGATGTTGCCGCCGGCGGCTGGAACCTTGACCTGGTCCGGGCCCTGGAGCTTGATCCTGCGCACCTGCCGCGCGTCGTGGAACCGTGGGAGCGGATCGGTGGGTTGAGCCGCGACATCGCCCGGGCGCTTGGTCTTCTTCAGGGGACGCCGGTCTTCGCCGGATGCGGTGATATCGCCGCGACCCTGCTGGGCAGTGGCGTGTCAGTGCCAGGGCAGCTGGTAGACATTGCGGGCACCGGCTCGGTGTTCTGCGCGGTACGTGGCGACTTCACCGTGGACGACCAGCACCACACCTTGCTGACGCTGCGCCACTGCATACCGGGGCTCTATTACAGCGCCGGCTACGTCGGTGGCGGCGGGTTGTGCTGTGACTGGCTGGAGTCGCTGCGGGCTGAAGCCCGCCCGCCTCAGGATGTCAGCGCGGCATTGCGAGAACTCACCCAGGTGCCACCGTTGTTGTTCGTACCGCACATGGGCGGCCGTCATCTACCGTTGTTTGCGGATATGCGCGGAGCCTTTGTCGGACTGACCTGGCAGCACGGCCTGGCCGACATGCAACGGGCGATGGTCGAGGCTACCGCCTTTGAGTACGCCAGTTTTCTGGAGGCCATGCTGGGCACCGGCTTGAGGCCCGTCGAGGGCGGTGTGGTGGTGGTAGGCGGGGGAGCCTCGAGCGAGGTGTTCAACCAGGTCAAGGCCGACGTGCTAGGGCTGGCCTATCGTCGTCACGGGGTATTCGAGGCGGCGGCCCGAGGGGCGGCGCTGTTGGCTGGCCACGGAGCTGGGGTATTCAGCGACCTGAACAAGGCTGCCGGACGGGTGGCGGGGGCGGTGCATGGGGTCACGCTGCCGGACAAAGCCAGGCACGGGTTGTACCAGCAACGGCGGGAGGTGTACGGCAGGATGCTGGAAGCGCTCGAGCCGGTGTTCCGAGACATGGCGAGGCTGGCATCCATGTAACCCGGTCTGCTGGCCTCATCGCGGTTGCAGATCTTCTCGACCCCTCAATGTCCCACGGGTCTGAGCAGGTGGCGCGCAGGTGTTTCCAGTTCGTTGAAATAGCGCACTGCGAAATCGACGAACGCCCGTACCCGCTGGGGCAGTTTCTTACCGCCCTCAGTCAGCAGATGGAAACCGGTCGCTGGGCAGCTGAAATCCTCCAGCAACGGAACCAGCCGCTGTTCCTGAATATCTTCGGCAACCTCCCAGACCGACTTCCAGGCGATCCCCAGCCCTTGCAGCGCCCATTGGCGCAGGGTGAAGCCATCGTTGACCAGGCGATTACCCTGGACGTGCACCGAAAACGTTTCCCCGTCACGAGTGAAACGCCACTTGTCCTGGGGGAAATCCGCCTGTAGATGAATCAGGCAGTTGTGCTCCAGCAGGTGCTCCGGGCACAGCGGCGCACCGTGGCGTGCCAGGTAATCCGGGGAGCAGCAGACAATGCGACGGTCACCACCCAGCGAACGCGCGACCAGGGTGCTGTCAGGCAGGTTGCCATAGCGGATCGCGATGTCCGAGCCGGACTCGACGAAATCCAGCAAGCGGTCGGTGAAGAACAGTCGCACGGTGACATGGGGGTGCTGCTCGACGAAAGCGTCGACCAACTGGCTGACCCACTGGCGGCCCAGGTCGGTGGGGCAGGTAACGCCGATCGTGCCACGCAGTTGTGCACTACCGCCACGGATGACGCTGTCGAGCGCCTCGACGTCCTCCAGGATCTTCTGCGCCGCCTCAAACAGGTACACGCCTTCGGCGGTGGGGCTCAACCCACGTGTGTTGCGTTTGAGCAGACGAAGACCATAGAACTCCTCCATCGCCTTGAGGCGACCGCTCATGGCGGCTGGTGAAAGGCCAAGCTGACGCCCGGCCATCGACAATGAACCGCTTTGTACCACCAGCCTGAACAGCCGTAGGTCCTGGAGCCTGTCTGCCATGGTGTCACCTCGTTGTCGTCATTGCGTGCCAGGGCATCATTTTTCACGCCTGCTTAAAGGTTGGCAATGTAATGGCTTGAAGGCGGTGAATACAGGGAACGGCCTTTCGAATTCCCTGAAAAGTCATTCCGGGAAAATCGAATACTTGTCAGGTAACAACGCTCCTTAACATGGCAACAGGCTCAACGCTAAGAGGAGTTGAATGATGTCAGTTGCATCGAATCAAACCATCCACGGCAATCAGGATGTCGCCGATCTGTTTCGCAGCGCCATGGGGCGTTTCGCCTCATCGGTCACTTTGGTCACCACTGTCGACGAGCACTGCTGCCCGCACGGCCTGGCTGCCACAGCTTTCTCCTCGGTTTCGATGGATCCCGCCTCTGCGCTGGTCTGCGTCAACCGTAGTTCCAGTGCGTCACCGATTATCAAACGATCCGGCCTGTTCTGCGTGAACATGCTGCAGAAGGAGCATGAGGCCCTGTGCGCCATCTTCAGCAAGCCTGAACTGCGAGACCGGCGTTTCGTCGATGGTGACTGGGCGGTAGGCGTCAACGGGCTGCGCTACCTGGCCGACGCCCAGGCTTCGATCTTCTGCGAAGTCGTCCAGGAGGTGGAATACGGCTCTCACACCATCTTCATCGGCAATGTCGTGAACGTCATGACCCAGTCGCTGGAGTCGCCACTCGTGTACATGGGTGGGCGCTTCAGGGAATTGGCAGCCTGACTGCACTCAATGCTCGTACCCCTCAAATAAATACAAGAAGTGGTGTTCGTATGTACGGCTTCAGTTCCAAGGTGCGCCTGATGCCACCTTCATTCAAGCTCAACGCCCAGGCGTCGGGTATCACCGGTCCGTTGCTTGGCCTGGTTGTTCTGTGCGTGGTGCTCAGCTTGACCACCGACGCATTTCTCACCTTGAGCAACCTCCTCAATATCCTCGATCAGGTGACCGTGCTGGGCATCATGGCATTGGGCATGACACTGGTTATCCTGATCGGCGGAATCGACCTGTCAGTCGGGGCGGTGCTGGCCGTGTCGATCATGGTCATGAGTTGGGCCGAGCACGTCATGGGCCTGCCCATGGGCCTGGCAATCGGCGCGGCACTGCTGACTGGAGCAGCCTGCGGCGGTGTCACTGCGATGCTGGTGGTGCGTGCCGGCTTGCCTTCGTTCATCGCCACGCTGGCAATGATGTCCGTTGCCCGTGGCCTGGCCTACATGGTTACCGACGGTACGCAGATCAGCGGCTTCCCGGAATGGTTCGGCAACCTTTCCATCATCCGCTACGCCGGCGTGGTGTCGCTGACCGTGGCCTGTTTCGTGGTTCTGGCCCTGCTGTTCTGGTTCGTGCTGCGCTTTACCGTGGCCGGGCGCAGCCTCTACGCCATCGGCGGTAGCGCCAAGGTGGCCAAGCTGTCGGGCATCCGGGTCAAGACCCATACCGCCATCGTCTACGTGGTCTGCGGTATCACCGCCGCGCTGGGTGGGGTCATCCTCACGTCGCGCCTTGACACTGCCGGCGCCGGTGCCGGGGTCGGCTACGAACTGGATGTGATCGCCGCGGTGGTGATCGGCGGCGGCAGCCTCAAGGGCGGCGCTGGCAGCGTGGTCGGCACGCTGGTGGGCGTCCTGATCATCGGCGTACTGCGCAACGGCTTGAACCTGGCCGGCATCTCGCCCTTCGTCCAGCAAGTGATCATTGGTGCTGTCATTGCCGCTGCAGTGATGCTCGATGCCATGAAGCGAAAGACCGCGTAACCCCCCGCATCAGCCTTTGACAATCAGAACAATTCTGGAGGCGTGTAATGAACGTTTTCTCTTCGCGCGTGCGCGTTTTTCTTGCCCTGCTGCTGCTGCCCGCCCTGGCCAGTGCTGAAGGCAAACCGCTGAAAGTCGGTATGTCGATCCCCAGCCTGCAATGGGAGTTCTACCTGATGGTGCGTGACGGCGTGCTGGAGCAGGCCGCAAAGGATGGCATCAAGGAGGTGCTGGTCGTTGACGCGCAGGCCGACGCCGCGCGTCAGGTCAGCCAGATCCAGGACTTGCTGAGCAAAGGTATCGACGTGCTGCTGTACACCGCCACCGGCTCTGCTGCCTCGGCGGTACCAGTACGCCTGGCCAGGCAGCAGGGTGTACCGGTGGTGTGCGTCGATAACTTCCCGAAGAACGTCGAGTGTGATGCGTACGTCTCCACTGACAACACCGCTGCCGCCGCCGAACTGGCGCGCCAGGTGGTGAAACTGACCGGCGGCAAGGCGCAGATCGGCCTGCTCCAGGGCACCCTTGGCGACACCACCGAGAAGACCCGCGCCGACGGCTTCGATGTCGAACTGGCCAAGACCCCGGGCATGGTGATCATCGATCGCAAACCCACCGACTGGCTGCAGGACAACGGCTTCAAGGTGGCCCAGGACATGCTGCAGAAGCATCCGCAGATCGATGTCTTCGTTGGCCGCTCGGATGCTCCGGCCCTGGGCGCCGCCCAGGCCGTGCGCGTGGCCAACGTGCAGCACAAGGTGTGGATCTTCGGCTACGACGGCCTGCGTCCTGCGCTGGAGGCGGTCCGCGACGGCAAGATGGACATGACCATCACTCAGCAAGCGGTGGAGATGGGCCGTATCGCCCTGCGCACTGCGCTTGCCCTCAAGGCTGGCGCGCCGGTGGAGAAGCATCAGGCGCTGCCCGCTTTCGTCACCACCCGCGAGAACGTCGAGACGTTCATCGCCCGCCACCCATGAAAAGGACGCCGAGCATGAAAATGGCAAGCACGCACGCGCCATTCTTCCGCGCCGACCAGTTGGGGATGTCATTCAACGGTATCGGTGTGCTGGAGAGCATCAGCCTGGAAATCGGCCGCGGTGAAGTGGTGGCGCTACTCGGCGAAAACGGCGCTGGCAAGTCCACGCTGTCGTCGATCATCGCCGGCTCCCTGTGTCCAAGCCGTGGCCGCATGACCCTCGAAGGTCAGCCCTATGCGCCGACCTGCCCGAAGGATGCCATTGCCCTGGGGGTGATCATGATCCACCAGGAAATTCAGCTACTGCCTGAGCTGAGCGTGGCGGAGAACATCTTCCTTGGCCATCTGCCGACCCGCAATGGCGTGGTGGACCGCCCGCGTATGCGCCGCGAGGCACAGGTGCAGCTCGAGCGCCTGGGACTGGACATTTCGCCGGACACACTGGTACGCGAGCTGAGCATTGCCGCTCAGCAACTGGTGGAAATCGCCAAAGCCCTGACCCTGAACTCGCAGTTGCTGATCCTCGATGAGCCCACCGCTGCGCTGGGCGGGGAGGAGACTGAACGGCTGTTCGAGCAGATCGAGGCGCTCAAGCGCGAAGGCGTGTCGTTCATCTACATCAGCCACCGAATGGAAGAAATCGGCCGTATCGCCGACCGCATTGTGGTGATGCGTGACGGCCACCTGGTCGCCCATCACGCTCAAGCGGATGTTGAGGTGGGCGTGTTGGTGGCACAGATGGTCGGCCGTTCGATCGAGCGGCTGTTCCCGGTGATCGCAGCGCCCCTTGCCCGAGAAGTGTTGACGGTGCGTCACCTGACCTGCCGCAACCAGCGCTTTCAGGACATCTCGTTCTCGGTGCGCGCCGGTGAAGTCTTCGGCATCGCCGGTATGGTCGGCGCCGGGCGTAGCGAGGTGATCCGGGCCATTGCCGGGGTCGACCCGGTGGCCAGCGGCGAGGTGACAGTCGACGGCCAGGTCCTGCGTCTGGATGGTGTGCGCGGTTCGATTGACGCCGGCGTGGTGCTGGTGCCCGAGGACCGCAAGGCCGAAGGCGTGGTGTTGGACCATTCGATCGCCGAGAACCTGGCCTATTGCAACCTTGACCGCCTCGGCATTCGAGGGTTGCTGACGCGCAGCAGAATCGATGCTTTCGCCAGCGAGCGCATCGCCACGCTGGGCGTCAAGGGTGATCCGGACAAGCCTCTGGACAAGCTTTCCGGCGGCAACCAGCAGAAGGTGGTGATCGCCAAATGGATCGCCCGTCAGCCCAGGGTGATCATTCTCGACGAGCCGACCCGTGGCATAGACATGGGGGCCCGCGCCGCGATCTACCAGTTGATCGCCGACCTCGCCGGCAGTGGCGCGGCCGTGGTGGTGGTGAGCTCGGACCTGGACGAGGTGATTGGCCTTTCCCACCGTGTGATGGTCATGGCCCGTGGCAGTTGCCAGGGCATTCTCGACGGTGAGCAGGTCGCACCGCAGCAGATCATGGCCCTGGCGACTGCCTGAGGAGGTGCCGATGGACGTTATCGAATACCAGCACCTTCCTGAGCACAACCGCGTTCTTGAACACATCCCGCTGGGCCGCCCGGCGGAGCCATGCGAAATCGCCAACGTGGCGTTGTTCCTGGCATCGCCCCTGGCCTCATACCTCACCGGCACCGACATCACGGTCGACGGCGGTTGGCTGCTGCACGGCAGCTGACGCCCTCGCCCTACCGCCAAGGCGCCCGTGTGGGTGTCCGGGCACGCTATCGCCTGATAAAGGAGAACCACCATGAAACTCGCGATGTTCATGCAGCCTCTGCACCACAAGGGCTGGGACTACCATGAAATGTACGACCAGGACATTGCCTGTGTCGTCCACGCCGATCAGGTCGGCTACGACGAAATGTGGATCGGTGAGCACACCTCGCAGCGCACCGAGCCGATTACCAACGCCCTGCAGTTCATGTCCGCACTCATCCCGCTGACTCAGCGCATCAAGCTGTGCACCGGCGTGCTCAACCTGCCGCACCACCACCCGGCGCGCATTGCCGCCGACGCTGCCATGTTCGACCACATGAGCCGTGGCCGCTTCATCATGGGTATCGGCCCAGGGGGGTTGGCCTCCGACTTTGAAGTCTATGGCAGTAACGGCAAGGACCGTGGCCGGATGATGGTCGAGTGCTACGAGATGATCCGCAAGATCTGGAGCAGCAATCCACCCTACCAGTTCTCTGGCGAATTCTTCGACGTGTCGCTGGTGAACACGGTCAATCATGAGCTGGAGATCGGCTATATGCCCAAGCCGTTCCAGCATCCGTTCCCGCGCCCGGCCACTACCGCCATGAGCCCGTTCTCCAGCACTGCGAAACTGGCCGGCAGCAAGGACTGGGACCTGATGTCCGCGAACTTCAACCCGACCGCCACGGTCGCGTCGCACTGGCAGGCTTACCTCAAGGGTGCCGAGGAGGCCGGACACCAGGCCGACCCGCGCAACTGGCGAGTGGCGCGTTCGGTGTTCGTCGCCGACTCCAAGGCCCAGGCCGAGGACTATCTGGCTGACCCGAACTGCACCCTGCGGCGTTACTTCGAGTACATGATCGATAACCTCGCCAGCAACAACTACATGCAGATCTTCAAGACCCGCCCTGACATGACGGATGCCGAGGTCACCGTCGATCACTGCATCCGAGAGATGGTGATCTACGGGGATGCCGACAGCGTGGTCGATCAACTGGTCGCCTTCAGCGAGCGGACCGGCCCGTTCGGCACCCTGATGACCACTTTCCACGAATGGGATGACGAGGCCTTGTGGCGTCGTTCGATGGAGCTGACCGCCCGTGAAGTGATGCCACGACTGAGCCGTTACATGCAGCCGCGTCTCGATGCAGCAATGGCCGTCGGCGCCTGAGCGGCGCCTTCTGACAGACTACCGATCCAAGGTGCAACATGACCCTAGCAGTTGATCCGAGCAACACCGATGAGTACGCCCTCACGCCCACCGAGCTGGCACGCTTGCGCGAGAAGGCGCAGTTCATCCGCCTGGAAACCATCCGCCTCATCGAGATCGCCAAGGTTGGCCATTACACCTCGGTGTTTTCCGCCGCCGAGCTGTTCGCCGCGCTGTACTACGACGTGATGTCCCTGCGGCATGGCGAGCCCAAGTGGCCGCTGCGCGACCGCTTCATGATGGGCAAGGGCCACGCCGCCGTGGGCCTGTTCCCGGTGTTGGTGGAGTGGGGCTTCTTCGACAAGGAAATTCTCGATGGCTACACCCGCCTGGGCAACCCGCTGGGCGACCACCCGGACATGCGCAAGGTGCCGGGTGTCGATTTCTCCTCCGGCTCCATTGGCCACGCACTATCGGGCGGGCTGGGCATGGCGATGGCCGGGCGTATGCTCGGCCAGGACTTCACCACGTTTGTCATGCTCGGCGACGGTGAGATGCAGGAAGGCCAGGTATGGGAAGCGGCCATGGCGGCCTCGCATCACAAGGTCGGCAGCCTGGTGGCAATCGTCGACCGCAACGGATTCCAGCTCGACGGCAGCGTCGACGACGTCATCGGTGTCGAGCCGCTGGCCGACAAGTGGCGCGCGTTCGGTTGGGATGTCCATGACGTCGATGGCCACGACCTGGCCGCGCTGACCCCACTGTTGCGCCGCATCAAGGCCGAGAAGGGCCGCGAGAAACCGGTGTGCATCATTGCCCAGACCCTCAAGGGCAAAGGCGTCTCGTACATGGAGACCGAGCCGGGTTGGCACCTGGGTTATCTGGACCCTGAAGACGCGCAGCGCGCCATCGACGAAATCAAGAGCAAGGTGATCTGACCATGAATACTGCCCCCCTGTCCCCCAATTCCTGGCAGTACCGTGCCCTCAATACCCAGACGCCTGGCCTGGACGCGCTGTCCGATGCTTTGCTGGCGCTGGTCGAGCAGGGCGAGCCGGTGGTCGCGGGTACCGCGGACCTTCAGTACTCCAACGGCCTGGCCAAGTTCGCTCAGCACTACCCGGAGCGCTTCGTGCAGTTCGGTATTTCCGAGCAGAACATGGTGTCGTGCGCAGCCGGCATGGCTGCGGTCGGTATGAAACCGTTCGTGGCCACCTTTGCCTCGTTCCTGCCGCTCCTGTGCTGCGAGCAGATTCGCATGGATGTCGCTTACTCGGCGCTGCCGGTGCGCCTGATTGGCCATCACTCCGGGATATCCCTGGGCTTCTATGGAACCTCGCACCATGCCACCGAAGACCTGGCGATCATGCGCGCGATTGCTGACATCACCATCGTCGCACCGGCCGATGCCAACCAGCTCAAGGCCGCGATCAAGGCTTCGGCCAACTACCCGCAGCCGATCTACTTCCGCATCCAGCGCGGGCGAGACCCGGTGGTGTATGAAGAAGAACCTGTGTTCGAGTTCGGCAAGGCCACCACGCTGCTTACCGGTGACGAACTGACCATCATCGCCACAGGCTCGACCGTGCATCCAGCGCTGCAGGCGGCCAAGGCACTGAATGCCCAGGGTCGCTCGGTGGGGGTGCTGGACATGACCACGGTCAAACCGCTGGATGTGGAGGCTGTGCTGCGCGTGGCGCGCCAGAGCCGGGCGATCCTGACCGTCGAAGAGCACAACATCATCGGCGGCCTGGGGGGCGCTGTGTGCGAGGTGATCGCCGAAGCAGGCATCGGTACGCGCATCCGCCGTCATGGCATCTATGACGAGTACAGCCTGATCGCGCCGCCTACCCACCTCTATCGTCACTACAAGCTGGATGCCGAAGGCGTCGAGAGCGTGGCGCGAGCGTTGATCGACTGACCTGAAACCCAGGGCCAGCACGTTCCTGCAACGATTGCCACGACCGCTGCAGGGACGTGCCGGCCACACCCGGCAGGGCTTGCCCTGCTATCCCCCAGATCTTGCCCGAATACAACAACAAGAGTGCAAGGCCATGACCCTTTCCTGCGACTGACGATCCTTACAGATCCCCAATAAACGATTTTCGCCGCGATCGTGCGGCGGGTGAGCGCGTGTCTGACGTCCTCGCCACGGACAGCTGTCGCCCGCAGAAAACTGATCGCCCGCAACAGAACAACAACAAAGCGGAGCACCACCATGAAACTGAAGTTCCTCACCAGCCTTGCCGGGGCGTCCCTGGCTGGCATCGTATTGCCGGCCTATGCCCTGGAGTTTACCGGCTACTTTCGAACCGGCGTCGGCGGCGCCGCCAGTGGCGGCAGCCAGAGCTGCTTTCAGCTTCCCGGCTCACCCGCGAAGTACCGCTTGGGCAACGAGTGCGAACAGCTCGCCGAACTTCAATTGGCTCAAGACCTGATCAAGCCTGGCGACGGCTCGACCCTGAGTGTGGTGGGTATGGCCCAGCTGTTCGCGGGCTATGGCCACAGTCCACAGTTCACCGGCGAGCACGGCTATTCCCGGATGGTGCAGATGTACGCCCAGTGGCGTGACATGCCGGTACTCAACGGGGGGGCGTTCTGGGCCGGCCGGCGCTACTACCGACGCAACGACATTCACATCTCCGACTATTTCTATTGGAACCAGAGCGCCACGGGCTTCGGATTTGACGAAGTGGCCATTGGCGACCTCGCGTACAGCTATGTGTTCTCGCGCAAGGACAACCTGTTCCAGGAACCCTACATCAACCGCCACGATTTCAATGTCGGTGGCTTCAAGAGCAACTCGGGGGGAGAGTTGGAGTTCGGCGTGAGTTATCTGCAACGGCCCGACAGCCGCGACGCCCACAGCGGCTGGTCAGTGGCCGCGCAGCACAAGCAGAAGGGTTTTCTCGGCGGGCTGAACACGTTCGCCCTGCAATACGGCCGTGGCCCCGGCACCGCCCTGGGCTACACCGGTGACCCTGCCCTGGACAACGGCAACCAGAGCTGGCGCGCGGTGGAGTACTTTGACTGGCAACTGACGCCGCGCTTCGGCGGGCAGTTCCAGGTGGTCTACCAGAAGGACCGCCGTCCTGATGGACATGACCAGGACTGGCTGTCGCTGGGGGTGCGCCCCGTGTATGCGTTCAGCGACCAGTTCAAGCTGATCACGGAGCTTGGCCGCGACCAGATCGATGCCCCGGGCGGCACACGCAAGCTGACCAAGTTCACCGTCGCGCCCACCTGGTCACCGGCAGGGCCGGGCTTCTGGCAGCGACCGGAGATACGCCTTTACTACACCCATGCGCGCTGGAACCAGGCAGCGCAGCGTGCCGCCAATGAGCTTGCCGCGGGCTCGGCGCTGTCTGAAAACGGAGCTTTCGGCAATGCGCTGCATGGCAGTAACGTCGGGGTGCAGGTGGAGTATTGGTGGAAGTGAGGCGCTAGTGTGGCGGGTGTGGGGTGACCTGCACCCGCCTGTTTGCCTCCAAGGGGGGGACTGACTAGACCGCTTGGCTTACCAATGCACGCTGGTAGCGCGCAACCACTGGTGAATCGACTCACGCTTGGGCAGCCAGCCGAGCAGCTGCCGCGCGTTTACCGCCCGTACGCGGCTGTTTGAGCCAATCGCAAAGCGTGCCCAGTCACCCAGCTCGGCAATCGCCTCGTCCGCCGGCCAGCTCTCGATACGCCCTTCGAAGCCCAGTGCGTGGCTGATGGAAGTCGCGATCTCGAGGAACGAAGCCTCGCCGTTTTCGGCAAAGAACAACGACGCCGAAGGTGCTTTTTCCAATGCCAGTCGATACAGCTCGGCAAGGTCCTCGATGTGTACGTTGGACCACCGATGCACGCCTGCGCCCAGGTAGGCGCCAGCGCCGAACTGACGTGACTTGGCCAGCAGCTTGGGCAACTGGTCGCTGGCGGTCGGCAGGCCCAGTGCATCGCCGTAGATCATGGTCGGGCAGAACACGATGGCGCGGATGCCCAGTTCCACGCCGGCATTGCGCACTCGCTGGTTGATCGCTACACGGTCGCGACGAATGTCCATCGGCTCGAACGGCGTCTCGTCGGTGAAGATCGCCTGCCGTTCGTAGGCACCGCGCGCGTCGTCGCCGACCACGCTGGAGCCGGAGGTGTGGATGAACGGTTTACCGCTGTCGCGCAGGGCGTTGATGAAGGTCTCGACGCTGGCCCGGTGATCGGAGTCGGCGGTGTGCACCACGGCGTCGGCGGCCTGGGCCTGCTGGGTGAGGATGTAGCTGTCATCCAGGGTGCCCAGTACTGGGGTGATGCCCAGGGCTTGCAGGGCATCGCGTTTGGCAGGATCGCGGATTAGCCCGCTGACTTCGTGCCCGGCGTCCGCCAGGTACTTGGCTACCGAGCCACCGATGTAGCCCGAAGCGCCGGTAATGAAGATTTTCATCGTGGACCTTTCTTGTTGATGAGTGGAGGGAAGCAATCTGGATTGCAGCCCTACGGTAAGAACTTGCCGAAGGCGCGACCAGTCGCTAACCACGCACAACTCTTGTGACGTCGATTCGTATCAACGTTTGCTGAATTGTGTTTGCACGGGAAGTGAATACGGCTGTCGCACCGATTCGTAATAGATTCCTGGCAAGAACAACTACAAAAGGTACGACAGCATGGATTACCAACTGACCGGCAAGAATGTCCTGATCACCGGCGGCGCCAGTGGTATTGGCAGGGCCATTGCCCAGTGTTTCCTGGACGAAGGCGCCAATGTGGTCGTCAGTGGGCTGACTGATGCGATGGTCGCCGAAGCTTGCGCAGCCCTCGGCCCTCGCAGCAGCGGTCTCGCCGGCGATCTGACCCAACCTGGGGTTGCCGAGCGCCTTGTCGAGCAGGCGCGGCGCAACGGCCCGATCGATTACCTGATCAACGGTGTCGGCATCTTTGAGGTGCGCGACTTCTTCGAGACCGACGACGCGCAGTGGTTTCATTACTTCGATGTGAACGTCATGACGGCGGTGCGCGTGACTCGCCTGGTGCTGGCCGACATGCTGGCAGCGGGACAGGGCTCGGTGGTGTTCATCAGCAGCGAGTCGGGGGTCAAGCCGCAGCCCTGGATGGTCCACTACGGCGCCATGAAGTCTTGCCTGCTGGGAATATCCCGTGCTTTGGCCGAACTGACCAAGGGCAGCGCGGTGCGGGTCAACAGCATCCTGCCGGGGCCCACCAGCACTGAGGCGGTGCGTCGTTACCATGCCGAGATCGCCGAGGAAAAGGGCATCAGCCCGCAGCAGGTGGTGGCTGATTACTTCGACCAGACCGAACCCACCTCGTTGATCCGTCGCATGATCGAGCCGGAGGAGGTAGCCCGCAGTGTGGTGCACCTGGCCGCATCGCCCGCGCTCAATGGAATGGCAATGCGGGTGGAGGGTGGGACTATTCGCAGCATACTTTGATCGCGGTTGCGGCCTGGCTATTCTCAGCTTCCAGGTTCTTGCTCTCGCTCCAGCTGGCAGGCAGCGCCTCGCTGGAGCAGAGCGACTCGGTTACCGCCGTTCAGCAGGTCGCCATGGTCACTTTCCGGCGCCACAGCAACCAGGTCAGCGGCAGGTTCACCAGCAAGGCTGCAGCCACACCGGCCCAGGGGGTCATCGCCAGCTCGCCGTTTTCCACCAGCACGCTACCTGCCCGTTCGCCCAGGGTGATGCCCAGGTTGAATGCCGAGATGTTCAATCCCGAAGCGAAGTCCACTGCCGTGGGTGTATGCAATCGGGCGGTGGACAACATGCCGGTCTGGAACGCGGGCGTCATGCCGAAGGCGACGATGCCCCAGACGAACAGGGTGATCACCATCAGGACTTTGTGCTGCAGCGACAGAGCCAGTGCTACCAGCGTCAGGGCCAATACGCCGAACAGCAGACGCAGGGTACGTTCCCATCCCAGGCTATCGGACAACCGGCCACCCAGCAGGTTGCCGATCATGGTGGCCACACCGAACACCAGGAGCAGCAGACTGGCGCTGCTGGCCGAGAACCCGGTGATGTCTGTCAGGATTGGCGTGATGAAGGTGAATGCCGAGAAGCTCGCACCGAAGCCAAGGACAGTGACCGACATCATCGCCCAGATCGCCGGGCTGCGCAGTGCAGCCAACTGCCCCAGGGCATTGCCGGCCTTGCTGGCCGGCTGTCGCGGCAACCAGACGGCGGTGGCCAGCAGCGCAATCAGGGCGAGCAACGCCACAGCATGGAACGGCAGGCGCCAGCCGAGGGCGTTGCCAAGGTAGCTGCCCAGCGGCACACCAATGACCATCGCCAGTGTCAGGCCGGCGAACATCACGGCAATCGCCTTGCTGGCCTGGCCCTCTCGTGCCAGACCCGCTGCCACGGTAGCGCCGATGGCGAAGAAGCTGCCGTGCGCCAGCGCGGTGATGATGCGCCCCAGCAACAGGACAGGGTAATTCGGCGCCAGGGCCGAGACCAGGTTCCCCAGCAGAAACACGCCGATCAGTATCATCAGCACGGTCTTTTTCGGGAAGCGTCCCAGGCCGATGACGATCAACGGCGTGCCGATGGCCAAGGCCAGGGCATACAACCCGACCAGGCTGCCGGCGCTGGCGAGGGAAATGGAAAAGGCTGTGGAAATCGACGGCAGAATGCCGACGATGATGAATTCGGCGACGCCGATTGCGAAGGCGGTGATCGCCAGGGTGAGGATGCCGGGATGCAGCCCGGTGCTGAATCTGCTCATGCTCAGTACTCCGGATTCAAGATCGCAAGACGAAAAGGTGCCTTCGCCGGAGTTCTGGTTCTTGTGCGGGCGGGGGAGGCGGCCGGGCTGGAGGTTATGGTTGTGGCCCGGTGAGACGCATGGATATAGCGTCAACGGCCGCTACTGTGCGGGATAGGGTGGAGGATGAGTATCCAGCGAGCTGGCACATCATTTGTGATATTGATTCACATGAGGGAAATTGGATCATGTGTCATATGCCGCCAGGCCCTCGCTTGTGCAACTCCCGGGGCAGACGCGAGCTGCGCAATGTCGCGTGTTGACGCGATCACTCCCCCCGCACCTTCTTGCGAAAGTCCCCCGGCGACTGCCCGGTCCATTTCCTGAACGCCTTGCGAAAGTTGGCCGCGTCGGAAAAACCGACCTGGGCGGCCAGGTCGTCCATGGGCATGTCGCTCTGCTGCAGGAATTCGATGGCCAGGGCGCAGCGCACTTCGTCCAGTACGCTCTGATAGGTGCGCTGGTGTTCGGACAGGCGCCGGTGCAAGGTGCGCGTCGACATGTTCAGGGTCGCGGCCACGGCGTCGATCCCCGGGAAGCGTCCGCTGCGACTGAGGCAGGCCAGGCGCACCGATTCGATCAGGTCGCATTCCTGCGGCAGGTTGGCAATCAGCTCCTGGCAGAACCCCGTCGACATCGCCGAGGTGATGGGGTTGGCATTCGGACAGGGCTGTTCCAGCACCGCGGCATCGAAGCGCAATTCCATCACGCCGCTGTCGAACTCCACCGGGCAGCGAAAGACCTCTTCGTAGCGTCGCCAGTAGCTCGGCGCAGGGTAGGGCAGCAGCAGCCGCAGCGCGGGAAAGGGCTTCTCCAGAACGCACTCGACCAGCGTGTGGATCGAGGCGAACCAGAACTCCGTCGCCAGGGGCATCAACTCGCCCAGGGGGTAGAAACCCTGGGCGGCGAATGCGCCTTCAGCGCCGTCCTGGCGAAAGGATTTCTCGAACACCGGACCCAGCAGGCGAATGTGCCGGATGCCGAATTCGACGGCCTGGCCGAAGGTTTCACTGCTCAGCAAGGCGTAGCCGAGGATGCCGAAATCGCTGATGCGTTGCCGCGCGCCGGCGCGCAGGCCGCTGTCGGCATGGATGGCCAGGTGGCGCATGTTGGCGAAGATCTGCATTTTCTGACGGTGCGAAATCCGTGTCTCGGGATCCCGCAGGTGCGCCAGCGACAGCTCGGTGCCGCTCAGCAATTCTTCCGCGTTCAAGCCCTGTGCCTGCAGCTCCGCGGCCAGGGCCGGCACGCCGAGCAGGTTGTGCCGGGGCACGTCCTCGGGCTTTCCGTATGAACCGACGATCAACCGTGTCACCCGACGACCTCCCTTTCAGCGATGGCGGAAATTAACCCGCACATTGGCACGTTGCAACCTCCCGCCAGACGACCCCGCGCCTCAGCATCGACTCCCGTAGTACCCCTGAACAATAACAACAAATTCCGAGGCCACTATGAAATCCATGTTCGCCCCATCGCTGGCGGCTGCCCTGATCCTGCTGCCGGCAGGCGTGCACGCCAGCGAGTCCGAACCACGCAACGCCGTGCGCATCGGCTATGCCGATATGCAGTTCAACACCGATTCCGCCGACATGACCGGCATGCCCGGCACCACCCCCGACCACGTCAAGTCCGTGGTCCGCGACAGCAGCACCCTGGCGCTGGTCTACGAGCGCCATCTCAGCGGGCCCTGGTCCATGGTGCTGCAGGCCGGCGCGCCGCCGGTCATCGATTTCGACGGCGCGGGCGTCGCCGCGCCACTGGGCAAGGTCGGCAGCGCCCGGGCCTGGTTTCCCGCCCTGCTGCTGGCCTACAACTTCGAGGTACTGGGCG
Organism: Pseudomonas sp. zfem002; assembly: GCF_032621685.1. Classification (NCBI taxonomy): domain Bacteria; kingdom Pseudomonadati; phylum Pseudomonadota; class Gammaproteobacteria; order Pseudomonadales; family Pseudomonadaceae; genus Pseudomonas; species Pseudomonas sp. zfem002. The sequence continues at coordinate 65,340 of NZ_JAVYJH010000028.1, read as the reverse complement.
TCGCGCCCTACGTGGCGCTCGGCGTCAACTACACCTGGTTCAGCGAAGAGAAGATGACCCGCGCCTACACCACGGCCTTCGGCGGTACTTCCAGTTCCTCGCGGCTGGATGACTCGTGGGGCGCGGTGGCCAAGGTCGGCGTGGACATCCCCCTGGCCGAGCACTGGAGCGTCGGTTTCGCCTACACGCGCTACTGGATCGACACCACCGCCACCATCAAGACCCAGACCCCGGGGCTGGGCGAGGTCAAGCGCAAGATCGATATCGAGGCCAATCCGGACGTCTATTCGTTCACCGTCGGCTATCGCTTCTGACCCACTCCCTGTCTCTTCACGCGCTTGCCAGCGCACCCCGAACCACACCCGGAAGGAAGCATCATGACCGATCTGTCACACGCCCAGGACGCTCAGGAAATCGAGCGCATGCAACGGCTGCTGCAGCGCCAGCGCCAGGCGTTCAACGCCCACCCTTATCCCGCGCAGCGCGTCCGCCTGGACAATCTCAAGCGCCTGATCGCCGCGTTGCGCCGCTACCAGCAGCCCATCGTCGACGCCCTCGAAGCCGACTTCGGCGGGCGCGCGGCATTCGAAACCCTGCAGATCGAAGTCCTCGGCTCGATCCTCCAGGCCCGCCATGCCATGGCTCACCTGCGGCGCTGGATGAAGCGCGAGCGGCGCAAGACCGAGTTGCTGTTCTTCGGCAACCGCGCCTGGGTCCAGTACCAGCCCAAGGGCGTGGTGGGCATCGTCGGCACCTGGAACTTCCCGTTCTACCTGACCCTGGGGCCGCTGATCGCCGCGCTGGCCGCCGGCAACCGGGCGATGATCAAGGTCTCGGAATATTCCCCGCGCAGCCGCCAGGTGCTGCAGCAGATGCTCGCCGAGGTCTTCGACGAAGACGAAGTCGCCGTGTGCGGCGGCGAGCTGGCCAGCGCCCAGGCATTCACCCGCCTGCCCTTCGATCACCTGGTGTACACCGGCGCGCCGCAGGTCGGGCGCCAGGTGATGCAGGCCGCTGCCGAGCATCTGGTCCCGGTGACGCTGGAACTGGGCGGCAAGTCGCCGGTGCTGGTCGGCGCGGACGCCGATCTGGACGAGGTCGCCGCGCGCGTGGCCCACGGCAAGGGCTTCAACGCCGGCCAGGTGTGCGTGTCGCCCGACTATGTGCTGGTCGCCGAAGGCCAGGCCGGGCTGTTCGCCGAGGCGGTCAGGCGCGCGTTCGAGCGCTTGTATCCAGACCCGGTCGCCAGCCCGGACTTCACCTGCATCATCAACGAGCGCCAGGCCCAGCGGCTGCAGGCGCTGCTCGACGATGCCCGGGACAAGGGCGCGCAGGTGCTGTCGTGCCGGGGTTCGGGGGGCTCTTCGCGGCGCTTGCCGCTGCAGGTGATCACCGGGGTGACCGAGGCGATGCGCGTGGCCCGCGAGGAAATCTTCGGGCCGCTGCTGCCGGTCCTCGAATACCGCGATCTCGACGAGGCGATCGCCTATATCCAGGCGCGTCCGCGGCCGCTGGCGCTCTATCCGTTCGGCCTGGATCCCGAACAGACCCGGCGCGTGCTGGAGCGTACCCACAGCGGCGGGGTGACCCTGGGCGACTGGACCTGGCACGTCCTGCAGCACGACCTGCCGTTCGGCGGCGTGGGCAATTCGGGCATGGGCTCGTACCACGGCGAGGAGGGCTTCCGCACCCTGTCCCACGGCAAGGCGGTGTTCAAGCGCCAGCGCTGGTTCCCCATCCAGCTGTTTTATCCGCCCTACGGCCGCTGGGTGCAGCGCCTGGTCCTGCGCGTCTACCTGGGCAAGCCGCGCTGAGCTTCAGGGTTCCACATTGGTCAGGAAGCAGGCGTCTTCGTCGCCGCGCAGCACATAGCCCTGGTAGAGATTGTCGACGTCCAGGGCCTTGAAGCTGTCGGCGAGGAAGTCGAGCAGCACCCGCACCGACTGCGGGATCCCGCGCCTGGAAGGCAGCAGCGCATGGATCACCCCGCCCCGCGGGACCCAGTCGGCGAGCAAGGGGCTGAGCAGGCCGTTGTGGATGTCCTTGAACACCACCAGCCTGGGCAGTTGCACGATGCCGCCGCCCTCCAGGGCGACCCGGCGCAGGGTGATCATGTCGTCGGTGACCAGGCGCGGCGTGTGCCGCACCGTGGCCTGCACGCCGCCGGGGCCTTCCATGTTCCACACCGACTGCCCGGAGCAGGGCGGCAGGCTCAGGCTGGGGAAACGGCCCAGGTCGGCCAGGCTGCGCGCCGGCCCCAGGCGTTCGAGCAGCCTGGGGCTGGCGACCAGCGCCTGCGGACTGAACGACAGCCGCTTCATGATCAGGCCGCTGTCCTCCAGAGGCTGGAAGCCGACCCACAGCGCGATGTCGAAGCCCTCGCGCAGCGGATCGACCTGGCGGTTGGTGCTCTCCAGATGGACTTCCACCTCGGGATGGCGATCGAGGAAGCGCGCGATCATCCCGGCCACGAGGAAGTTGAGCAGGGCCGTCGGGCAGGCGATGCGCACCATGCCGCGTGGCGCTGCCTGGTTGTCGTCGATCAGCGCCTGCGCGGCCTGCGCGCCGTCGAGCATGTTCAGGCAGTGCTGGTAGTACTCCATGCCCAGGTCGGACACGGCGAACTGACGGGTGGAGCGGTTGATCAGGCGCACACCGAGGCGGTCTTCCAGGGCCGCGAGGTGCCGGCTCAGTCGCGACTTGGGGATGTCCAGCGCCCGGCTCGCCGCGGCGATGCCCTGGTGTTCGACGATCTGGACGAAGAAGTACAGCTCGTTGAGGTCGTACATGGTTCAGCGTTCCATCTGTGCAATGGTCATTTCCGATCCGGCGTCTACCGGCTCATCCGGGAGGCGTCTATGTTGGCAGCCGCCAGGTTGGCCACGGCCTGCCTGGCTCTTCTTTCAGTAGTGCGACAGTGAGGTGTGATATGAGCAAGAAAATGCTGGTTGTGCTGACCAGCGTGCCCAAGTATCCGAACCTGGAGCGCGCCACCGGCCTCTGGCTCGGCGAAGCCGTGCATTTCGTCAAGGTGGTCGAGGCGGCGGGTTACCAGGTCGACTACGTGAGTCCCAAGGGCGGCTATACCCCGATCGACCCGCATAGCCTGGCCATGGCCGACGCCACCGACTGGCAGTGGTACCAGGACAGCGACTTCATGAGCCGCCTGGGCGCCACGCTCAAGCCCGAACAGGTCGACCCGCAGGACTACGCGGCGATCTACTACGCCGGTGGTCACGGCGTGGTCTGGGATTTCCCCGACAACCAGGAACTGCAGGCGATCAGCCGCAGCATCTACGAAAACGGTGGCATCGTTTCCTCCGTCTGTCACGGCGCGGTCGGGCTGCTGAACATCCGCCTGTCCGACGGTACCCTGCTGATCGACGGCAAGGAGGTCACCGGCTTCTCCAACGCCGAGGAGCGCCTGGCCGAACTGGACCAGTACATGCCGTACCTGACCGAGGACGAGATCGTCAAACGCGGCGCGGTGTACACCAAGGCCGCCGAGCCATGGGCCGCCTATGCCGTGGCTGACCAGCGGGTGATCAGCGGGCAGAACCCGGCCTCCGGGGCTCCGGTGGCCGAGCTGGTGCTCAAGGAACTGGCTGGCTAGCACCGCCTGGCGCCACCCCATCGCTGCCACGCACGGCATGGGGTGGCTGATGTCCCTCCGGAGTTCGATGACCATGTCCACCCCTCTCTACGTAACGGCCAGCTTCAGCATCAGGCCGGGTACGTTCGACGCGACACGCACCATCCTCGCCGAACTCAGCGAACGCACCCGGGAAGAACCGGGTTGTCTCGAGTACGGCTATTACCAATCCCTCGACGATCCGCTGCGTTTCTGCTCCTTCGAGGTCTGGCGCAGCGCGGCGGAAGAAGCCGCGCACTGGCAGACCGCGCACCTGCGCCTGGCGCTGGAGCAGGTAGCGCCGCTGCTGCACGGCAGCCCCTCGGTGACCCGCGCGCTGCAGATCGCCTGAAGCCGCCGCGCGCGGCTCAGATGCGGAATCCGCTGACCAGCCGCAGCAACTGGCCAGCCTGTTCTTCCAGCTGCACACAGGCATCCAGGGTAGTACGCAGATCGCCCAGTCCGTCCTGGTTGAGCAGGCTGATCTCGCTGATCTGCTCGGCGAGGGACTCGATGACGGTGGTCTGCTCCTCGGTGGCGGTGGCCACGGAATGGTTCAGCCCATCCATGTCGCCGACCAGCGCGGTGATGCCCGACAGGTGCTGCCCGGCGTGATCGGCGATCTCGCGGGTCTGGCGGCCGCGCAACTGGCTGGCGGTCATCACCGCGACCACGCGGTCGGCGCCGCTCTGCAACTCTTCGATCATCTGCTGGATCTCCTGTGCCGACGCCTGGGTACGGTGGGCCAGCCCCCTGACCTCGTCGGCGACCACGGCGAAGCCACGCCCGGCGTCGCCGGCGCGGGCCGCCTCGATCGCCGCGTTCAGCGCCAGCAGGTTGGTCTGCGCCGATACCCCCTGGATCACGTCGAGAATCTTGCCGATGTCCAGGGTGCGGCTGGCCAGCGCATCGATTTCCGTTCGGCAGCTCGCGATGTCGTCGCTCAACTGGCCGATGGACGACAGCGTCTGCGCGACCGTGGACGATCCCGCTTCGCTTTGCCGCCGGGCATCGCTGGCCTGGGTCGAGGCATTGGCGGCGCTGTGGGCGATCTCCTGGGCGGTGGCGCCGAGCTCGACGATGGCGGTCGCCATGCTGGTGGTGCGGCTGCTCTGCTCGTCGCTGCTGGCCACCAGGCCGTCGGTGGTGCTCAGCACCTGGCGGGCCACCGCGTGCAGTTGGTGGGCACTGCGCGCCACCTGGCCGACGGAGTCGTGGATGCGCGCGACGAAGCGATTGAAGGCGTGGGCCAGTTCGGCCAGTTCATCGGCGCCGCGGGCGTTCAGGCGCCGGGTCAGGTCACCTTCGCCGCCGGCGATGTCCTGCATGGCGCCACTGATTTCGCGCAGCGGACGCAGCAGCCAGTGGATCAGTGCGCCGAGCAGGAGCAGTACCGCCAGCACAGCCAGGACCGTGGCGCTGTAGGCGGTGCGGCGGAACTCGGCAAGTGGCCGGTAGGCGGCGGCCTTGTCGATCACCAGGGCGACCTGCCAGTGGATACCCGGCAGGCCGTTGATGGGGGTCAGCGCGAGCAGTTTGCTCTTGCCGCCTTCGCTGAATTCCTGCAGCCCGTCGACTCGTTGTGAGGACAGCTGCGGGTAGGCGTCGCCGAGATTCTTGAACAGCAGTTCCTGCCGCGGGTGCAGGAGGATCTGCCCTTGCTCGCTGACCAGGAAGGCATAGCCGTCGGCACCGGGATTGGCCGCTTCGAGCATCGCGTTGATGGCGTCGAGGGCGACGGCGCCGGCTGCCACGCCGGTGACTTGGCCATCGCGCACGATGGGGTGGGCAAGGGCCAGGGCAGGGCGGTTGCTGCCGGCGTACAGATAGGGTTCGGTGATCACCAGGCCCGAGCCTGCGGCGGCCTGCTTGTACCAGCCGCGGGTGCGCGGGTCGTAGCCGGGTGGCATCGGTGTGTCGGGGGCGCTGGTGAAGCTGCCTTGCGCGCTGCCCAGCGAAGTGGAAAGGAACAGTTTGGCGTAGACCTCCTGGTCGAGCAGGCCACGCACCGTTGCCGGGGCCTGGTCCGATGCCTGCAGTTGCTGCGCCAGCAGGCTGACCAGATGGCCACGCCCCTCCAGCCAGTTGTGGATGCTGTACGCCAGCAGCTTGCCGTTGCCACTGAGCTCGGCTTCCAGGCTGCGCTGCGTGACGGCTTGCTGGCGTTGATCCTGGTACAGGGCGAACAGGCCGAAGGCCGCCACCACGACCAGGGATGCGGCGAGGAGGATCTTGCGGGCGAATGAACGGACATGAAGCATCGGCGTAGGCACCATCGTGGTTTCTGCAGGGAGAAGGAGGGCGAACGCAGCGCGGCCGGGCGAACCCGGCCACGCCGGCGTCTCACCACAGCGGCAGGGTGTAGCTGAGGATCAGGCGGTTGTCGTCCAGGTCGTTGGCGAAGTGCCGGGTGCGGATCGTCGCGTTGCGCCATTTCACGCCCAGGTTGCGCAGCGGACCGCTCTGGAACACGTAGGCGATGTCGGTATCGCGTTCCCATTCCTCGCCGCTCGGCCGACCGCCGCCGAGTTCGATGTCGCTGCCATTGATATAGCGGCTCATGAAGGTCAGGCCGGGAATCCCCAGGGCGCTGAAGTCATAGTCGTAGCGCGCCTGCCAGGAGCGTTCGTCGCGGTTGGCGAAGTCGCCGAACTGCACGTAGTTGAACAGGAACGGATCGCTGCCGGCGATGTAGGCGTAGCCGGTGTCGCCGGCCATGCGCTGGTAGGCGAAGGCGACGCTGTGGGCCGCCTGGCGGTAGGTCAGCATGAGGCCGTAGGCGTCGTTGTCGACGTTGCTGCTGCCGTCGTCGCGGGCGCGGGCGGCGCGCACTTCGCTGCGCAGCGAGCGCTGGTCGTCGAAGCGCAGGGTGTGGGTCAGGCTGAGGATGTGCTGGCGATAGATGTCTTCCAGTTCGCCGTAGTGCCAGGCGCCGCTCAGCTGGTCGTTCCAGCGATAGGTCAGGCCGGCGAAGTTGAAGGCATCGCTGGTCTTGCTGCTCTTGATGCCGATGGCGCCGGCGCTGCCGCTGCTGGCGCTCATGTCTTCGAAGTCGGAGGAGTTGCGCTGGTTGACCTGGCTCAGGCGTCCGGCATCGAGGGTCAGGCCGTCGATCTCCTGGGAGTTCAGGTGGCCACCGCGAAAGCTCTGCGGCAGCAGGCGCGCGTCGTTGTAGGAGACGCTGGGCAGGCGCGGCTGCAGCGCGCCCAGCTTGAGCACGGTGTGCGAGACCTTGAACTTCGCGGTCAGGCCCAGCTCCCCGTACTCGTCCTGCGCCTCGCGGCTTTCCCGATCCTGCTTGAGCAGTTGGGTACCGCTGCGCCCGCCACCGGAATCGAGCTTGATCCCGAGCAGGCCGAGGGCATCGATGCCGACGCCGATATCGCCCTCGGTGAACCCCGATTCGTAGCGCAGCAGCAGGCCCTGGGCCCACTCTTCGGCCTTGGCCTGGGGAGCGCCGGCCTGGCGGAAATCACGGTTCATGTAGAAGTTGCGCAGCTCCAGGCTGGCCTTGCTGTCGTCGAGCAGGGCCGCGCTGGCCGGCAAGGCCGGGGCGAGGGCGCAGCCGGCCAGGAGCAAGTGTGTGACGGGGAGGGAATGCTTCATGGTGATGTCCTGTTGTTGTTTTTGAGGGAACGGTGCGCCGCGCATCGAGCCGCGAGGGTCGATGCGAAGCACGGGAAGCAGGGGGATTGCGTGACTCAGAACTGTTCGGCGCTCAGGCCGTACAGCGGCCGGCTGCCAGCACGAATGCTCGCCTCCAGGCCGAGGGTGCGCGGCAGCAGGCGGCTGAAGAAGAAGTCCGCGGTGGCCAGCTTGCCGCCGTAGAACCCGCGGTCTTGCTCCAGCCTGTGCTGGGCGGTGGCGGCCATGCGCGCCCACATGTAGGCGTAGGCGACATAGCCGAACAGGTGCAGGTACTCCACCGAGGCCGCGCCCACCGAGTCGGGATCGGCCTTGGCCTGGTCCAGCAGCCAGTCGCTGAGGGCTTCCAGGCGCTGCAGCGCCTCCAGCAGCGCGGTGCTGTGGGGCGTGCGCTGGGTGTCGGCGAAGTCGCGGATTTCTGCGGCGAAGCGCTGCAGCGTCGCGGCGCCGTTGGCCACCACCTTGCGTCCGAGCAGGTCGAGGGCCTGGATGCCGTTGGTGCCTTCGTAGATCTGCGCGATGCGTACATCACGCACCAGTTGCTCCTGGCCCCATTCGCGGATGTAGCCGTGGCCGCCGAACACCTGTTGGCCATGCACGCAGCTTTCCAGGCCGTTGTCGGTGAAGAAGGCCTTGGCCACCGGGGTCAGCAACGCCACCAGGGCTTCGGCGTCGCGGCGTTCGCCGGGGTCCGTGGCGTACTTGGCCAGGTCCAGCTGCTGGCCGACATAGCAGGCGAACGCGCGCCCGCCTTCGTTCAGTGCCTTCATGGTCAGCAGCATGCGCCGCACATCGGCGTGGACGATGATCGGGTCGGCGATCCGGTCCTGCGCCTGTGGGCCGGTGGCCGCGCGGCTCTGCAGGCGGTCGCGGGCATAGGCCACCGCGCTCTGGTAGGACGCCTCGGCGCAGCCGATGCCCTGGATGCCGATGGACAGGCGCTCGTAGTTCATCATGGTGAACATCGCCGCCAGGCCGCGATTGGGCTCGCCCACCAGGTAGCCGACGGCGCCGTCGAAGTTCATCACGCAGGTGGCCGAGGCCTTGATGCCCATCTTGTGTTCGATCGAGCCGCAGCTCACCGCGTTGCGCGCGCCGAGGCTGCCGTCGGCGTTGACCAGCACCTTGGGCACCAGGAACAGCGAGATGCCCCTGGGGCCGGCCGGGGCGCCCGGCAGGCGGGCGAGCACCAGGTGGATGATGTTCTCGGTCAGGTCCTGCTCGCCGCCGGTGATGAAGATCTTGCTGCCGCTGACCAGGTAGCTGCCGTCGGCCTGGGGCTCGGCGCGGGTGCGGATCAGGCCCAGGTCGGTGCCGGCGTGGGCCTCGGTCAGGCACATGGAGCCGGCCCAGTGGCCGGCGTACATCGCCGGCAGGTAGCGGCGCTTCAAGTCCTCGCTGGCATGGGCATCGATGGCCAGGCAGGCGCCGGCGCTCAGCGCCGAATACAGGGCGAAGCTGGAGCCGGCGGCATAGAGCATCTCCTCGAAGGCCACGGCGAGCATCTTGGGCATGCCCATGCCGCCGTACTGCGGGTTGCCCGACAGACCGACCCAGCCGCCCTCGGCGTAGGTGGCATAGGCCTCGCGAAAGCCCGCGGGGGTGCGCACCGTGCCGGCGTGCCACTGCGCGCCTTCCTCGTCGCCGCTGCGGTTGAGCGGGGCGATCAGGGTCGCGGTGACCTTGGCTGCTTCTTCGAGAATGGCGTCGGCGCTGTCGGCGTCGATGCTGTCCGCCAGGGCCGGCAGGCGCGCCCACAGCGCAGGGGCGGCGAAGACTTCATGGAGGACGAAGCGCATGTCGCGCAACGGGGCCTGGAATGTACTCATGGATAAAGCTCTCGATGGCGGGGGCACTGCCCCCGCGGTTCAGTGGGAAGTGGCGCTGTCCATGCCCAGCCCGGTTTCGGCGCGTACCTTCTGGTCGTCGAAGCCCTGGCGATCGCGGGCGCCCTGCGCGCTGCGGTCGAAGTGCGACACCAGCACCAGCACGAGGAAGGCCAGGGGCATGGAGAACAGGGCCGGGTGGTCGTAGGGGAAGACCGCCTGGGCGTGGCCGAGCACGGTGACCCAGACGGTCGGCGAGAGGGTCACCAGGGTCAGGGACGAGATCAGTCCCGCCAGCCCGCCGCAGATTGCCCCGCGGGTGGTCAGGCCTTTCCAGTACATGGCCATGATCAGCACCGGGAAGTTGGCCGAGGCGGCGATGCCGAAGGTCAGGCCCACGAGGAAGGCGATGTTGACCTGCTCGAAGAGGATGCCCAGGGCGATGGCCACCAGGCCCAGGCCCACCACCGCCAGGCGCGAGACTTTCATCTCCTCGGCCTCGCTGGCCTTGCCGCGCTTGAGCACGGTCACGTAGAGGTCGTGGGAGATGGCCGAGGCGCCGGCCAGGGTCAGGCCCGCGACTACCGCGAGGATGGTGGCGAAGGCCACGGCCGAGAGGAAGCCGAGGAACAGGCTGCCGCCGACGGTGTTGGCCAGGTGCAGGGCGACCATGTTGCTGCCGCCCACCAGTGCGCCGCCCAGCTGCCCGTTGACGAAGTACTGCGGGTCGGTGCCGACGATGACGATGGCGGCGAAGCCGAGGACGCACACCACAAGGAAGAAGAAACCGATGAAGGCCGAGGCGTAGAGCACCGACTTGCGCGCTTCGAGGGCGTTGGGCACGGTGAAGAAACGCATCATGATATGCGGCAGGCCGGCCAGGCCGAACACCAGGCCCAGGGCCATGGAGGCGACGTTCAGCGGGTTGGACAGCATGCTACCGGGGCCCATGATGTTCCAGCCGTTGGCGTGGGTTTCCACCGCGCGCCTGGCCAGGGTTTCCAGGCTGAAGCCGAACTCGGCGAGGGACAGGAGCATCAGCGTGGTACCGCCGACCAGCAGCAGCACGGCCTTGATGATCTGCACCCAGGTGGTCGCCAGCATGCCGCCGAAGACCACGTACACCAGCATCAGCACGCCCACCACCACCACCGCGACGGCGTAGTCAAGGCCGAACAGCAGCTTGATCAGCTGTCCGGCGCCGACCATCTGCAGCAGCAGGTAGCAGCACACCACGGTCAGCGAGCCGCAGGCGGCCAGGACGCGGATACGGCGCTGGTCGAGGCGGAACGAAACGATGTCGGCGAAGGTGTAGCGGCCGAGGTTGCGCAGGCGCTCGGCCATGAGGAAGGTGAGGATCGGCCAGCCGATGAAGAAGCCGGTGACATAGATGAAGCCGTCGTAGCCCTTGGCGAACACCAGGCTGGAGACGCCCAGCAGGGTCGACGCCGACATGTAGTCGCCGGCGATTGCCAGACCGTTCTGGAAGCCGCTGATGCCGCCGCCGGCGGTGTAGAAATCATGGGTCGAGTGGGTGCGCCGCGAGGCCCACCAGGTGATCAGCAGGGTGGCGAAGACGAACAGCATGAACATGCCGATCGCGTCCAGGTTGAGCGGCTGCCGGCCGCCCTCGGCGGCGCAGGCCAGCCCGGGCAGGACAGCGGCCATTGCCGCGAAACTGCGGATTGCGGTGCGGTTCATGCCTGGCTCTCCTCGATGATGCTGGCGCCGATGCGGTCGAAGTGATGGTTCGCGCGGTGCACGTACCAGGCGGTGAGCAGCCAGCTCGCCAGCAGCAGCAGTGCGCCCAGCGGCAGGCCGAGGCTCAGGTGGCTGCCCGGGTAGAGCGGCTGGTGGAGGAACTGCGGGTTCACGGCGGCAACGCCCATGAACAGGAAGTAGGCGGCCAGCACCAGCGCCGTCAGGCGCCAGCTGGTCCGCGAGCGGGCCTGGCTGAGGGCGACGAATCTGGGGTTCTGGCGTATGCGCTGATAGTGCTCGACGTGTGGAGCGGGCGTGCGTGTCATGAAGCCTCCGGTTGTTTTTGTTGTACGGCAGGGCACTGGCCCGCCGCAGGGCGGGCCGTTTGTCGTCATGGACAGGGAATGGCCGGTCAGGGCCAGGTGTAGGCGTTGTAGCGTTCGCGCAGGGTCTTCTTGCTGACCTTGCCGGTGGCGGTGTGGGGCAGTTGCTCCAGCACTTCGCTGGCGTCCGGCAGCCACCATTTCGGCACCTTGCCGTCGAGGAAGGCGATCAGCTGCGCATGGCTCGGCGCGGCGCCGGCGACCCTGGGCACGATCACCAGCAGCGGCCGCTCGCTCCAGCGCGGATGGGCGACACCGACCACCGCCGCTTCGGCGATATCGGGGTGGGCCATGATCGCGTTCTCGATGGCCACCGAGCAGATCCATTCGCCGCCGGACTTGATCACGTCCTTGAGGCGATCGGTGATCAGCATGTAGCCGTGAGGGTCGATGCAGGCCACGTCGCCGGTGTCGAACCAGTCCTCGCTGCTGTCCTGGCCGTAATAGCCGTTGCGCACCCACGGGCCGCGCACCTGCAGGGCGCCGGAGGCCACGCCGTCATGCGCCAGACGCTGGCCGGCTTCGTCGACGATGCGCATTTCCACGCCGAACAGCGAGCGGCCGGACTTGAGCAGTTGCGCCCCGCGTTGCGGCTCCTGCAGTTCGGCGTACCAGGGCTGGTGGCGGTTGTAGCTGCCCATGGGGCTCATTTCGGTCATGCCCCAGCCGTTCTCCAGGGCCACGCCGTGCTCGCCCATGGCCTCGATCAGGGCCAGCGGGCAGGCCGCGCCGCCGGTCACCGCGCGGCTCAGGGTGGGAATCCGCAGGTCATGGGTCTGCAGGTACTGGCTGATGTTGTTCCACAGGGTCGGGACCGCAAGGGAGAAGGTCACGCCCTCGTCGTTGATCAGCCGCACCATCGCCGCGGCATCGCCCACTCCGGGGCCGGGCAGGACCAGCTTGGCGCCGACCATCGCGGCGTTGTAGGGCATGCCCCAGGCGCTGACATGGAACATCGGCACCATCGGCATCACCACATCGATCGCGCGCAGGCCGACGTTGTCGGCCATGTTCTGCGCCATGCCGTGCAGCACGGTGCTGCGGTGGCTGGTCAGCACACCCTTGGGATCGCCGGTGGTGCCGGAGGTGTAGCACAGGCCGCAGGCCTGGCGTTCGTCGATCTCGGGCCAGGCATAGTCCGCGCTCGCCTCAGCCAGCAACGCTTCGTAGCTGAGCAGGCCGGGCAGGCTGCTGGCGGGCAGTTCGTCGGCGCCGCACAGGGCAATGAAGCGGCGCACCGAGACCAGTTGGTCCTGCAGCGCTTCCACCAGCGGGATGAACTGGGGGTCGATGAACAGCACATCATCCTCGGCATGGCGGATGATGTAGGCGATCTGCTCGGGGAACAGCTTGGGATTGATGGTGTGACAGACACGCCCGCTGCACGGCGCGGCGTAGTGCAGCTCGAAATGCCGGTGATCGTTCCAGGCCAGGGTACCGATCCGTGCGTCTGGCGGGCAGTCCAGCGCCTCCAGGACGTTGGCCAGGCGGCCGACCCGGGCAAACGCCTCGGCGTAGGTGTAGCGATGCACGCGCCCATCGGCGAACAGGGAAACGATCTCGGTATCGGCCGCGACCTGCAGGGCATGGCGCATGATCGCGCCAATGCCGAGGTCGAAGTTCATCATCATGCCTTGCACAGGCAACCTCCTGCCTTGTTCTTGTATGAGGGCATACACAGTTGCCGTTCGCTGGAGCGGCAACCCTCGTGACAGAGGGTCAGCAAGGCCTGTGCCAAAGGCGGCGATGAACTTTTTACACTAATAAAACCTTTTTAAATCAAATAGATAGATTTATGCGTCGGCGAGACGGGCGCTCGCCGGTGTTTTTTTCAGCCGGCTTCGGTTTCAAATCTGAACCGGGTTTCAGGTTCACCATTTCATTCCTGCGGTGTCGCGCCGCCTGTGCGCAGGCGCCGCCACAGGGTCGTGCGGCTGATGCCCAGGCGGCGCGCGGCCTCGTTGACGTCGCCCGCGCAGGCGGCAAGCACCTTGCGCACATGTGCCACTTCGCTGCTCTTGCCGACATGGCGCAGGTCCTCGGCGGCGTCCAGGGCCTGCTGGTCGCTGTGGGTGAACAACTCCGGGAACAGCGGGCGTAGCAGCAGTTCACCGGGATCGTCGCCGAGGCTCGGGGCGGACAGCGCGGCCCGTTCGACAAGGTTTTCCAGTTCGCGAATGTTGCCCGGCCAGGCATGGTTCTGCAGCGTCGGCATCAGCCGGTCGAGCAGCGCGCGCCCGGCTGCCGCGGCGTTCCCGGGCAGGCGTTGGAGGATCGCGTTGGCCAGCAGCGGGATATCCGTGGCGCGCTCGCGCAGCGGCGGGACCGCCAGGCGCAGGATGTTCAGGCGGTAGTAGAGGTCTTCGCGAAAGCGCCCATCGGCGATGCGCTCGCGCAGGTCGCAATGGGTCGCGGCGAGTACGCGCAGGTCCACCGGGGTCGGCTCCGATGCGCCCAGGCGCAGCACCTCGCGCTCCTGCAGCACGCGCAGCAGGCGGGTCTGCAGGCTGACGGGCATGTCGCCGATCTCGTCGAGAAACAGCGTGCCGGTGTGCGCCGCCTCGATCAGGCCGGTTTTGCCGCCCTTGCGCGAGCCGGTGAAGGCGCCGTCCTCGTAGCCGAACAGTTCGCTTTCCAGGAGGGTTTCCGGGAAGGCGGCGCAGTTGATCGCGACGAAGGGGCCGGCCTGGCGCGGACTGGCATTGTGCAGGCTCTGCCCGAGCAGCTCCTTGCCGGTACCGCTTTCTCCGGTGATCAGCACGGTGGCATCGGTTTCCGCGTAGCGCCGCGCCAACTCCAGCAGCATGCGGAATGCCGGCGTGTCGCCAAGAATCTGCTCGAAGCGGTAGCGCGCGGTGAACTGCCGCGGGCGCGCCTGGCTGCGGATACGCCGGTCGGCGCGCTGGATGACATTGGTTTCCTGGCAGGAGATCACCGCGCCATCCGGCCGGCCGTTTTCGATGATGGCGCTGATGTTGGCCGCCAGCACCCGCCCGCCGATGCGCAGGATACGGCTTTCCTCGCTTTCGCCGTTGCGCAGGGTGGCGCTGATGTCCAGTTCCGGCATGAGCTCGCCGATCGCGCGATCTCGCGCGGTGTCGGCGGGGATGTCCAGCAACTGGGCCATGCGCGGGTTCAGGGATTGCACGATGCCGTTGGCGTCCACTGCGATCACGCCGTCGCTGAGGTTGCGCAGCACGGCATTCAGGCGTTGCTGCTGGATCAGGGCGTGGGTTCGGCTGCGGGCGATCGCCAGGGTCTCGTCGAGGGCGCGGCGAATCGCATCGGCATTGAGCGCGAGCACGCCCTTGGCGCCCGCTGCCTCGGCCATTTCCACCGCGGTGGAGGAGCCGACGATGACCCGGTAGCCGTCGTCGAGCAACTGATGGACGCACTGGTGCGCTTCTTCGGCGTTGGAGTAGATGGCCTGGCGCACCTCGACGGTGAACAGCGAAGCCATGGCGTCCAGTTCGGGGTGGCCGCGTTGAAAGCTGACGATGCCTACCTTGGTCGCCTGTGCCCTGGCCAGGTCCAGGGCGCGGATCAGGTCGTACTCGCCCATGCGGATCGCCAGGCTGCTGGTGGCGATATGGCGCCGCAGGTAGTCGGCGGTGGCGCCGGAGCAGATTATCGCGTCGACGTCCTGCCGATCGTCCAGTGCCCGCCCGGTGTCGAGCAGTTGCGTGGTGGTGGCTTCGACGATTTCGATGTGCGCGCGGTCCTGATAGTCGGGGATCACCTGCTGCACGATGCGCGCCATGCGGCTGGGGCCTTCGGGCAGGCGCAGGTGGGTGATGAGGGCGACGATTCTGGGGAGATAGCGTTCTTCTGGCATGGCGTCTGGTCGGCAGGGGAGGGTTCTTTCTAGACTGAAACAATGGTTGCAGATTTGCAAAGCGTCAGTCGTCGCCGAGGCCCTTTCGTAACCTTGGATATGTAGTAACTATATGTTTTAAAAGAATAAATAATTTATTTTCAGGAGCTGGAACGGCTCTTGCTCTGCCCTGTCCAGGTCATCCACCTGTGAGCAGAATCGCCGATGTACAGCACACCATCCTCCACTGGATCCGCGCATCCGCGGATCGACCTTCCCCAGGCCCTGACGCCGCTGGCGCATTTCCTGGCGGTACACACCGCGAGCGACCGGGTTCGCATCGAGCGCTGCGAACGTCTGTCCGGCGGCGCCATCCAGGAGAACTGGCTGTTGACGGCCACCCTGGAGCGCGCCGAACAGCGCCTCGAACGGCGCTGGGTCCTGCGTACCGATTCACCGTCCTCGGTGGCGGTGAGCATGAGCCGCGAACAGGAGTTCGCCGTCCTGAGCGCCGTGCACCAGGCCGGGGTCAAGGTGCCCGAGCCGCTGTGGCTGTGCCGCGACCCGGCGCTGATCGGCCGCGATTTCTTCGTCATGCAGGCGCTGTCCGGCTCGGCCAGCGGCTACCGGCTGAGCACCGACCCCAGCCTTGAACCCCGGCGTGGCGAGCTGTGCCGCGAGCTGGGCCGCAGCCTCGCCGCGCTGCACCGGATCACCCCGGAGCACCCGGCGCTGGGCTTTCTCCCGGCGGCGCAGGCCGATCATGCACAGGCCTGCATCGACCAGTACCGCCAGTACCTGGATGCGCTGCCGGGCAGCCACCCGGTGATCGAGTGGGGCCTGCGCTGGTGCGAGGTGAACCGGCCCGAACCGGTGCCGGCGCGGCTGATCCACCGTGACTACCGCACCGGCAACTACATGGTCGACGGCGGCCAGCTGACCGGCGTGCTGGATTGGGAGTTCGCCGGCTGGGGCGATCCGCGCGAGGACCTCGGCTGGTTCACCGCGCGCTGCTGGCGCTTCGGTCGTCCAGACCGGCAGGCGGGTGGCGTGGGCGAGCTCGACGACTTCCTCGATGGCTACCAGGCGCTCGCCGGCTGGCGTCCGGATGCCGACGAACTGCGCTACTGGCAACTGATGGCCCATCTGCGCTGGGCGGTCGTCGCCCTGCAGCAGGCGCAGCGTCACCTCACCGGGCAGCAGCGTTCGCTGGAACTGGCCCTGACCGGGCGCATGGTGCCGGAGCTGGAACACGAGATCCTCAACCTGAGCGGAGGTGTGCGATGAACGCACCGGATGCACGAGAACTGCTGTCGACGTCCCGCGAGCTGTTGCTCGAGCGCTTGCTGACGGCGCTGCCGACGGACCTGCACTACGAGGCGCGGATGATCGCCAGCGCCATGGCCATCGCCCTGCGCGAGATCGACCAGGGCGATGACTGCGCGCAACTGGAGGCGCGTGAGCTGAGCCGTCTGCTGGCGGCCCACGGCCTGGCCGGGCTCACCGCCGGCGATGCCCGGGCGCTGCTGGCGCAGTTCATCCGCCAGGGACTCTACGACCACCCCAACGAGCAGCAACTCGCCTTGCTCCTGGCCCTCGACTCGATCACCCGCAGCCGCCTGGCGGTGAGCAATCCGAAGGTACTGACCCATGCCCGCTGAGCTGCCGTCGGGCCAGCGCCGACGCCGCCTGCACCTGGTGCGCCATGGCCACGTCGACTACTTCGACGAACAGGGCCGTCCGCTCGATCCGCGCACGGTGTCGCTGTCCCGGCGCGGTACCCAGCAGGTGCGTGCGCTGGGCCAGTTCGTCCGCGACCTGACCTTCGACCGCGTGCTCTGCTCCGACTACCCGCGTGCCCAGCAGACCCTCGACCTGCTGCTGGCCGGGCGCCCGGCGGTGGTGGACTTCCTGCCCGAGCTGCGCGAGATCCGCGCCGGGCGCTTGCGCGAGATCCCCGCCGGCGCCCTGCGCGGCGCGGTCACCGGCGCCTACCAGCAGGCGGCCACGGCCGATGCGCGGTTTCTTGGCGGCGAGCGCTGGGAGGACTTCCAGCAACGGGTCCTGGCGCAGTTCTTCGCCCTGCTCGCCGAGCCGTCCTGGCACAGCGCGCTGATCGTCAGCCACGACGCGGTCAACCGCATTCTCCTGGCCTGGGCGGCCGGCGTCGGCCTGCCGGGTATCGCCGCGTTCGAGCAGGACACCGCCTGCCTGAACATCATCGATGTCGCCAGCGATGCCCCGGCGACACCGGGCGGGATCATCCGCACCCTCAATTTCACGCCCTACAACCCCCACAAGGCGGGGGTCGACGGCACCGTGCTGGAAGAGCTGTTCAGCGCGATCGCCCCGGCCGCCCTTTGAGCTCCAACCGTTTGGCAACCACAGGAAAACCGTTATGAACTTCGCCCTCTCCGATGAACTGCAGGCCCTGCAGGCCAAGGTCCGCGACTTTATCGCCCGTGAAATCATCCCGCTGGAGCAGGACCCGCGACAGACCCCCCACGGCCCCACCGAGGACCTGCGCCAGGACCTGGTGGCCAAGGCCCGTGCCTGGGGCCTGCTGACGCCCCATGCGTCGCCGGAAATGGGTGGGCTGGGCCTGTCCCATATCGCCAAGGCGGTGATCTTCGAAGAGGCCGCCTATTCGCCGCTCGGGCCGACCGCGATGAACATCCACGCGCCGGACGAAGGCAATATCCACCTGATGGAAGTGGTCGCCACCGAAGCGCAGAAGGACCGCTGGCTGCGGCCGCTGGTGCAGGGGCATATCCGTTCCTGCTTCGCCATGACCGAGCCGGCGCCCGGTGCCGGCTCCGATCCCTCGATGCTCGCCACCATCGCCGTGCGCGACGGCGACGACTACGTGATCAACGGCCGCAAGTGGCTGATCACCGGGGCGGAAGGTGCCAGCTTCGCGATCATCATGGCGCGTACCGAGGACGGCAACGCGACCATGTTCCTCACCGACACCGACAAGCCCGGCTTCATCCTCGAACGCATGATGGATTCGCTGGACACCTGCTTCACCGGCGGCCATGCGGTGCTGCGCTTCGACAACCTGCGCGTGCCGGCCGCGGATGTGCTGGGTGAGGTGGGCAAGGGCTTCCGCTATGCCCAGGTGCGCCTGGCACCGGCGCGCCTGACCCACTGCATGCGCTGGCTCGGCCAGGCCCGCCGTGCCCACGATGTCGCCACCGCCTATGCCCGTCAGCGCGAGTCGTTCGGGCGCAAGCTGGGCGAGCACCAGGGCGTCGGCTTCATGCTCGCCGACAACGAGATGGACCTGCTCACCACGCGCCTGGCGATCTGGCACTGTGCCTGGATTCTCGACCAGGGCGAACGCGGCAATTTCGAATCGAGCATGGCCAAGGTGATCAGTTCCGAAGGCATCTGGCGGGTGATCGACCGCAGCGTGCAGATCCTCGGCGGCCAGGGCGTCACCAGCGAGGCCATCGTCGACCGGATCTTCCGCGACGCTCGCGGGTTCCGCATCTATGACGGTCCCAACGAGGTCCACCGCATGAGCCTGTCGCGCAAGATCCTCGCGCGCCTGGACGGAGGTGTGCAGTGAGCCGTTCGCCTGTGCAACTGTTCGACCTGCGTGGCAAATGCGTGCTGGTCACCGGCGCCTCCAGCGGCCTGGGCCGTCACTTCGCGCGGACCCTGGCGGCCGCGGGCGCCAGGGTGGCGGTCGCCGCCCGGCGCGTGGAGCGCCTCGACGAACTGGTCAACGACCTGCGCTTCGAAGGCCACGAGGCCCGCGCCTATGCCCTGGACGTCACTTCGCGGCAGTCGGTGCTCGACTGCCTGGCGGCGATCCACACCGATTTCGGCGGCATCGACATCCTGGTCAACAACGCCGGCGTCAGCGATACCAAGCGCGTGCTCGATTACAACGACCACGACTGGCAGGCGATTCTCGACACCAACCTCAGGGGTGCCTGGGTCGTCGCCCAGGAAGTGGCGCGGGGCATGGTGGAGGCGGGACGCGGCGGTAGCCTGATCAACATCACCTCGATCCTCGCTGCGCGGGTGAGTGGTGGTGTCGGCCCCTACTGCGCGGCCAAGGCGGGCTTGAGCCATCTCACCCGCTCCATGGCGCTGGAACTGGCGCGGCATCAGATTCGGGTCAATGCCATCGCCCCGGGCTATGTGCTCACCGAGATCAACGAAGGCTTCCTCGCCAGCGAAGCGGGGGAGCGCCTCCGGGCGCGGATTCCTTCCCGGCGCTTCTGCGATTGCGCCGATCTGGATGGCGCCTTGCTGCTGCTGGCGTCTGATGCGGGCAGGGGCATGACCGGCAGCGAGATCGTGGTCGATGGCGGCCATGCCTGTTCGGGACTCTGACGCAGTGCCCCGGCTACCCTGCTGCAGAGCGGGGTAGCCGGGGCGCGGGGGTTACAGCGAGGGGGTGAGGACGATCTTGCCGATGTGTCGACCCGAGTCCATCAGCTCGTGTGCCGCCCGGGCATCGCTGAGGGGGAAGGTGGCGTAGATCAGCGGCTTGATCCGGCCACTGCGGATATGCGGCCAGACCTGCGCCTCCAGCTCGGCGATGATCGCCGCCTTTTCCTCGTGGCTGCGCGAACGCAGGGTCGAGCCGATGTGGGTCAGGCGCTTGACCAGCATGGGGAAGAGGTCGACGTGACTGGCCGGGCCCTTGATCACGCCGATCTGCACGATACGGCCATTCATCGCGGCGGTTTTCAGGTTCCGGTCGACGTAGTCGCCGCCGATGATATCGACGATGACGTCGACGCCACGGCCATCGGTCTCGCGCATGACCTCGGTGACGAAGTCGTGGGTTTCGTAATCGATCGCGTGATCCGCGCCCAGCGCCCGGCTGGCGGCCTGCTGCTCGGCGTTGGCCACCGTGGTGAAGATCTTCGCGGCGCCGAAGGCCTTGGCCAGCATGGTGGCGGTGGTGCCGATGCCCGACGCGCCGCCATGGATCAGCACCGTCTCGCCAGCCTTGAACTGACCACGCTGGAACAGGTTGACCCAGACCGTCATGAAGGTTTCCGGTAGCGCCGCCGCCTCGATCATGCTCAGCCCCTGCGGCAGTTGCAGGGTGGTGCGCTGGTCGGCGACCGCATACTCGGCGTAGCCTCCGCCGGGGATCAGGGCCATGACCTGGTCGCCGACCTTGAAGCGGGTGGTCTGCGCACCGAGGGCGACGACTTCGCCGGCGACTTCCAGGCCGGGAATGTCCGACGCGCCGGCGGGCGGGTCGTACAGGCCCTTGCGTTGCAGCACGTCCGGGCCGTTGACGCCGGCGGCGTGTACCCGGATCAGCAGCTCACCGGCGTTCACGCTCGGCAGGGGGCGCTGGGTTGCGCTCAGCACTTCGGGGCCGCCTGGCTGGACGATGTCGATGGCGGTCATCAGGGAGGGAAGGGTGGGTGTCAACATGAGTGACAATCTCTACGCTATGGAGGTGTGGCCCATCCTAGGGACGCGGCGGCCAGCGGTCGTGCAGCGTTTTCTCAGGGCTGGGCTGCAGGAATGCAGCAGGAGAAAGACATGAACTGGAACGATGCACGGGTCTTCCTCGCCCTGGCCCGGCAGCAGACGCTGCGCGGTGCGGCGCGGGAAATGAACGTTGACCAGGCGACCGTCAGCCGGCGTATCGCCGCGATGGAGCACGCGCTCGGCTCGACCCTGTTCCTGCGCACCGCCAGCGGCTACCAGCTCACCGAAGTGGGCGAGAGCGTGCTGGAGATCGCCGAGCGCATGGAAGTCTCGGCCATCGAGCTGGTGCGTCGGGCACAGGGGCAGGACCGGGCGCTGTCGGGGGAGGTGCGGGTGACCACCACGGACTCGCTGGCGGTGGATTTCGTCATTCCCGCGGTGGCGCGCCTGCATGCTCGCCATCCGCAGGTGCGGATCACCCTCAACAGCTCGTCCGACCTGCTCAACCTGTCGCGGCGTGATGCCGACATCGCCATTCGCACGCTCAAGCCGGACAACCCCGACCTGGTGGTGCGTCGCCTGGCCAGCTGGCCCATGGGCCTGTTCGCCGCGCAGGCCTACCTCGACGCCCACGGCGAACCGGCGCGGGGCACGGCGTTCGCCGGCCATGACCTGGTCATGTACGAGCCATGGCTGCAGGATGCGCAGGCGAGCCTGGCGGGGGAGCCGATCGGTGCGGGACGTATCGTCATGACCGGCAATACCAGCATCCTGGTGCGCAGTGCACTCAAGGCCGGGATCGGGCTGGGGGAGATTCCGCTGTACATGGGGCAGCAGGATGGCCTGGTGCGGCTATGGCCGGAGTGCCAACGCAGCAAACCTTATGAAGTGTGGATGGTGACCCATGGCGACTTTCGCCATACCGCGAGGATTCGCGCGGTGATCGATGCGCTGGTGCAGGCGTTCGAGGAACTGTCGGGGCGTGGCGAGTAGGGCGGTGGCATGTCGAAAAGCGCATCCCTGCGCCATGCCGTGAAGCGTCAGAAGCTGTACTTGGCGGTCACCATCATGTTGCGCGGATTGCCGTAGGTGTCGCCACCGTAGAGCACCGAGCTGGAGATTGACGAGTAGTACTTGCGATCGAAGATATTGTTGGCGTTGAGCTGCAGGTCGAGGTTGCGCGTCAGCCGGTAGCCCGCCATCAGGTCGGTGACTGCGTAGCCGCCCTGCTGCAGGCGGTAGCTGCCGGCGCTGGCGGTGTCGATGTCGTTGTACATGCGGCTCTGCCAGTAGACGTTGCCGCCCACCCGGAGTTTTTCCAGCGCACCTTGCAGGTGATACACGGTGGACACCTTGAACAGGTGCTCGGGGGTGTCGGTGCTGAAGCGCTGGTTCTCGTTGCGCGGATTGGCATCGTCCTTCAGGTAGTGGGTGCGCGCGTAGGTGTAGCCCGCGCCGACCTGCCAGTTCTCGCTCAGGGCGCCTTGCAGTTCCAGCTCGATACCCTGGCTGCGCACCTCGCCGGAGGCCGCGTAGCAGTTGGTCGGGTCCACGCAGCCGGACACGTCGGTGAGCGATACCGCGCGGTTTTCCTGGTCGACGCGGAACAGCGCGAGGGTCGCGTTGAGATCGCCGTCGAAGTATTCGCCCTTGATGCCGACCTCGTAGTTCTTGCCCACCACCGGCGCGAGCGGGCTGCCGGAGGCGTCCTTGTAGCTCTGCGGATTGAAGATGTCGCTGTAGCTGACATACACCGAGTGATGCGGGTCCAGGTCGTAGATCAGGCCGGCGTAGCGGGTCACGTTGCGGGTGACCTTGTAGTCTGCTTCGGCGCTTTCCTTGTCGTCGTAGTCGTACCAGTCCAGGCGACCACCGAGGATCAGCTTGAGCGGGTCGGCCAGGCTCAGGCGGGTGGTCGCGTAGACGCCTTCCTGGTTGGTCACGGTGCGGCTGTTGCCGGTGTGCACGAAGTCCGGCTTGCCGGCATTCAGCGGCCAGTCGGTGTCGTAGGGGCTGTAGTCGTGGGTAGTCATGTCGTAGATGCGCTTGCTGGCGCCCACCACCAGTTCATGGCTGCGCCCGAAGGCCTCGAACGGACCGCTGACGAAGGCATCCATGCCGGCCTGGTTTTCATCGTGCGCCGATTGGTAGACGGTGCGACCCAGGCTCAGGTCGCTGGCCCAGCGCGACTGGTAGGAGCCGGAGAACAGCGCGTTCTGTTCGGTGTAGGAAGTATTGACCTGGAGCTTCCAGTCGTTGCCCAGGTCGTGGCGCACCTCGGCGAACAGCGTGTTGATTTCCTGGTCCTTGTTTTCCCAGGAGGTGCCCGGGTTGTACGAACGCGGCAGGTCCAGGTGATGGCCATCGAGGCCGACCATCGAGGCGCCCCAGAAGTAGTTGTTCTTGTCTTTCTGGTGGGAGAAGCCCAGCGACAGGGTGGTGTCGTCGTTCAGGTCGGCCTCGCCGATGGCGTAGAACAGGCCGTGCTGTTCCTCGCCGCCCTTGACGAAGCTGTTGGCGTCCTGCCACGAGCTCACCACCCGGCCGCGCAGGGTGCCGCTGGCGTTCAGCGGGCTGGAGGCATCGACCTCGCCGCGGTAATCGTCATGGCTGCCCGCCGCGCCGGTGAGGGTGACCTTCTGCTCGGCCAGCGGCCGCTTGCGCACCAGGTTGATCGCCGCCGACGGGTTGCCGGCACCGGTGACCAGGCCAGTGGCGCCACGGACGATCTCGACCCGGTCGAACATCGCCAGGTTCGGCTGCGCGCCCACGATCCAGCCCTGGTAGGTGCTGGGGATGCCGTCGTACATCAGGTTGTCGATGTCGAAACCGCGCGCGCTGTAGGTCTGCCGCCCCGGTCCGCTCGACTGGCTGAGAAACAGCCCGGGGGTGTACCTGACCACGTCATTGATGCTGGTCATGGCCCGGTCGTCCATGCGCTGGCGGGTGATGACGGTGGTGGCCTGCGGTGTTTCGCGCATGGTCATGGGCAGCTTGGTGGCGGTCGCCATCGCCCCGGTGGTGTAGGACGCCGTGCCTTCGGTGGTGCTGCCCAACTGCGTGTTGACCACCTCGGTCGCACCCAGCTCCACGGTTGCCGGTGGCGTGGCCTGGCTGGATTCGGCGGCCATGGCCGGGGCCTGCAGGGCCATGCAGACCGCCATCGCCAGCAGGCTGCGGGCAGGGGTGAAGCGACACGGTGGCGCGGGGAACGACATGGGATACACCTTGAGTGATAAAAAGAATGCTTATGAGAATATTTATCAAAAACCATGTCAAGGGATGTCGCGTGCTACAACACTCATGGGGAAGAGAGGGAGAGGGGATTTGAGTTTTTACGATACTTAAAATGAAAAAACAAAGTCTATTGTGTATCGTTATTCGGCTTGCTCTCGTGTGAATTAGATAATATGTTAACTAAAACAATAATCTCGGAGGCGTCATGTTCCTGTCATCGAGCGAACAGATCGGATTCGAGCGCTGGTGCCAGTCCCTGCGCAGCATCTGCGGCAACTTCAGTACCCTGCCTTCCAGCCTGACCCGGCACTTCATCGGCGAGATCCACAGCCAGACCATCGGTGCCCTGGACACCGCCCATATCCGCACCAACGCGCGCCTGATCAGCCGCGAGCTGATCGGTGTCGACAGCGACGACAGCCACTGCTTCCTCATCTACCAGCGCAGCGGCCGCCAGCGCATCCGCCAGGCCGGCATGGAAGTGGAACTGGGCCCGGAAGACATCGCCCTGGTGGATTCGGCGCGGCTGTTCGAGATCGAGCCGCTGGGCCTGGTGGAGAACGTTTCGGTGCACCTGTCGCGGGATATCGTCACCCGCCAGTTCAAGGGCGATAACCTGTTCGGCAAACTGTCGCGCAACAATGTGTCGAGTCGCATGGTGCGTTCGCTGGTGCAGTCGATCGGCATGCTCGGCGATGGCGCGGCCAATGGCGACGACGGCCAGGCGATCCAGAGTGCGCTGGTGTCGCTGGTGCTGCCGGCGATGTCCGGGCAGGCGCAGGGGCAGGCGCATCTGCTGGAGAGCAGCAGCCTGTTCGCCACGGCGCTGCGCCTGGTGGATGAGTCCCTGCAGGATGTCGACCTCGGTCCTGCTTACCTGGCGGATCAGTTGCATACCTCGGTGCGCAGTCTCTACCGGTTGTTCGAGGAACACGGTGAAAGCGTCTCGCGCTATATCCTGCGGACCCGTCTGACCAGGGTGGCCCACGACCTGTGCAGCCATACCCTGCGCAGCCAGTCGATCACCCAGATCGCCTTCAAGTGGGGCTTCGTCGACGTGGCCCATTTCAGCCGCGCCTTCAAACGCCAGTTCGAGGTGTCGCCCCGCGACTACCGGGCTCACGCCTTCCAGGTGTGAGCACTGGCGAAAAATGCCAACTGCGTTGGCGGTCACAGTCAAGCGCAGTTCCCTCGCAAAACTTCTAATAGCCCTGCGTAGTCGCGAAGCCTGCTAGTGCGCGACCCACGGGAGCCGTTCGACCGTGGGCGCCTGACAACAATAAATGTGTCGCTGGAGTCCGAAACACATGAAAACCCTCTTTCTGCTGGCGGGTCTGCCATTGCTGCTGTCGTCCCTGTCGGCCTCGGCGCTGGACAGCAGTGCCCCCGCCCAGGTCGATGCCAAGCGCCTGACCAACGCCAACCTCGAACCCGGCAACTGGATGAGCCACGGCCGGACCTACGACGAGCAGCGCTACAGCCCGCTGGACGCCGTCAACGACAAGAACGTCAGCCAGCTCGGCATGGCCTGGACCACGCGCCTGGATATCGACAGCGGTACCGAAGCCACGCCCATCGTGGTCGATGGCGTGATGTACACCACCGGCGCCTTCAGCATCGTCTACGCGATGAATGCGGCGACCGGCGAGCTGTTGTGGAAATACGACCCCCATGTGCCGCCGGAAAACCTCAGCCAGGGCTGTTGCGGCCCGGTCAACCGCGGCGTCGCAGTGTGGAACGGCAAGGTCTATGTCGGCAGTTTCGACGGCCGCCTGATCGCCCTCGACGCGGCCAGCGGCAAGGAAGTCTGGGCGGTGGACACCATCCTCGACCGCAGCAAGAGCTACTCCATCACCGGCGCGCCGCGCATCGTCAAGGGCAAGGTGCTGATCGGCAACGGCGGCGCCGAGTTCGGCGTGCGCGGCTATGTCACCGCCTACGACGCCGAGACCGGCAAGCAGGCCTGGCGCTTCTACACCGTGCCGGGCGATCCGAAACTGCCGCCGGAAAACCCGGCGATGGCCATGGCCCTGAAAACCTGGAGCGGCGACGACTGGGTGAAGTGGGGCGGTGGTGGCACGGCCTGGGACTCCATGGCCTACGACCCGGACCTCGACCTGCTGTACGTCGGCACCGGCAACGGCTCGCCGTGGAACTACCAGTTCCGCAGCCAGGGCAAGGGCGACAACCTGTTCGTCTCGTCGATCCTGGCCCTGCGCCCGGACACCGGCGAGTACGTCTGGCACTACCAGGTCACCCCGCAGGATCGCTGGGACTACACCGCGACCCAGCACATCATCCTTGCCGACATCAAGGTCGACGGCCAGGTGCGCAAGGTGCTGATGCAGGCACCGAAGAACGGCTTCTTCTATGTCCTCGACCGCAGCAACGGCAAGCTGTTGTCGGCAAAGAACTACGTGCCGGTGAACTGGGCCAGCGAGATCGATCTGCAGACCGGGCGCCCGGTGCTGACCGGCGCCGCGGACTACTCCAAGGAACCCAAGGTCGTACAGCCGAGCTTCCTCGGTGGGCATAACTGGCACCCGATGTCATACAGCCCGAACACCGGTTACGTCTACATCCCGGCCCAGCACACCCTGGCCGAACTGAAGGCAGCGAAAGAGCCGATGTTCTTCCCGAACAAGTCGGTGCTGAACTTCGGCCTGGACGTACCGGATCTGCCGGAGGATCCGAAGACCTTCAAGCAGATTCGCGACGCCTGGACCGGCGAGCTGATCGCCTGGGACCCGGTCAGGCAGGCGCCGGCCTGGAAGCAGGCCTACGCCAGCGCCGGCAACGGCGGCACCCTGGCCACCGCGGGCAACCTGGTGTTCCAGGGCACCGCGGACGGCCGGGTGGTGGCCTACAGTGCCGACAAGGGTGAAAAGCTGTGGGAACACCGGGCCAATTCCGGGGTGATGGCCGGGCCGATCACCTACACCGTGGGCCAGGACCAGTACGTAGCCTTTTCCGTCGGCTGGGGCGGCATCCTGCCGTTGCTCACCGGCTCCCTGACCAACAAGGCCAAGGTCCAGTCGGAGTCGCGGATCATTGCCTTCAAGCTGGGCGCCAAGGGCGAGCTGCCGCCGCCGCGCGAAGCGCCGGTATTCCCCAACGTGGACCTGGAACTGAGCGCCAGTCCCGAGCAACTGGTCCAGGCGCGAGGCATGTTCAATGGCCTGTGCGCGGGCTGCCATGGCCTGAACGCGGTCGCCGGCGGTGTCGTCCCGGACCTGCGTTACCTGACCAAGGAGAAGCACCAGGCCTTCCCGGCCTTCGTCAGCGGCGCGCTGATCTACCGCGGCATGCCGAATTTCTCCGACATCCTCAAGCCCGAGGACATGGAGCTGATCCGTCAGTACCTGGTCAAGCGCACCCATGATCTGCAGGCCGACCTGAAGGCCAACGCCGGCAACTGAGTCCGATCCGTCCGAAACCTCCTGGCGGCCCTTGAGAATGGGGCCGTCCGGGACGCTGCACGCCAACAAAAACAACAATGAGAGTTCACCATGAAGATCATCCGTCCCTCGGCCCTGGCGGCCGGCCTCGCCCTGTTCGGCGTTTCTCTCGCGGCCCTGGCCGATGTCAAGCCCGACCCCGGTGACTACACCGCGCTGCCCAAGGGCACCGACGTGGTCGTGCTCTACCAGCAGAACCCGCGTGGCGACAAGGTCTACTCCGGCGGCAAGAAGGTCGCCGACGACCTCGACCTGGACATGACCGTCGGCGTGCTGCGTCTGATCCACTTCACCGACTTCTTCGGCACCGGCTACACCTGGGATCCGCAGATCGTGATCCCCTTCGGCCAGCAGGATGTCGGTGCCACCCACACCAAGCATTCGGGCCTTGGCGACATCACCTTCGGCGGCACCCTGTGGACCATCGCCGACCTGGCGCGCAACGAGCACCTCGGCTGGTCGGTGTTCTTCACCGCGCCCACCGGCAGCGACAAGAACCAGGGCTTCGCCCTCAGCAACAACCGCTGGGCGGTGGATCTGCAGGCGGGCTACATCAAGGGCCTGACCGACAGGATCACCTGGGACGTGATCGCCGAGGCCGAGTTCTACCAGGACCAGCGCTCGACCGATGCGAAGAAGGACACGCTGTTCCAGCTGCACAACCACCTGCGCTACAACTTCACCCCCGAGACCTACGCTGCGATCAGCTACCGCCACAACTGGGGGGCGCGCGAGACCCTCGATGGCGAAACCCTGGCGACCAGCCGCGACAACGGCACGGTCGGCTTTACCGTGGCGACCATGGTCGGCAAGCAACTGCAGGTGCTGGGGCAGGTGATGCACGACACCTCGGTGCGCGAGGGGGTGAAGATCGACAACTCGCTGCAGTTCAGGCTGGCGTATTTCTACTGAAACGGTGTTGTCGGGACCACGTTGGACCGCACGTATAGGCTTGTAGGAGCTGGCTTGCCTGCGAAGGACCGCGCAGCGGTCCCCGATAGCAGTGAGTTCTGGGACCGCTGCGCGGTCCTTCGCAGGCAAGCCAGCTCCTACAACGCGGAACTCATCCCGATCTCCTACTTTCGAGTGACCTACCTAAGTACCCGCTACTTCTAACTCCTGCTTACTGGCCTTGTGCCCACGCGCTTGCGTAGGGTTGGGCCCTGACGAGCATCCAACCCACGCGCGCGAGCGCAGCCGGCGTGTCGGAACATCCCCGCGGGAGCAGATGGAACAGCCCATGAAGAACAACGAGCGGCAACGTGCCGCACACCGTCGCGTCACCCTTGGCGCATTGCTGTTGACCTCCACCGGCGTACTCGCCGAGACCCCTGTCGAAGTCGAACCCGTGGTGGTCAGCGCCACTCGCAGCGGCGACCAGTGGGCCCAGGCCGCGCTGGCCGCCAGCGTCGTCGATGCCGGCGACAGCCGCGGCGAACAGGCGCTGACCCTCGGCAACCTGCTGTCCGCGGTCCCGGGGGTGGTGGTGCAGAGCCGCTACAACGCCGCCCAGGGTTTGCGCCCGGCGATCCGCGGCTTTGGTTCGCGTTCCAGTTTCGGTGTGCGCGGCATTCGCGTGCTGGTGGACGGCGTGCCGCTGACCATGCCGGACGGGCAGACCGAACTGGATGGCTTCGACCTCGGCCTGGTGGAGCGGATGGAAGTGCTGCGCGGGCCGGCGGCCGTGCTCTATGGCAATGGCGCGGGTGGGGTGCTGGCGATCAATACCCGCGAGCCGAGCGAGCAGCCGTCGGTGGCGGGCGATGTCAGTTTCGGCAGCTACGGCTTCCGCCGGCAGAGCGTCGAGGCCAGTGGCACGCACGGCAATGTCGGCGCGCTGCTGGCGCTGAGCTCGACCCAGTCCGAAGGCTACCGCGAGCATGCCACCAGCGAGGCCAACAACCTCACCGGCAAACTGCGCTGGTGGGGCGAGACGGGGCGTCTGGGGTTGACCCTGCATGCGCTGGACAACCGTTCGGAAGATCCGGGCGGCCTGACCCTGGGGCAGGTGCGGGCGGATCGCAATCAGGCGCGTCCGCAAAGCCTTTCCTTCGACTCCGATGAGCGCATCACTCAGCAGCGTCTGTCGCTGGTGTGGGACGGCCAGCCGGTGGGTGAAGATACCTACCAGATCCGCAGCTATATCGGACAACGGGATTTCGAGAATCGCCTGCCACTGGCCGCCAACGGGCAGACCAGCTACGAGCGCCTGTTCGGTGGCGTCGGTGCCAACTACACGCATGTCGCCGACTGGTTCGGTCTCGGCCACAAGCTCACCGTTGGCGCGGATCTCGAGTCCCTGCGCGACGATCGTGATCGCAACAACAATATCGTCGGGGGTGAAAAGGGCGCCTTGACCTCTCGCCAGCGCGAAGAGGCGCGCAGCTTCGGCCTGTTCATCGAAAACCAGACCGAACTGACCGAGAACTGGCTGCTCAGCCTCGGCCTGCGACACGACACCGTGCGCCTGAACGTGGACGATCATTTCCTGCGTGACGGCGACGATTCCGGCAAGCGCAACCTGCGCGACCTCAACTACAGTGTCGGCCTCAGCTACCGCCTGGACCCGCACCATACGCTGTACGCCCGGGTTGCCACCTCCTTCGAGACCCCAACCGTCAGCGAGCTGGCCAACCCGAACGGCGGCGGCTTCAACAGCAGCCTCGAACCGGCCGAAGCCTTGAACCAGGAGATCGGTTTCAAGGGCGAGACGGCCCACTGGCGCTACGAAGCCGTGGTCTATCGCATCGACACCCGCGATGAGCTGGTGCCCTATGTCGATGGCCGCACCTTCTATCGCAATGCCGGCTCGACCCGTCGCGATGGCCTGGAGCTGAGTGCCCGCTGGCAGCCCGACGAACACTGGCAACTGACCACGGCCTACAGCCTCAACGACTACACCTACCGCAGTTTCGACAATGCCGACGGCAATCGCCTGCCGGGCATCCCGGTGCAGAGCCTGTTCGGCGAGCTGAGCTACAGCCGCGACAACTGGTACGCGCGCGTCAACACCTCGGTCTTCGACCGCCAGTACGCCGACAGCGGCAATACCGCGCGGGTCGGCGGCTATGCCCTGGTCAATCTGCGCCTGGGCATGCAGCTCAAGGGCTGGGCGGAGAATGTCGAGCCCTATGTGGGGCTGGACAACCTGACGGGCCGTCGCTACTACGACAACCTGCGGATCAATGACAGTGGTGGGCGGTACTACGAGCCGGCGCCGGGCCGTACCGGTTACGTAGGCGTGAAGGTACGCTTCTGACGGCATTCGTCCGACATCCCTGGTAATAGCCTCGCTCGGTCGGCGGCGACTGCAAGGTGATAGATTCCGACGCTTTTGGAGGACATCACCTTGCGTCAGATTACTCGTCACCTGGTGACCCCTGGGCTTGCCCTTGTCGTATGGCTGGGCGCTCCGCTGGCCTGCGCAACGGAGCGCATGGCGCAGGAAATCGAACAGCTGTTGACCTTCGTCGAAAACAGCCAGTGCCAGTTCGTGCGCAATGGCAGCGCGTATTCCGCGCAACAGGCCCGGGCGCATCTGGAGAAGAAGCAGGCCTATCTGCAGAGGAAGAAACTGCTCACCCGCACGGAAGACTTCATCGAACTGGCGGCGACCCAAAGCAGCATGAGTGGGAAGGCCTACGAGATTCGTTGTGCCGCGGGAGTCCAGTTGGCGGGTGGTTGGCTGGAGGCAGAACTGCAGCGGATTCGTCGGAACGAATAGGCTCTGGTTCAAGGACGTTCTTGCCGGGAAGCCAGGACCAGTTTCCCCGCATAGTTCGCTTCATCTTCAGGACGGGCCAGGTGTTTGTCCTAAGCAAATGTCAGACCGATACATTGCCGTCCCTCAATCGGCGTGCTAGAAAATTCGAGGTCATCCATTTTTCTAATATCGCCATGCTTCCCATTCCAAAAACCACTAGAACGCTCTTCGACCTCGACCTCCTTCGCGCCGTGGTCGTCGTCGCCGACTGCGGCAGCTTCACCACCGCCGCCTCCCGCCTGCATTCCACCCAATCCACCATCAGCCAGAAGGTTCGCCGTCTGGAAGACATGGTCGGCCATCGCCTGCTCGAGCGCGGCAACCGCGAGGTCCTGCCCACCGATGCCGGGCAGACCCTGCTGGGCTATGCCCGCCATATGCTGGCGCTGAACGACCAGATGCTGGAGGCGCTGGCCGGGGCGACGGTGGGGGTGACCGTGCGCCTGGGCGTGCCGGAGGACTTCGTCGGTGGACGTACCACCAATGCACTGTCGGCCTTCAACCGCAGGCACCCGCAGGTCAAGTTGGAAGTCACCAGTGGCCTGTGTCGCGATATCGCGCAGAGCTACGACAATGGCGAGCTGGATCTGGTCCTGCTCAAGCAGCGGCGCAATGGCCGGGAAGGGGTGGCGAGCTGGGCGGAGGAACTGGCCTGGATCGACAGTGCGAAGAATCCCGCCCTGGCACTGGACCCGATCCCGCTGGTGACCTTTCCGCCCCGTGGTCTGTACCGCGACGAGATCATCAGCGCGGTGGAAGGCCTGGGACGGCGCTGGCGGATTGCGTTCACCAGTTCCAGCCTGAGCGGGATCCAGGCGGCGGTGGCGGACGGGATGGGCATCAGCCTGCTGCCGCCGCGGGCGGTGACCGGGGATCATCGGGTGCTGGGGGAGGGGGATGGGCTGCCGGTGGTGGACAGCTACGAGATCGTGGTGGTGCACCGGGGGACGGCGGAGCCGATGGTGAAGGAACTGGGGGCGGTGCTGGCGAAGTTGCTGGATCAGGAGTGAACAGGCGACGCTGCGGGCCAATCGCGGGCAACGCCCGCTCCCACTGGCTTCTGTGCAAACCGCAGGATTCGGGTGCGCTGCGGAATCTGTAGGAGCGGGCGTTGCCTGCGATGAGGCCCGCAAGCAAAAGCAAAAAGCCCGCCTTCGACAGGCGGGCTTCTGGTTCAGGCTGCTCGCGCAGTCCGCATCAACGCTTCGGATTCAGCGTCAGATGCACGTTGCGGTTCACATCCTTGTACAGCAGGTAGCGGAACGGGCCAGGGCCACCGGAGTAGCAGGCCTGCGGGCAGAAGGCGCGCAGCCACATGAAGTCGCCGGCTTCCACTTCCACCCAATCCTGGTTCAGGCGATACACCGCCTTGCCTTCCAGTACGTACAGGCCGTGCTCCATGACGTGGGTCTCGGCGAACGGAATCACGCCGCCCGGCTGGAAGGTCACGATGTTGACGTGCATGTCGTGGCGCATGTCGGCCATGTCGACGAAGCGCGTGGTGACCCAGGCGCCATCGGTGCCCGGCATCGGGATCGGGGTGATGTCCTGTTCGTTGGTGACGAACGCTTCCGGATGCGGCAGGCCTTCGACAGCCTCGTAGTGCTTGCGGATCCAGTGGAAGGTGACGTTGGCGTTGCTGTTGTTGCGCAGGCTCCACTCGGCGGCCGGCGGGATGAAGGCATAGCCACCCGGTTTGAGGGTGTACGGCTTGCCCTGCAGGGTGATGTCGACTTCACCTTCGACGACGAACAGCACCGCCTCGGCGTTCTTGTCCAGCTCAGGACGCTCGCTGCCGCCTTCCGGCGCCACTTCGACGATGTACTGGGAGAAGGTTTCGGCGAAACCGGACAGCGGACGGGCGATGACCCACATGCGCATCTTGTCCCAGAAGGGCAGATGGCTGGTGACGATGTCGCGCATCACGCCTTTCGGGATGACGGCATAGGCTTCGGTGAACATCGCACGGTCTGTCAGCAGCTCGGTCTGAGCCGGGTGCCCGCCGTGGGGGGCGAAGTAGGATTTCGACATGGACAGTCTCGGGTGTTTGTTGTTGTGTCCCCGGGACCGCCTGGACGGCCGTGCTACCGGGGCTTGCAGCTCTACAGTATGAGCATCGCGGTGCATCCACAAATTAAATGTTGGAATTCGTGGTATTTGATTACTGAATGGGTGTCGGGGAAACCACACCCTGGCGTTCGGCCACGGCGCGCAAAGTCTTCAGGGTGATCATCGGGGCGTCGATGACGAACTGGTTGGCCAGCCAGGCGGGGATATCGCCGGCGGGATCGGCCCGCATTTCGTAGGTCACTTCGGTTTGCCGTGCGCCCTTGGGGATCATCTGCCAGGTGCCCTGCAGGCGGGTGACGCGGATCTGTCCCGGCTCGCGCGGGACCATGCCCGGTACGGCCGTGAGATGGCGGACCAGGCTGCCATCGTCCGCGCGCTCGGTCTGCACCTTGAGCACCATGTCGCGGGTGGTGGCGGGCCAGGGCAGGGCGGTGGTCAGGTAGACCCAGGTGGTGTCGCCCTCGACCTTGAGCAGGCGCATGTCGGCGCAGGCGTACAGCCATTTGCAGGCCACCCGCAGGTTTTCCTGCAGGTCGCTGAGGGTGCGGACATCGGCCTTGATCGTGGCGACACCGCGGAAGCTCTGGTATTTCGAACCGGGGACGTCGCGCAGGTAGACCTGGATACCGGCTTCTTCGTGGGCCAGGTGCCAGGGATCGGCGGCCTGGGCGGTGCTCAGGAGCAGGGTCAGGGTGAGGAGGATGAGGCGCTGCATGGCGGGCGGTCTGGCTGGGGTGGTGGTTTCAGGATAGTTGGGATTTGTGTTGGTTCTATGGGGGCCGATCGTTATGGTTTGGGGAGCCGTGTCACGGCCGCCAGGGGTTTGTCTTGAGTCTTGCAGCGCTCTGAAGATCGAGCGCCGCCCGCGCGGCGCATCGCGGATGAATCCGCTCCAACATTTGTTGCAACGTACCTATGCCTGACAGGCCATGGTTGTCCGCCTTGTCGGCACGACGCGATACCGAGCCGAACCCAACAGCTTCCCCGCGATGCATCGCCGCAAGACAAAGGCTGACAACCCAAATCCCACAGGCCATGGCACGTTGCAACCGATGTGGGAGCGGATTCATCCGCGATGCGCCGCGCGGGCGGCGCTCGATCTGGAGGGCGCTGCAAGACTCACGACAGGCACCTGGCAGCCCTGATGCGGCTCTCTGGCAAGCCCTATACACCACAGGGCCCGCATCCGCTCCAATCAGAACAGCCACTGCACCCCAAGCGAATACCCGGCCTGATTGCCCTCGGCATGGGCGAACCGGCTATTGGCCTCGGCGAATACCCCCAACTGCTCGCTCAGCCTCAACTGCGCACCCAGTTGCGCGCGCCCGAAACGCTTGTCCACGGCGCTCAGGTCCGCCACCCGCACGCGGCCATCGGCGCGGCTGGTCAGGTCGATTTCGTCCAGGCGCCCGTCAGCCAGTTCGCGCACCCAGCGTACGCTGGCGTACGGCTTGATCGCCATGCCTGCACCCAGAGCGAGATCACCGTGCAGGCGCCAGCCAAGGCTGGCCTCGAGGGTGTCGTAGTCCTGCTCCTCGAAACCGAGGGCGGTGCGCAGCGCCTCGTCCTCATCGAAGTCGTCGATACGGTAGTGAACATGATCCAGCCCCGCCACCGGCCCGGTCTTCAGCCCGCCGAGGGCGAAGTCGTAACCGCCCTCGACCCGCGCGCCCCAGAACAGCGCCGAGGTATCGCCCGTCAGGCGCTGATCCAGCAGCACCGGCCCGCCATGGGCCTGGATGAACACCGAACGCTTGGTATCGAGGCGGCTGTGCCCGGCGCTCAACTCACCCGCCAGCCAGCCCGGCCCGTCAGCATCGAGCAGGCCGAAGACCCCCACCTGCCAGGTATCCCCCTCGATCCGCCCACCATGCTCGAGCTGATCGCGACTGCGCTCGAAGCTGAGGCTGGCACCGACGGTCGCCGCCTCGCTCAGGCGATAGTCGCCGAGCAGATGCAGGCCAAGGCGCTTCGACTCGGGATTGCCCGGCGCGTCGAAACCACTGTCCGGCGACACCTCACCCTCGACCCCCACTTCGCCATCGAAGCTGCCCACCGCCCGCTCGCTGCCCAGCAGGCTCAGCCAGCGCCGATCGTGCAGGCGGGTCATGGCCTGGTGCTGGCGCTGCAACTGGTCTTCCATCTGCCGCGCCAGGGCGCCGCCGGAGGCGTTGGAGGCGAGCAGGTCGGCGTTGGTCAGCTCCAGCACCAGGCGCGTCAGCAGCCGCGAGAAGTCGCGCAGGCGCTGGTCGATGCGTTCCTGGCCGAAGGCATTGGTCAGCACGGCCTGGTTGTCCTCCCTCGGGTCGTGCCAGGTGGAGCCGCCGGGAATGGCCGGGTTGTCGGTCTGCTGGTAGCCGTCGAGATCGCCCAGCTCCCAGTTGGTCGCCTCGATGAACAGCACCGGTACGCCAAGACCGTTGAAGCTCTCGCCGTCGCTGCAGCAACCGGTGCCGGCGGGGTATTCGGCATTCAGGCCGGGGTTGCTGAACAGGTCGATCTTCAGTTCCCGGGCGATGCGCAGCAACTGGTCGCGGTAAGCGCCGAGGGCCGGGTTGTCCACGGCGTTGCTGGCGGCGTGGGCGTACATGCGGTCGCCGGTGATCAGGCTGTCGAGGTTGATCATGCCCAGCAGGTTGGCGCGCTGGCTGTCGCTGAGCGCGGCGACGTAGGCGCGCGAACCGCGCAGGCCTTCCTCCTCGGCACCGAAGCCGAGCACTTGCAGGCCGTTCTCCAGGGGCAGGCCGCCGAGGTTGCGGGCGATCTCGGTGAGCACCGCGGCGCCGGAAGCGTTGTCGTCCAGACCCTGCAGGGTGGGGCGGCCGTAGTAGGTGTCGAAGTGGGCGCCGAGCACCACGTAGTTGCTGCTGCTACCGGCGGCGGAGGCGATGACGTTCTGCGAACTGCGGTTGCCGGCCCAGGTGAAGTCCTGGCGGCGGGTCTGGTAGCCGAAGCTCAGCTGCGACTGCATCCAGTCGGCGGCGCCGGCGAAATTGGCGGTGCCGCGGTAGCGGCCGGGGTAGTCGTTGATCAGCCGGTCGAGGGTCTGTCCGGCGTAGTCTCCGTAGTCGTAGGCATCGGCCTCGGCAGAGAGCAGGGAAGATCCGATGGCGACGGCGATGGCGAGGGGTTTGAGCACGGCACTTGTCCTTGTGTGTCGGTAGGCGTGGGCATCTTGACGATGTGACGGCGTAGCGACAGCAGGAAGCGGGCCGGTTTGTGACAGATTTTTGTGAGTTGGCGGGTCAGGCACGGGAGGTTGGCGGATTCATCGTCGGCTTGTCCGAGAGGCGGCAAGAAAAATGTTCCCACAAGTGACCGATGGCGCTTGTGGGAACATCGCTTGCCTGGCCTCAGTGCAGCGGTTCGTTCCTCCTCGCCTGGCGTTCGCGCTCGACCTCCTCCAGGCGTTTGCGCAGGCTGCCGTCATCGCCTTCGAGCAGGCGCTCCTTCACCGCGTTGCTGCATGTGCCCCGGTTGTAAGGCCACAGCAGGTTCCTCATGATCTGCACGCGCACCGATTCATCCGGGTCATTGGCCAGCTTCATGTGGATTTCCTCGCTGCTGGGGAAGGCGAAGACGCCGAACAGCTTGTCCACCAGCTCCTTGCGTACCTCGCTGTCGGCATCGCTGGCCAGCACTTGCTGGGCCAGCAGGGAGAGTGGGTTCATGAACCCGGACTCCTCCAGCAACTTGGTTTTCACGCTGCGGTCGGCGTCCGCCGCCAGGCGTGCCTGGGCCGCCGGACACAGGCGATGGTTCTCCGCCAGGGCCAGGCGCACGCTGACGTTCGCGTCCCTGGCCAGGCGCGCCTGTACCTCCTCGTTCAGTTGCGTGCCGAACCAGTTGTCTTCCGCGCCCTTGGCCAGGATCTCGCGTACGCTGACCGCGGGATCTTCGGCCAGCAGCAGCTGTGCGGCAAAATCCAGCTCCGGGTACACCGCCAGCAGTTTGCGCACCTCCAGGTCGCTGTCCTGCGCCAGCAGTTGCTGGGTCTTGCGTTCCAGACGGCGGGTGACACCGTCCGGCCGTTGCAGCAGGCGGCTGCGCACGCTCTTGTCCGGATCGCCGGCCAGCAGCAGTTGCGCAGGCTTGCGCACCCAGTCATTGCCGGCGAGGGCGAGCCGCACGCTGACGGCCTTGTCCCGGGCCAGTTGCAGCTCCATGTCCGGGTCCAGCCAGCCATGTTCGCGGATCAGCGCGGCGCGCACGGACGCCTGCGGGTCGTTGAGCAGCAGGCGTTCCACCTCCTCGCTGCGGTTCGGGTTATCGGCGAGTTTCTGCCGGACCCTGACTTCCTTGTGTGTTACCAGCACGCTTTGCAGCTCGGGCGCCAGGGCCGGGTTGCCGGCCAGGCCCTCGTGCAGCTCCACGGACTGCTCGCCCTGGGCCAGCAAGAGCGTTTGCAGCGCCACCGGCAGGTTGTGATTGCGTGCCAGCAGCAGCTTGGGTTTGATCATGCTCTGCTCGTCGAGCCAGGCCACGGTGGCCGCGGCGCGCGCGGCAACGGTTGCAGCGGCGGTCGCAGCGGCCGTGACGCGGCCCGTGTTCCCGAGCAAGCCGCCGAAGATTCCCGCACCGACGGCCATGTTCGTTGCCGAGCCGACCACGGCGCCCAACGCGGCGCCGGACGCTGCTGGCCTGGCGGCCGCGGGTGCCTCCAACTGAGCGATCTGGGTCATCAGCGCTTCGCCGATTTCCGGGTTCACCGCCAGTGCCAGGCGCACCTCTTCCCCGCCGCTTTTGAACAGCCGGGCATAGTGCGCCTCACCGAGATGGCGGTTGCAGGCCAGCTCCTTGCGCACGTCGGCCTGATCCATGATCAGCTTGTCGGCGACTTCCAGCGCCAGCGCCGCATTGCGCGCCAGGGTGACCCGCACCTCGACGCTGGGGTCCTCGGCCAGGCGTGCCTGCACCGGCCCGCTCAGCGCCTCGTTGCCCGCCAGGGCACGCCGGGTGTCGCTGTCGCCGTGTTCCAGCAGGTGTCGCTGGACCGCAGCCGTGATGCAGGCATTGCCCGCCAGCGCGCACTGCACCTCCGGCAGGTCGTTGGCGAGGCGTTGCTGAACGGTTTCGGACAGCTCCTCGCGGCGCGCCAGGTATTGGCGAATGCTCGCGCTGGCGTCGTTCGCCAGATGCGCCTGGACGCTTGGCGCGGGCTTCTGCGGCCAGCTCACCAGGTACTCGCGGACGTCGTCATTGCTGTCGTGCATCAGCGCTTCACTGGTTTCCAGGCTGATGCCCGGGTTGCCGGCGAGGGCTTTACGCACGGCCTCGCTGGCGTCGGCGAGCAGCCGGGTCTGTACTTCGACGTTGAGCTGGCGGTTGCCGGCCAGGGCCTTGCGCACCTCCGGCGACTCGCTGTGGCTCAGGCCCATCTGCACCAGTGCCGAACCCAGCTGCGCGTTGCCCGCCAGTTCCACCTGCACCGCTTCGACGTCCTTGAGCAGGCACTGCAGGGTGGCGCTGGCCAGCGCCGGGTGCCTGGCGAGGGTCTGGCGCACCTCGACCCGGTGATCCTGGGCCAACAGCAATTGCGCCGCCGCGCCGAGGTTCTCGTTGCCGGCGAGGGCCTGGCGGACTTCCAGGCAATCCTTGACCAGCACCAGCTGCACGCTTTCCGGCAGCAGGGCGTCGCGGGTGCGCTCGGCCAGTTCCAGGCGCACGTCCACATCCTCGTCCTGGCTCAGGGTCAGTTGCACCGCCTCGCCGAGCTGAGCGAGCCGGGCGAGGACTTCGCGCACCTCGAAGGATTCGTCCCGGGCCAGCAGCGCCTGGGTCTCGGCATGCAGGTTGTCGTTCCTGGCCAGGTCGCAGCGCACCGCCACCAGCGGGTCCTTGCCCAGCAACTGCTGGATCTCGCCGTTGAGCGTGTCATTGCTGGCCAGATGGCCCCGCACCTCATGGTCGGCGTCGCCCAGCAGGCGCCGGTGCAGCGCTTCGTGATCGCTCATGACGGCGAGCCGGACTTTCTGCTCGATGCTCAGTTGCAGGCGCTCGAACTGCGAGGCCAGCAGGTCGTGGGGTGCATTGGCGTGCATGCAGGCCAGGTGCAGGAGTGCCAGGTCGTAGCCCGGTTGATCGGCCGCGATATTGATGCGCAGGGTCAGCAGGCCTTCCGGGCATTTCGGGTTGCTGTACACCGCGGTGCGCACGTCGAGGTCGGTGTCGCCGGCGAGTTTCTCCAGCAGGTCGTCCGGGCAGTCCTCGTGGGTCGCGACTTCCTTGCGCCGCAGGGCGTTGTGGCTGTCCGCCAGCTTGATCATTTCCGCCACGCTCAGGCCGTCGCAGGTCGAGGCGGGCTTGAGTTTCAGCTTTTCGAACAGCTCCTCGTACTTGCCGACCTGATCGCGCAGGGTCTCGCGCAGGGGCACGGTGAGCTTGATGGCCGCCTGGAGGTCGTCGAACTTCAGCGCGCGGTTTTCCAGGAACGCCGTTTCCCGGGCTTCGTTGATCGCGTTCTGGATATCGGCACCGGCGTAGTCGCGGCATTGGCGGACCAGGGCGTGGCGCTCGTCCTGTTTCAGCTCCAGGGCGTCACCCTTGAGGTGGATGTCGAGAATCGCGCCGCGTTCGCTGCCATTGGGAAAACCGACATAGAACACCTCGTCGAAGCGTCCCTTGCGCAGCAGCTCCGGTGGCAGCGCGGTGATGTTGTTGGCCGTGGCGATGACGAACACCGCGCCGGTCTTTTCCTGCATCCAGGTCAGGAAGTAGCCGAACAGCCGCGACGACACCTCCGAGCCACTGCCGCTGGTCATGCCGACGAAGGCCTTTTCCAGTTCGTCGATCCACAGGATGCACGGGCTGACCGATTCGGCCATGGTCAGCGCGCGGCGCATGTTGTGCTCGCTCTCGCCGACGTACTTGCCGAGCAGCGAACCGATGTCCAGGCGCAGCAGCGGCAACTGGAACAGCCCGGCCGCGGCCTTGGCGGTCAGCGATTTGCCGCAGCCGGGCATGCCGGCGATCAGCACCCCCTTGGGCGCCTGCACCCGCGCCGTGCGGGCTTCGCCGAGGCGGCGGAAGATCTGCGCGCGGCGTTGCAGCCATTGCTTGAGGTTTTCCAGGCCG
Organism: Pseudomonas sp. zfem002; assembly: GCF_032621685.1. Taxonomy (NCBI): domain Bacteria; kingdom Pseudomonadati; phylum Pseudomonadota; class Gammaproteobacteria; order Pseudomonadales; family Pseudomonadaceae; genus Pseudomonas; species Pseudomonas sp. zfem002. Next base: position 25,323 of record NZ_JAVYJH010000028.1, on the reverse strand, counting down.
CCGATGTCCGTGGCGTTCTCGCTGACCCGAAGCATTTCCAGCACGCCGCTCTTGGCGATGATCTGTTCCTTCTCATGCTGGATCAGCGCCAGCGCGGCATCGTTGATCTGCTCGTGCTGCTGGCGGACCATGGCCAGCGCCGAGCGGATCTCTTCCTGGCTCAGGCCGCTGCACGCGGCATGCAGGCGCTGGCGCAGGTTTTCCGGCACGGTCAGCTCGAAGCGCTGGCAGAGTTGTTCGAGCTGCTCGCTGATCTCCTCGCCACGCGGCAGCGGCAGGGGCAGCAGGGTGATCTGCGCTTCGATCTGCGGCGGGATGTGCAGGGTTTCCGAGACCAGCACCACCGCGGCCTTGCCGCTGTGATGGCGCTGGATGCGGTTGAGCAGCTGCTTCAGCCGCGCCACCGCCAGGGGCTGGTTTTCCAGGGCGCTGCGGGCGTCCTTGATGATGAACAGCTTGTGGTCCAGGTCATCGTCGAGCAGCGCCGGCAGGCTGCTGGCCAGGTCGGTGTCGGCGCCCTGGCTGCCGCGCGGCTGCTTGTTGAAGAAGTCCACCCAGCCGTAGCCGAGGTTCCATTCCTTGGGGTTCAGGCGCAGCTGTGCGGCGACGTCCTGCAGCATGCTGTCGACCCGCGCTTCTTCCCCGGAGTGGATGTACAGCCCCGGGTAGCCGGCGACCAGGTGGGATTTGATCTTGTCCTTGAGTTCGAGCAGGTTCATCGCGATCACCAGGGGAGAAAGTTGGAGGCGAAATTGCGCAGACCGCTACCGATCGATTCCACTACCCGGCCGACCCCGTCGACGACCCGCGCGGCGACCTGTACCGCGGCCCTGGCCACCGACTTGCCGGCCTCGTAGACCGTCTCGCCGATCGAGCTGCCGGCGATCCCCCCGACCACGCCGCCGACGAAGCCGCCCACGGCGCTGCCGACCGGACCGAACACCGTGCCGATCGCCGCGCCGATGCCGGCACCCTTGGTCGCGCCGGCGATCGCCATGGTGGTGGTCACCGTGGTGTTGCCGATGGCGTCGATGGCTTCTTCACCGGTGAGTTCGCCCTTGCCCAGCTTGTAGAGGATCTTGGCGTTCTGCATGCCGACACAGGCGATGTTGGTGATCAGGCCGGCCGGGGTATTGCGCAGCACGCCGCCGAGCCAGCCGTTCTTCACCGCCACCACCACCGCGCCGGAAACCGCCACTTGCGCGGCGGTCTGGGTGGAGGAGCGCAGCGAGCTTTCGAAGAATTCCCTGAGGTCTTCCTGGGCGCTGGGGTTGTCCCGGCCATTGAGGCTGTTCCAGGCGCGCCGGGCGAGGATGCGCACACCCTGCAGGCCGACGGAAAGGCAGGCGCCGACCATTGCCTGCTTGCCGATCTGTTTGGCGATATCGACGCGGTTGGTGTCCTTCCACTCGTACTGGCGCGCTTCGGCCTCGGCCTGGGCCTTTTTCTGCAGGGCCTTGGCTTCATCCTTGGACAGCGGCTGGGATTTCACCCCGTCGATCTCGATCACTTCGCTGCTGTCGGCCACCTCGGCCGCGTGACCTTCCGGCACCAGGCGCTGCTGGCCTTCGTAGTCGCCGTTGTCGAACTGGCGGTTGGTCGCGTTGGCGTCCGCGCCGTACTTGGACTGGTAGGTGCCGACCACCTTGCCGTTGCCGTCGACGATCTCGATGTCCACCGAGTTGAGGTCGCGGGAATTGACCATCCGCGCGCGGTACGGACTGCCCTTGGTGGTGGCGTCGATATTGAAGGTGTCGACGTGGTGCTGCTCGGCGATGAAGCCGTCCAGGTTCGGGTTGAGGTTGATCGCGCCGCCCTGGGTGGTGACGATCTTGCGCGCGTTATCCGTGGCCTGTTCCAGGGCGTGATCGATGCGCCCGGCGTATTCGCCGACATGTACCGAGCCGGACACCGCGGCGTTTCTCTCGATCTCGCCGGCCAGCCAGGAGGCCTTGCTGCGGCCGCTGTCCAGGTGCAGTTGCAGGGCGTCGCGGGAGTGGTTGAAGGCGTTGGTCGAGCGGATCACCTCACGGCTGGCCTGGAGCCGTTCTTCCGGGTCTTTCCACAGGGTCGGGTACTTGCTGAATTCGTCGTCCAGCCACGTCTCCAGCGGTTTATCGCCGCGGGCGTTGCACGAGGCGACGAAGGAGGCGATCACCGCGCTGGTCTTGCCGGCGTTCTGCGGGTTTTCGAACAGCGTGGTTTCGAGGCGATTGGCCTGGGTCTCGGCGATCTGCTCGAAATCGAGGCTGTCGTTCTTGTCGTGGTCGTTGCTCAGGGGCTTTTCCATATCGGCGGTCATGGGCGTGGTCCTGCGTCGTTCAGGTAGTCGGTGAGTTCGTCGCGCAGTTGCTGCTGCAACCAGGCGGGCTCGAGGATGCGTATGTGTGGAATCCAGTAGCGGATGATCGGCAGCAACTGGTTCGGGTGGTTGACCTGGCAGCGCAGCAGCAACTGGCCGTCGGCGCGTTGCTCGAGCACGCGCTGCTGCGGCAGCACGTTGCGCCGCAGGAAGTAGTAGGCGTTGCTGGCGGCCACCTGCACGGTGACGTCGAGGCAGTCCTGGCCGAACCAGATGTCGTCGTCGTTTTCGATCTGGCCCTGGATCCGCGGGTCGGGGCTGAAGCTTTCCTCGAGCAGGCGCAGCTCGCCGATGCGGCCGAGGGCGAAGCTCTTCAGGTGCCCGCCCTCGGTGGCGGCGAGGTACCAGATGCCCTTGTTGTGGATCAGCCGGTAGGGCTCGATGCGCCGCGATTTTCCGGTGTAGTTCAACTGGCAGCGGCGGTGCTGCTCGACGGCGCGGCTCAGGGTGCGGAAGTCGCTGGTGTCCGGGCGTGCGGCGGCGAAATGCCCGTCGCGCACCAGGAAGCTGGCCTGGCCGGGCTTGAGCAGTTCCAGCCAGGAGCGCCGGTCGCTGGTGGGGAACAGCCGCTCGACGCCGCTGAGGCGAGCGAAGGTCTGCAGATCGGCCGGGGACAAGTGGCTGCGGTACTGGCTGGCCAGTTGATAGACGCCATCGGCGCCGGGCTCGACCACGTCACCGAGGCGGTTGAGGTCGCGGTAGATGGTCCGCTCGCTGACACCGAAGCGTTCGGCCAGTTGCAGGCGGGTAGGGCGCTCGCCAGCCTGCAGCAGGCGCAGGATATCGGCGAGGCGCAGGGCCAGGGTGTCATGCTCGGTGGCCGCCATGGCGGGTCCTTGTCGATGGGCTTGGCGGCGACTCTAGCGAGGGCTACTGACAGGGTGTGTCAGTAGCACTGACAGCATGGGTGCTGGCCTGCCGGAAAAGTGGCGACAATAACCCGGATGGTGGCTGGTGGCCACTTTGCCGGCGGGGTAGCGCCTGTCCAAGGGGGCGGGGTAGCGGTAATCGGTTCATGCCTTGTTACGTTTTTACGACGCCTTCTGCGACACCACGCCGCACCCTTCCAGCGCCCTGCGCTGGCACCCCCCTCCCTCGCATGACAAAATGCCGCCCCACAAGAAACCACGAAATGAACAGCTTCACTGCGAAGCGTGCACCTTCCCGAAAGGATGGTTACATGAACGATCTACTGACCCGGCGTTCCGTTCTCGCCGGGCTCGGCGTGCTGGGGCTCGGCGCCCTGGCGGGCTGCGACAGTTCCCCGAAACTCGACTTCAAGTACGGCAAGGACCTGAGCAACAAGATCCTCGGCCGCTCCTTCAAACTCCAGGACGTTCACGGCGACACCTACGCGCTGTCGAGCTTCTACGGCTCGATGCCGATGGTGTTCTTCGGCTTCACCCAGTGCCCGGCGATCTGCCCGACCACCCTGGCGCGGGCGGTGCAGATCAAGAAGCTGATGGGCCGCGACGGCGATTTCCTCAAGGTGGTGTTCATCACCCTCGATCCCGAGCGCGATACCCCGCAGGTCCTGGAAGACTACGTGAAAGCCTTCGACCCGACCTTCACCGCGCTGTCCGGCACACCGGAGCAGATCGCCGCCACCGCCAAGGAGTTCGGCGTGTTCTACGAAAAGGTACCGCTGGGTGACAGCTACACGGTGTCGCATTCGTCCACCAGTTTCGTCTTCGACTCCCGCGGTCGTCTGCACCTGGGCCTGGCCCATTCGCTGACGGCGAAGGAATGCGCCGAAGACCTGTTGACCCTCATGGAGATCTGCTGATGACTTTCCTGCGCAAATCCCTGGCCATGCTGGCCCTGTGCGGCGCGGCCTTGCCGGCCCTGGCGCAAACCACCGTGGGCGAACCCTGGGTCCGGGCCACCGTGGCCAACCAGCAGGCGTCCGGGGCCTTCATGACCCTCACCGCCGATACCGACAGCAAGCTGGTCGCCGTGCAGTCGCCGGTGGCCAGGGACGTGCAGATCCACGAGATGCGCATGCAGGGCGATGTGATGAGCATGGGCCCGGTGCAGGCGGTCGACCTGCCGGCCGGCAAGACCGTGGTCCTCGATGCCAACGGCTACCACGTGATGCTGATGGGCCTCACCGGGCAATTGAAGGAAGGTCAGCAGGTCGCGCTGACCCTGGTGATCGAGGATGCCAAGGGCAACCGGGAAAACCTCGAGGTCCAGGCACCGGTGCGCGCGCTGACCAGCGGCGGGCACGAGATGCATCACGGCAAGGGCCATATGTAACGCTGTTGCGCGGGGCAGTTCGCTGCCTCGTACCCCTCCCGCGCCAGCGATCGCTTGTGCGCGAAACACCAGGCCACGGACATTTCCCGCCACCCGTCCGGGCGCCCTCGATCAAAGCGAATCCCTGCAACCTCGTGGACTCTCACTGATGTACGGCACAACGTCGTGCATCCTTCGTTTTCTATGAGGTGAAAGATCATGGCTAACAACGAGAACCGCACTGGCTCCAAGCAAGGTGGCAACCCGGGCAATTTTGCCAACGATCGGGAAAAAGCCTCCGAAGCCGGCCGCAAGGGCGGACAACAGTCGGGTGGCATGAATCAGGACCGGCAGAAAACCCAGGACACCGGCCGCAAGGGCGGTCGCTCCTGATCGGTGATACCGCGGTAAACGGCGGGGCATGATCCTTGCCCCGTCCGCCTGGCGCATCGCGGCCTGTCCACGATGCGCCGTTCGCTTTTGTGGAGGACATCGCCATGAACAAAGGCGCAGTCATGCTCCTGCTGTCCGGCCTGCTGGCGCTGGGCGGTTGCTTCGACAACTCGAACCACCCCGGCAAGGATTCCGATCCGAGCAAGCCGTCGTTGCAGATGCAGCAACCGCCTGCGGAAAGTCCGGCCTCGCAACTGGCACCGGGCAAGGACAGCGACAACTGATCGGTGCCGCGCGCATTCCCGCTAAACCTTTGCCCTCTCCTGGCGGTCCTCTGTAGCAAGCGCCCGATTTCACGGGTGCCAGGAGGTGTCCCATGACCCTGTTCTGCCTGTTGCGCGGTTGCCAGTGGCGCTCCCTGCCGGCGGTGGAGAATGCGCCGTGTCAGTGCTGCGAACGTTGTGGCGCCTTGCGCTACCACCTTGCCCAGGGTGAGGAATGAGTCATGGCCCGAGCGATCTGGAAAGGCGCGATCAGTTTCGGTCTGGTGCACATTCCCGTGGCGCTGGTTTCCGCCGTGCGCAGCCAGGGCATCGATTTCGACTGGCTCGACCAGCGCAGCATGGACCCGGTGGGCTACAAGCGGATCAACAAGGTCACCGGCAAGGACGTGAGCAAGGAGGATATCGTCAAGGGCGTGGCCTACGAGAAGGGGCGCTATGTGGTGATCAGCGAGGAGGAGATCCGCAAGGCGCGCCCCGAAGCGACCCAGACCATCGAGATCTTTTCCTTCGTCGCTGCCGAAGAGATTCCCCTGCAGCAGTTCGACACCCCTTACTACCTGGCCCCGGACAAGCGCGGCGGCAAGGTCTATGCCTTGCTCCGCGAGACGCTGCGCAGCACCGCCAAGGTGGCGCTGGCGACCGTGGTCCTGCACACCCGGCAGCACCTGGCGTTGTTGCGGCCGCTGGAGGATGCGCTGCTGCTGGTCACCCTGCGCTGGCCGGACGAAGTGCGCGGCATCGACAGCCTGGAGCTGGACAGCAGCGTGACCGAGGCGAAGACCAGCAAGGGCGAGCTGGACATGGCCAGGCGGCTGGTGCAGGACATGAGTGGCAGCTGGGCGCCGGAGGATTACCGCAACGTGTTTCGCCAGACCATCATGGACCTGGTGGAAGAGAAGGCCAGCAAGGGCCGGATCAGTGTGGTGGAGACGGGCGAGGAGGCAGGCGGCAAGGGCGCGGACATCATCGACCTGACCGAACTGCTCAAGCGCAGCCTGGGAGGCAAGGCCAAACCGGCGGCGAAGAAGAAGGCTGCACCGGCGAAGAAGACGCCGCGCAAGGCGTCCTGAGTTTCGGGCGCTTTTGAAATCGACCGCCGCCTGCGATGAGCATGGGTATCTACCTATCTTTGAAGGTTTGGCGGGGAACCATGTCAAGGCCGCCAGGTGCCTGTCTTGAGCCTTGCAGCGCCCTCCAGATCGAGCGCCGCTCGCGCGGCGCATCGCGGGCTACGCCCGCTCCCACATTTGTTGCAACGTACCTATGTCAGACAGGCCATGGTTGACCGCCTTGTTGGTTCGACTCGATACCGAGTCGAGCCCAACAGCCTCCCCGCGATGCATCGCCGAAAAAACAAAGGCTGACAACTCAAATCCAACAGGCCATGGCGCGTTGCAACAAATGTGGGAGCGGATTCATCCGCGATGCGCCGCGCGGGCGGCGCTCGATCTGGAGGGCGCTGCAAGACTCAAGACAGGCACCTGGCGGCCTCGATGCGGTCCCCCGACAAGCCTTCGAAGAGGTATAGATACCCATGCAGCGATGAGGCCTTCAGCAACCCCCTCTATCCACGCTCTGTACCAACCCCCTCAGATAATCCCCAAACCCACCCCGCGCCCGCGGATCCAGGCGGGCACTGGTTGCTACGCTGTTGCGCGCGGTCCACACGATGCTCGCCCCGCACGCCCGCAGATCCTCGACCAGGCGCACGTCCTCGTTCAGCGCCAGCGGCTGGAACCCGCCCACCCGCTGATAGGCCCGCGCGCAGATTCCCAGGTTGGCGCCATGGACATGCCGGTGCCCCTCGCGCAGCTGGTAGCGCTGCAGATAGCGCTCGCGCAAGGCCGCGTCCTGCTCCGGCAACCACTGCTCGACATGCACCGTGCCGCACACCGCGTCCACGGCGAAGGCCAGCTGGCACAGCAGCCAGTGCGCCGGTACGCAGCTGTCGGCATCGGTGCAGGCCAGCCATTGGGCGCCGCGCTCCAGCATCAGCGCGGCACCGGCACGCCGGGCCTGGCCGACGTTGCGCGCATCGACCCGCAGGGTCTCCACCGCGAAGCGCCTGGCGATGGCCGCGCTGGCATCACTGCAGCGATCCAGCACCAGCAGGATCTGCACCCGGTGCCCGGCCGCCTGCGCCATGCGCGCAGCGGCCTGCACCGCGATCAGGCAACGCGGCAGGGCTTCGGCTTCGTTGTGCGCGGGAATGATCACGGCAATCATGGGCAGGTCTCGTCCAGGTCGATCACGCTGGGCTGGCAGCTCCAGTACTCCAGCAGGAAATCCGCCTCTTCGTGACGCAGCACGCGATACAGCGGCAAGCGCTGTTCCAGCAGGGCATGCACCTGGCGCCCGGACTGCGGGCAGCCGGCGATGGGGTGCAGCCAGTGACAGGCGAGCAGGCCACCGTCCGCGGTCAGGCTGGCCACGGATTGTTCGATCACCCGCAGCCAGTCCTCGGGGCCGAGGTAGTAACCGATCTCGCCGAGCACGATCAGGTCGAAACGGCCCCCCGGCCAGTCCACCGGCAAGCGTCCCTGGGCGACCTGCACATGGGGCAGAGGCGCCAGGCGCCGCCGGGCCAGGGACACGGCGGTGGCGTCGAGGTCATGGCACACCAGCTCGGCGCAGCGTTCGGCCAGGGCCGCGCTCAGCTCGCCATTGGCACAGGCCGGCTCGAACGCGCGCGCATGAAACTGGCGCGGCAGGCTGGCCATGATCAGGTCGCGCTTGCGCTTCTCGTACCAGCGCGTGCGAAAGGCCCAGGGGTCGTCGCTGGCGGCGAACAGGCCGGCAAAGTACTGCGCGTCGATGCTCATCGAAACACCAGTTCGAAGGGCTGCATCAGGCATTCCAGGGTCGCCGCCGGCAACACCGGCGGGCGCTCGCCGTCCGCCGCCAGCTGGCTGACATGCGCGGCGGTGGCCTGCTGCTTGCGCTGCAGGACCTCGGCGTCAAGGCGCACCTTGCAGGCCCGCGGCCAGGGCAGGCGAGGGTCTTCCGCCGCGGCCCAGGACCAGGCCCACACCGGCACTTCCAGCAGCGCCACGCCTTTGCCCTGCGCCGCCCGGGCGCAGGCGCGGCCGACCGCTTCGTGATCGCTGTGGCCATCACCGCGCCAGGTGCAGAGCAGCTGATCGTCCGCCTGCAGCAACTGGCTCAGGTGATTGACCAGGAACGCCTCGTCCCGCGCCACGGCGCTGTCCTTCAGGGCCAGGCGTTGCCATGCCAGCGCCTGCACATCGAGGCCGAGGCGCTGCAGGGCATGCCGGCTTTCCAGCGGACGCTGGCGGCGCAGACGATGCTCGCTCCACTGCGCGGAGCCGGGATGACTGGCTTCGCCATCGGTGACCGAGATCAACAGCAGCTCGTGCTCGCGGCCCTGGAAGCCGGCGAGCAGGCCGCCACAGGCGAGGATCTCGTCGTCCGGGTGCGGCGCCACCACCACCAGGCGTCGCCCGGGTGGACACAACTGCCGCGCTTCGACCCAGGTCGCCCGGGCCAGATGGGCGGACTGCTGCCATTGCGCCGGCGTTGTCGCCGGTTCCGCGAAGCGTGCCTTGCTCATAGCTGCCAGGCCCCCGCCGGCCCTTGCGCCAGTCGTTGGCCCAGGGCGGCGAGATCACGCTCGGCGTGGCTCTGGCGCAGGTACACCGGCAGGTCGGCGGCGAGCCGGGCAAAGTGGCTGTTGTGGCAATAGGGGGTAGCGCCCAGGGCCCGGCCGACATGCTCGATGACCTGCTCCACCGCCTGTTCCACCTGCGCCCGGGTGCGCCGCACCAGCAACTCGGCAGCGCCACCGGGATGCTCGTCGATCCACGCCGCGCACTCGCGCAGGGCCGCGCGGGCGCCGCACAGGGCCGCGTCCACCGCGCCCAGGTGGGCGTCGGCATGCGGATCGGGACGTGGCTTGCGGCAGTGCTCGCGCAGGTAATCGGCCAGTGCCTCGGCGGCGCCGTACCAGCAGGCGGCAATCCCGCCACCGCCGTGCCAGAACCCCGGCCGCGACAGGTACTGGCCCGGCGTGCCGATCAGCTGGGCCGGCGAGCGGTCGAAGGCGATCACCACGCTGGTGGTGGTGGCCATGCCGACGGCCTGCCAGTCCTCGGCGAGGATCTGCTGGCTTGGATGGGACAGCTCGATGGCCACCAGTTGCGGCTGCTCGTCGTGGTCCCAGGCGGTGAGCAGGGCGTTGTCGATCTGCAGGGCGCCGGAGCACCAGGCCTTGCGCCCTTCGAGCAGCACCCGCTCGCCGTCCCGGGCGACGATGCGGGTGCGCGCATCCGGCGCTTCGGCGGCCCAGACGCCCCAGATCCCCTGGCCGACGCGGTGGCTGGCGCCGCACTCGGAGAGGATCGCCAGGGCATCGGTATGGCCTTCGTAGAGCTTGGCCAGGCTCAGGTCACAGCCGGCGACCCGCGCCAGGGTCTGCCAGCGCTGCAGGGTATGGCCCTGGCCGGGCAGGGGCAGCAGGTCGAGGTGGTCCTGGCGCAGCGAGTGCAGGATCGGCGGCAAGCGGGTGTCCAGATGCAGCGCCTGCGGGCGTTCGGTAAAGCTGCGCAGCAGGGTGTCGAGGCTGCCCAGATCGAAGTCTTGGATGATGCTCATGGCGTCTCCTCATGCCGTGGCCGGCCGCTCACTTGATGCCCAGGCGCCTGCGCATGCCCGCGGTGATCGACTGGCGGGTCGTGGAATAGTCGCGCCAGGGCGCGTTGCCCTCGGCCAGGCGCTCGTCGATATTGCCCAGGGTCCACTGGTTGGCGCCCTTCAATCCGGCCAGTTCTTCGGGCCATATCGGCACCGACACCGGCAGCCCTTCGCGGGCGCGCAGCGACCAGGCGCAGACGGTGGTAGCGCCCTTGCCGTTGCGCAGGTAGTCGATGAAGATCCGCCCGACCCGGTTCTTCGGCCCGGACACCGCCGACAGCCGCTCGGGGAAGAGTCCGGCCAGGTGCTCGACGATGGCGTGGCTGAAGTCCTTCACTGTGTCCCAGCCGGCTCTGCGCTGCAGCGGCACCACCACATGGATGCCCTTGCCGCCGCTGGTCTTGAGGAAGCTGCGCAGGCCTAGCTCGTCCAGCAGGGTGACGGTCAGGGTGGTCGCCTCGACCATCGCCTTCCACGGCAGTGCCGGGTCCGGGTCGAGGTCGAGGACAAGCCGATCGGGCCGTTCGAACTGGCTGTCGGTGGCGTTCCAGGTGTGCAGTTCGAGCATGTTCATCTGGACCGCGCCGAGCAGGGTGTCCTCGCGGTTGATCACCATCGCTGCCTGCCCGGCCTGCTCCTTGGCGTAGCTTTTCACCCCGGGCAGATCGAGGTGTGCGGCGTTCTTCTGGAAGAACAGCTCGCCACCCAGCCCGTCCGGCGCGCGTACCAGCGCCACCGGGCGGTCCTTGAGGTGGGGCAGGATCAGCTTGCCGACCCTGGCGTAGTACTCGGCGACGTTGAGCTTGGTGGCGCCGCTGGCGGGATCGATGAGCCGTTCGGGATGGGTCAGGCGCAGGCCGGTGTGGTTCGCGGGCATGGCACGCTCCAGGGTGATGGCGCTGGCCGGCTTGTCGCTGCGCAGGCCGTGGAACACCGCGTGGCGGACGATGCCGTCGCGGGTCATCCGGGCAAAGCTGATCTCGGCTAGCAGGCGCGGCTGCAGCCAGTGCACGCCGCGCGCCTCGGCGCCGCTGGGCGGTGCGTCCAGGGCCGGGCGGCGGATGCGCAGCGGCTGCAGGCGTTGCAGCAGGCTATCCAGGGTGTCGCGGCTGAAGCCGCTGCCGACCTTGCCGGCGTAGCGCAGCCGGGCGCCGTCGTGCAGGCCCAGGAGCAGCGCCCCGAAGGCATTGCGGCTGCCCTTGGGATCGGTATATCCGACCACCACGAATTCCTGGCGCTGCTGGCATTTGAGCTTGATCCAGTCGCTGCTGCGGCGCCCGAGGTAGAGGCTGTCCTGGCGCTTGCCGATCAGGCCTTCGAGGTCGAGCTGGCAGGCGCTGGCCAGCAGCGACTGCACCGGCTCGGCGAAGGTCGCGGAGTAACGCAGCAGCGCCGGCGGATCGGCGAGGAGCTGCTCCAGGGCAGCGCGGCGTTGCTCCAGGGGCCACTGGCGCAGGTCGTGACCGTTGAGCCAGGGCAGGTCGAACAGGTAATAGACGATCTTCTCGTCGTGCTCGTTATCGAAGGCGTTCTGCAGGGCCTGGAAGTCCGCCACGCCGTTTTCGTCGGCCACCACCATCTCGCCGTCGAGCCAGGCCGACTCAAGCTCCAGCTGTTTCAGGGCCGCGACCTGGTGCGCCAGCTTCGCCGTCCAGTCATGGCGGTTGCGGGTGAACAGGCGCACCTCGCCCTGGTCGATGCGGGCGAGGATGCGGTAGCCGTCGAACTTGATTTCGTAACTCCAGTCGCCCGGCGGCGGTGAGTCCACCAGGGTCGCCAGTTGTGGGTCGAGGCTCGGTGGCAGAGCGCTTTTCGCCGTGGTCCTGGCCGGGCGGGCGCGGCGGCTGGTGGGTTGGCGCGTGGCGGGCAGGCTGCGCTCGCTGAGCACGCTGTCCGGCGCGGCTTCGAGGATGTCGTAGTCAGCCTGGTCGCGCGCCTGGGCGTCCGCCGATTTCACCAGCATCCACTGTTCCTTCTTGCCGGCCAGGCGGGTGCGGAACAGGTTCCAGCGTCCGCCGAGCTTTTCCCCCTGCAGTTCGAAGCGCAGGTGGCCCTTGGCATAGCCCTGCCGGGCGTCGCCTTCGGGAATCCACACCCCGCGGTCCCAGACGATGACATCGCCGGCACCGTAGTGGCCCTCGGGGATATGCCCTTCGAAACCGGCATAGTCCAGCGGGTGGTCCTCGACATGCACGGCCAGGCGCTTGACCGTCGGATCCAGCGACGGGCCCTTGGGAATCGCCCAGCTTTTCAGGGTGCCGTCCAGTTCCAGGCGAAAGTCGTAGTGCAGGTGGCTGGCATCGTGTTTCTGGATGCAGAACTGCAGGGCATGGGCCTTGCCACGGCCGCGCCTGCCACTGGGCTCGGGGCTGGCGGCGAAATCGCGCTTGCGCTGGTATTCCTGCAGGGGCCTGGTCATGGCGGATGCTCGGTGGCGGCGTCTTATCAAGTGGGAGAGGGCGCGCGCGACAGGAGTTCAATCGACGTCGCGCCGGCTGCGCGACCGGGTGACGGAAAGACTGAATCATTGCCTGCGCGGGGGAGTCGACACTGCAAGAGCCCAACCGAAAGCGAGAACGCCATGATCGACAAGAGCGACAAGCCTGGGGCCAATACGCCCTACGTTCCCCGGGAAATCGACGATATCCAGGACCGCATGGGCGAGGTCCACGAACTGGATTTCAGCCAGCGCCACGATGAGCGCCAGGGCCGCGCCGGCGATGCCCGCTCGGAGCAGGAAGTGAACCGCGAGTTTCCCCCGGAGCGGGTCGAGCGCGCTGGCATGAGTGGCGGCGAAGCCCTCAGCGAAAGCCTGCACGAAGACAACGTCACCTACGACGACCTGAGCCCCGACACCCTGTTCGACCAGAGCGGCGCCCGTGATCCGTCCGAGCGGGGTGGTGACGGGCCGGCGGATCGGCAACTGCGCCGGGTGGACGCCGACGAAATCGGTGCCGGCAGCGGCCCCGACGAAGCCGAACTGGCCCGCTCGGCACCGCTGGATGGCAAGCCCTGGAATGACCGTGCGGCGCCGCCGCAAGACGACGAATCCTGACTGATGAAGGAGACGACCATGACCAACCACTGCGCCTGCCCCGGTTGTACCTGTGAAGTGGATGCCAGCGCGCTCACGCGCGATGGCAAGGCCTACTGCTGCGAAGCCTGCGCCCGCGGGCACGCCAATGGCGAAGCCTGCCGCATGAGCGCCTGCCATTGCGGCGATGAGCAGGGCAAGCAGCCGGAGGAATCGAAGGTGGACAACGCCCTGGAAGAGACCTTTCCGGCGAGCGATCCAATTTCCCCCTGACGCTTCGCTGTGCCTGCCGTGTCGCGTTGTGTGCGCGCGCTGCACGGCAGGTGTCTTGCGAAGGGAATAGAGGCTATCGCCAAGCGTTCTTGGCAACTGGCAGTTCTGTCAGGTGAGCGCGACGCCGGCTGGCGTTATGTTCTGCAGGAATGAACATCCTCGACCCAGACATGACGCGGGCCCTCATGCTGTCCGCAGGTAACATCGCCGTGGCGCTGCTCGCCGCCCTGGCCCCGGCTGCCCACGGTGCCAACCAGACCTATACCGATCCCGCTGCGACCCAGCTCCTGGAACTGCCCAGCGACGTCGCCCGGGTCACCGTCACCCTGATTGGCGGAGGGGGCGGTGGCGGGGTGGCGGGCGTGGCCGCAGCGTTTCCGATCCTCGCCAGACCCGCTGCCGGCGGGGGTGGTGGCGGTGGTGGCGCGACGCTGATCTGTACCCTCGGCGTGCTGCCCGGTTCCGCGTTGCAGGTGACTGTCGGTGCGGGCGGCGCGGCCGGCACGGCGCAGGACGGCGACGGTCACCCGGGCGGAGCCAGTCGTATCCGCATTCGCGAGCCGGGTGGCGGCCTGTCGGCGTTCAGTTTTTCCGCCGCTGGCGGCGAGGGCGGCGGGGCGGGCAGCGGCACTTTGTTCAGCCGCCTGCCGGGGCGTGGCGGCAGCGGCGGCAAAGGCTCGACCACGCCTGACTGCGTGCTCGCCGAGGGCTTCGCGGGGGGCAATGGCGGTTCCGGCGCTACTGCCGACACGCCGGGCAAGGGCGCGGCGGCCAGTGCCGCGGAGGCGGCGCGAATGCTGGGGCTGCTGCGCGAGTTCAAGGCGCAACGCGAGGACCTTGCCAGCGCCGCGGCCGCCGATGCCGCGCGTCATGCCCTGTGCCAGGGGGCGGGTCTGGGCGGCGATGGCGGCACCCATACTCGGTTCGCCAGTGGCCCCGGCCGCGCCGGGTGCGTTTCGATCGACTATTGAGTGCTGCGGCTCAGTGCTTCAGCGCCTCGATCAATTCGGCCTTGCGCATGGTCGAGCGCCCCGCGATGTTGCGCTTGCGTGCCTGGTCCATCAGCTCGGCCCGGGTCATCCCGGTCATGGGCTGGTCCGGACGCGGCACGCCCTGCCGGGTCTTCGCCGCGCGCCGCGCCGAGGCCTGTCGTGACTGCTGCTTGGCGCTCGCGCTTTTCTCGCGCCCGGAGCCGCCGGCCTTCTCGCCGCCGCCGGACTGCTTGTTGACCGTGGCCCAGGCGCGGGCTTCGGCCTCGTCCTTGGGGACGCCCTTGGCTTCGTAGCTTTCCTCGATGTGTTCGGCCTTGCGTTTCTGCGCTGCGGTGTACTTGTCTTTGCTTCCCCGTGGCATGGGTCGATCCTCCGCTGTTGATTTTCGGGCAGGTCATCGGCAAGGCCGGACGTCGATCACGGCATCCGCCAGGTTCCGCCTGCCTTCTCGCAGTCAATCCGCGCCTGGCCCTGGTGGCGGGTGTCGTAGTAGTACGTCAGCACCCGTGCATCGTCGGGAATCGCCGGTCGTGGGGCCTGCGCGGCGTTGCTGGTGGCGCGCGGGTTGGCCAGGCTTTCCTGGGTCAGCGGTGCGCTGCACTGGCCGATTTCCTGGTCGGGGCAGCGCACTACCCGGCGCTTCTGGGTATTGAGCATTTCCTTGTTCTCGCTGCTGCACGACCAGTCGATGGCATCGTCCGGCATGCCCTGCAGCGTGTAGCAGGTCTGGGTTTCCACCGTCTGCACCGAGGCGCTGGAGGAGCGTGTGGTGACCTGACAGGCATCGGCCAGGACGGTGCCGCTGGCAAGGCTGGCGAGCATCAACAACAGGGCAGGGGCGCGCATGGTCATCTCCAGGGGCGGGTGCGGTTCACCCTACTGATTGCGACTGGCGCGGTGTCGGGCGGGTTCAGGGGGATGGACGAATGGCGCCCTGCGCAGGTTGAACTTTGCCCGGCGCAGGCCCTCCACCGAATGTCGGGTCAGGCGCTCTCGGCCCGTCGTGTTCCTGGCATGCGGAAGGAAAACGCAAGATGAAGTTTTCGCGCTTCGCCCAGAAGCTGGCGAGCTGGGCCGGTCGTCCCATGACCTTCGCCAGCGCTTTCGGCCTGGTCCTGGCCTGGGGGATCAGCGGCCCGCTGTTTCACTTCAGCGATACCTGGCAACTGGTGATCAACACCTCGACCACCATCGTCACCTTCCTGATGGTGTTCCTCATCCAGAACACCCAGAACCGCGACACCGACGAACTGCATATCAAGATCGACGAGTTGCTGCGTGCCACGCGCCGGGCCCACAACGCCCTGCTCGGCCTCGACGATCTGGACGAAAAGCAACTGCACGAACTGCGCAAGCGCTATCAGCACCTGGGCGAACTCGCCGAGCAGCGGGGCGCGGACGAATCACCGCGCAACGACGATGCCTGACTCGCGCAACGACGCCGGTGTGCATGACGCCGCCGGCAACCGACCTGACAGCATGAGGTGAGCATGGCCAGCCATATCATTCATTTCACCGGACCGATCAACGCCTCCACCTGCGGCAACCTCATCAGCACCTGCTCCAAGGCCCTGCAACAGGGCGCCGAGCGCCTGCAGGTGAACATCGCCACCATGGGTGGGGAGTGCAGCTACGGCTTCAGCCTGTACAACTTCCTGCGCTCGTTGCCGGTGCAGGTGGACACCCACAACCTCGGCACGGTGGAGTCGATGGGCAACATCCTGTTCCTCGCGGGGGAGCATCGCACTGCCTGCACCTTGAGCAAGTTCCTGTTCCATCCGTTCCACTGGACGCTGCACGGTTCGGTGGATCATGCACGGATGGCCGAGTATGCGATGAGCCTGGACTACGACCTGCAGCTGTATGCGCAGATCGTCGCCGAGCGCACCCAGGGGGCGCGGGAAGTGCTGGATATTCCACGCTACCTGATGGCGCATCCGCGCATCGTCACGCCGGAGGAGGCGATTCGCTGCGGGTTGATCCAGGCGGTGAACGACTCGGTGATCGGGGCGGATGTGGTGCAGTGGAGTGTGCATGCCTGAGGGAGTGGGTTGGGGGTGTCGTTGCCCTGCCAGTGATGAGCATAGGTATCTACACATTTTTGAAGGTTTGCCGGGGAGCTGCATCAAGGCCGCCCGGTGCCTGTCTTGAGTGTTGCAGCGCCCTGAGCTGGTCAACTTTTTCCGGACACCGCAATGTGGGAGCTCAGGCTATTTGCCGCTCATACTGGTTGGGCGGTAGATAACCCAGGGTCGAATGCAGTCGATCCTGGTTGTAAAACTTCACGATATAGTCGGTAACATCCTTGATCGCTTCGTCGTGATTGGCATAGTCCTTACGCCAAGTCCTTTCCATTTTCAGGTTCAGGAAAAAGCGCTCCATTACTGCGTTGTCCCAGCAATTGGCCTTCCTGCTCATGCTGCAGCGCATCTCATTGCGCCTCAACAAGTCTTGGTAGTCAGCACTTGCGTACTGGCTGCCGCGGTCCGAATGGGCGATCAGGCCCGGCGCTGGCTGGCGCTGGGCGATCGCCAGTTGCATGGCGCTGCACACCAGCTCGGCACGCATGTGAGGCGCCATGGACCAGCCTACGATCTTGCGTGAAAACAGATCCATGACGGCCGCCAGGTACACCCATCCGCTGCGCGTTCGGATGTAAGTGATATCTGCAACCCATGACTGATTGATGCCTCCTGGCATGAACTGACGGTTGAGCAGGTTTTCAGCGATCGGCAGGTCGTGATTACTGGTGGTGGTATGAACAAACTTGCGCTTCCAGGCGCAGCGCAGGTCGTAGAGCTTCATCAAGCGACGTACCTTGAAGCGGCCAATGGACACGCCTTCCTGCCGCAAAACACCCACTAGTCGACGGCTG
Organism: Pseudomonas sp. zfem002; assembly: GCF_032621685.1. Lineage (NCBI taxonomy): Bacteria > Pseudomonadati > Pseudomonadota > Gammaproteobacteria > Pseudomonadales > Pseudomonadaceae > Pseudomonas > Pseudomonas sp. zfem002. The sequence goes on along the minus strand of NZ_JAVYJH010000028.1, from coordinate 8,222 downwards.
CCGTAGCAGTCTCCAGACGACACGAATGCAGCCTTGAGCTTGATGCCGACAGGGCAAACTGGCTTGGGTTTCGCCTGTCGCTCATGGGCCTCATAGAAGCCCGAGCGACTGATCTGAAGCACGCGACAAACGCGCGCCACCGGGAAAGCCTTACTTTGCAATTGGCGAACCAGTTGATGGATCACTTCAACTCGCGGGCAAAGAAGGCCGTAGCTTTTTTTAGTATGTCGTTGTCCATCTTCAGCTCTCGGACTTGCTGCTCAAGCTGGCGAATTCGCTGCTGTTCACTGGTCAACGGATTGCCTATCCCAGCTCCGCCCAACTGCGCTCAGGCCTTGATCAACAATCATCTTGCAGACCTGGAGTTTGAACTCGGTGGTGAATCTTCTGTACTTCTTGGTCATCGGGGGTACTCCTCAGTAGGGGGATTCTCCCTAATTGAGGTGTCCGGAGCCATTAGACCAGCACAGTTGAGCCCGACTCGATATCGAGTCGAACACACAATGCGGTCAACCATGGCCTGACAGACATAGGTACGTTGCAACAAATGTGGGAGCGGATTCATCCGCGATGCGCCGCGCGGGCGGCGCTCGATCTGGAGAGTGATGCAAGACTCAAGACAGGCACCTGGCGGCCTTGATGCGGTCCCCCGACAAGCCTTCGAAGATGTGTAGATACCTATGCTCATCGCTGCTGCTCTAAGCTACCACCCCCACCCCCACCAAGGACGACCCAATGCCCTCCACCTCCCACCACGGCGGCTGCCTCTGCGGCTGGATCCGCTACACCGCCCACGGCCCCGCCGCCAACCCGCACACCTGCTCCTGCCGCAACTGCCAGCAGCACACCGGCGCGCTCACCGCGCTCTGGGTCGAATTCCCCCGCGACCAGGTCGAGTGGACCGGCGCCGGCGGCGCGCCCGCGCTGTACCGCTCTTCGGACTACTCCAGCCGCGCCTTCTGCCCACGCTGCGGCAGTTCCCTCGGCGCGATCGACGACGCACCGACCATCGCCCTGCTGGCCGGCACCTTCGACGAACCCGGACGCGCCGAACTCAAGCCGCACAGCCACTCGTTCGAAGACGGCCAGCCGACCTGGTGGCGAAGCTGATCACGGCGTTTGCATCATGCGCACCAGCGACGCATATTCCGCGCGGCCGACCGGGGCGATGGCACTGGCATCCTGCGACGCCAGAAACCCCGCCAGCCCGTCCTGGTTCTCCAGCAGCGCCGCGCGAATCCGCGTCTTGTACTCGGCGCACAGGCCACCACGAAACACATAGGGGTCGTAGTAGATCTGCATCGAGCGCCACAGCACATCGAAGGTGTCGCGCGCGATCCGCCCGCTGTTGAGGTAGGCATCGGCGCGCACGCTGGCGACGAACGCGGCGTCCACCCGCCCTTCGAGCAAGGCGTCCAGCGACTTGTCATGGGAGCCGCTGTAGGCCACCGAGGCGAAGAAGCGCGCCAGCGGCTGGCCCACCCGGGCGGCGAACTCGACGTTCGGCACCACGCTGCCCGAGGTGCTGGCCGGATCGCTCAGGGCCACGCGCTTGCCGCGCAGCGCCTGCACATCCGCCACGCTGCCGCGCCGCGCCAGCAACAGCGCCTGATAGTGATGACCGGCCGGGGTAAAGTAGCCCTTCCTGATCGCCAGGCTGGCGAAGGGTTCGATCCGCGGGTCGCGCTGCTGCGCCAGGACGTAGGCCGCCGGCCCCAGCCAGGCGATGTCCACGCCGCCGGAAACCACCGCATCCACCACGCTCTCGTAGGACGACGCCGGGACGATCGACACCGGCACGCCGAGCTCCGCCCGCAGGCGCTCCAGCAGCGGCTGATAATCGCGGATCAGCACCTCCATGCTCTGCTTCGGAATCACCCCGATGCGCAGCGCCGCCTGCTGGCAGGCCGCGGCCAGCGGTGCGGCGAGCAGGCCGGCCAACAGCAGGCCGGTCAGCCAGGTCAGTGTTCGCATGCCGTTTCCGTCGCGTCGATGAAAGGTGGGTATTGCTCCAACTGGGCCACGCTCAGCGGACGGCTGAAGTGATAGCCCTGGGCGAAGTCGCAACCGGCCAGGCGCAGGTAGACCACCTGCTCGCGGGTCTCCACGCCCTCGGCCACCACCTCCAGGCCCAGGCGCTTGGCGAGGATGATGGTGGACAGCACGATGGGGCTGTCGTCATGGCTGTTGGACAGCTGGGCGACCAGCGCGCGGTCGATCTTCAGGCGGTTGATCGGCAGCGCCTGCAGGTGGGAGAAACCCGAGTAGCCCTGGCCGAAGTCATCGAGGCTGATGCTCAGGCCGGCGTCGCGCAGGGCCTGCAGGTGCTTGATGCCCTGGCCCTCGTCGTCGAGCACGGTGGTTTCGGTGATTTCCAGCTCCAGGCGCTGCGGCTCGACGGCGTGGAGACGTAGCTCGTCGAGCAGCCGCGCGCTGAAGTCCGGCTGGCGCAGCTGCAGGGGCGAGACGTTGACCGCAAGCCCTGCCTGGATGCCGCGCGCCTGCCAGCGCACCAGCTCCGCGCAGGCCAGGCGCAGCACCTCCCAGCCCAGGGCGACGATGAAGCCGCTGCGCTCGGCCAGGGAAATGAAGCGGTCCGGATAGAGCAGGCCGAACTGCGGATGCTGCCAGCGCACCAGGGCCTCGTAGCCCTCGACGCGCATCGAGTCGAAACGCACCTGGGGCTGGAAATGCAGGACGAACTGGCCTTCCTTCAGGGCGGGGCCGAAGGCCTGCTCCAGGGCGAACTCGCCGACATCCACCACGTTCAGCGACGGGTCGAAAAAGCGGTACTGCCCGCGCCCGGCCTGCTTGGCCGAATACATGGCGGCGTCGGCCTGGCGGATCAGTTCGTCCACCGCCACGCCGTCGCGCGGACAGATGCTCACGCCGATGCTCGGGCTGCTGTTCAGTTCGTGCTGGTCCAGCGAGTAGATCGCCGACAGCTTGTTCAGCAGCATGCGCACCCACAGGTCGATCTGCTCTTCGCTGCGCGACCCGGCCAGCAGCACGACGAACTCGTCGCCGCCGAAGCGCGCAGCCTCGTCGCCGGCCTCCAGGGCGCGCTTGATGCGCCCGGCCACGGCCTGCAGCAACAGGTCGCCGACCTTGTGGCCGAGGGAATCGTTGATCGACTTGAAGCGGTCCATGTCGATGAACAGGATCGCCATCAGCCGCCGCTTGCCGCGCTGCTCGGCGAGGACTCTGGCCGCGGTCTCCATGAACTGGCGGCGATTGTGCAGGCCGCTGAGGTGGTCGGTGGCCGCCGCGTGGCTGCTGCGCCGGTGCTCTTCCTCCAGGCGCTGGATCAGTTGCTGGTTGATCCGCTGCGCCTGCTCCAGGGCGCCGAAGGCTTCCTCGCGCTTGCCCAGCACCCGCCAGCTCCACAGCACGCCGGCGAGGATCAGCAGGGTCATGCTCAGGTTGACCCAGCGCTGACGCGCGTAGAGCAGCTGCGACGGGGCGAGGATCTCGTCCTCGCGCTGGCTCACGGCGATGCTGAACGCGCGCGGCAGATCCTTGCGGAACAGGCTCTGGTAGCGCCCGTCGCGACTGTACTGGACGAGCCGCCCGGACGCCTCGCCCTGCGCCGGCAGGTCCGGCTTGAGCGCCTCGCCCGCCACCACCACGCCGCTGTCGCCGATGCGCAGGCGCTCGTGGCCGGCGCTGTCGAGCAGGCGCATCAGGCCGCTGCTGCCCAGGTCGATATGCTGGAACAACTGCGCCAGGTAGCCGATGTCCAGTTGCACCAGGAGGATGCTGTCCGGCTGGTCGCCGGACGGCCCGCTCAGCGGCAGCAGGAACGGCAGGCGCCAGTTGATCTGCGCCGCTTCGCGGGCCGAGGCGTCGAGGGGCGCGAGGAAGGGTTTGAAGCCGTGCCGACCGATATGCTCGCGCAGGGCCAGCAGCCAGGGCTCGGGCAACTGCCGCGGCTCGTCGCTGTGGCTGGCGGAGAGCAGGCGGCCGTCGAAGCGGTACAGGCTCATGCGCTTGAGCACCGGGTCCTCGGCGAGCATGCGCACCAGGCTCCAGTGGCCCGGCCCGCTGTCGCGCAGATCGGCCTGGGCGGCGCGGCCGATGGTCTGCGCGCGGTCCACCAGCTGGCTGAGGTTCTCCGCGGCCATGCTCGCCAGGTTCAGGTGCTCCGCGGCCTTGGCGGCGAGCGCCTGCTGCTCCGAGATGGCCCGCTGCTGGACGTACGAGACCCAGACGAACAGCAGGATCGCCAGCGCCGAGGCCAGCAGGAGAAACTGCACGAGGTTGAAGGAACAAAGGAATCGGCGGATCACTGCACGTCATTCCTGCCGCTGAGTGATGGCACATTACCACCAGTGTGTGACAGTCGGATGACTGGCATGCCAGGCCCGCCTCAACCATCCGGTCGATACCGCCCTCGCCCGCCCCGCGGCACCATCACGGCTCCCAACGACAACACTGTGGAGCCACCAGCATGACCACCCAATCCGACTGGATCACCGTAGGCGCCCTGGCCGAGGGCTTCGCCCCGCAAGCCTTCATCCTGCCGCAACTGGCCGAGCTGGCCGGGCAGCAACTGACCCTGCACTTCGCCAACGGCTGGGTCATCGAACACCGTTTCGACGCCGAGCAACTGCACTGGCACGCCGCCGACGGCCACTCCAGCGGCAGCGCGCCGTACCGCGCCACCTCGGTGCGCCCGGGCATCTACCTGGTGGACTTCCTCAAGACCGAGCAGGGCCAGACCTGGTCGATCAGCCTGGTCATCGACACCCTGAGCCAGTCCTTCACCGCGGTGATCGGCAACATGCCGGCCGAGCAGGAGACCCGCCAGGGCATCTACCAGCGCGCCCTGTCCGGCAAGAACCTGACCTGCGTCGAGGCCCAGTTCCTCCACGGCAGCCTGGACAAGCCCTGGCAGGAAGGCGCCTGCCCGCACGCACCGACCGCCGAGCTGGTGGGCATCCGCAACCGCTACCGCTACAGCCCGACCGAGGAATACGAGCACATCTACCTCAACCAGAACTACTACACCTGGCAGTGCCTGAAGGGCGTCGAGCAAGGCCTGTGCGACACCGACCGCTGCCACTACTACAAGATCGCCGACGCGCTGTACCTGTTCGTCTGGCGCGAGAAGATCATCCCGACCCTGGGCCTGGTGATGATCGACCTGCGCGAGCACCGCAGCGACGGCAAGATCTTCGGCTATGCCGAAGGCAGCTTCGATGCCTTCAGCAACTTCCCGGTGTCGTCCTACTGCAACCTGATCAACACCACGGTCCACGAAGCATGAAGCGCACCGTGCTGATCACCGGTGCCGGCAGCGGCATCGGCGCGGCCTGCGTGCAACGCCTGGCCGCCCTGGGTGACAACCTGGTGCTGGTCGGCCGGCGGCGCGCGGCGCTGGAACAGGTGGCGGCCGGGAGCGACGCCCTGGTGCTGGCCGGCGATGCCGCCGACAGCGCCACCTGGGCCGGCTTCGTCGAGCAGATCCGCGCCCGCTTCGGCGGCCTCGACGCGCTGATCTGCTGCGCCGGCGGGCATGGCCTGGGCAACGCCCTGGAGACCAGCGACGAGGCCTGGGAAGCGGCCCTGCGCGGCAACCTGCACAGCGCCTTCCACAGCGCCCGGGCCTGCCTGCCGCTGCTGGTCGAGCGGCGTGGCAGCATCGTCCTGCTCGGTTCCATCGCCTCGCTGGCGGCGGGCCCCGAGGTGTGCGGCTACACCACCGCCAAGCACGCGCTGGTCGGGCTCAACCGCTCGCTGGCGCGGGACTTCGGGCCGCAGGGCGTGCGGGTCAACTGCGTCTGCCCGGGCTGGGTGCGCACACCGATGGCCGACGAGGAAATGCAGCCGTTGATGCAGCACTACGGCGAAGACCTCGACGCCGCCTATCGCCGGGTCACCGCCGACGTGCCGCTGCGCCGCCCGGCCACGGCGGACGAGATCGCCGCGCTGTGCCAGTTCCTGATCGGTCCCGAGGCGTCGATCGTCACCGGCGCGGTGATCGCCGCCGACGCTGGCTCGACCATCGTCGACGTACCGACCCTGGCCTATACCCGCCTGGAGAGTCCGCTATGAACGCCCGCTTCGATTTCAGCGGCCAGCAGGTGCTGGTCACCGGCGGCGCCCAGGGCATCGGCCAGGCCATCGTCGAGGGCTTCGCCCGCGCCGGGGCCGAGGTGCTGATCGCCGATCTCAATCGCGACACGGCCCAGGCCCTGGCCGACCAGCTCAACGCCGACGGCTGCCAGGTACGGGTCGCCGGTATCGACCTGGCCGACCGCGCGGCCGTCGTCGCCCTGCTCGCCGGCCTGCCGCGCCTCGATGTGCTGGTGCACAACGCTGCGTACTTTCCGCTGACGCCGTTCGAACGGATCGACGAGCCGCTGCTGCGGCGGACCCTGGACGTCAACCTGTCGGCGCTGTTCTGGCTGACCCAGGGCGCGCTGCCGCTGTTCCGCCGCCAGGGACGCGGCAACGTGCTGGTGACCTCCTCGGTCACCGGGCCACGGGTGGCGTACCCGGGGCTCAGCCACTACGCCGCGTCCAAGGCAGGGGTCAACGGCTTCATCCGCAGCGCGGCGCTGGAACTGGCGGGGCATGGCGTGCGAGTCAACGGCGTCGAACCGGGGATGATCCGCACCCCGGCCATGGACAACCTCGGCGACGCCAGCCTCAACGCCCGGATCGCCAGCAGCGTGCCCCTGGGCCGTCTCGGCGAACCGCGGGACATCGCCGCCGCCATGCTCTTCCTCGCCTCGGACAACGCCGCCTACATCACCGGCCAGACCCTGATCGTCGATGGCGGCGCGACACTGCCGGAGACCCTCGCCACCCTGGAGAGTAATGGCTGATTACTGGCCATTGCGATCAAGAGCGCTGGCAGCCACGAACAAGACTTGGGCCGGCCGCCAGCGCCCTAATAACCCCTCGCTACAGCACAACTGCCAACAAGAAATGGGGGAATACCAATGGACAAGCAACATCGCCTGTTACCGCTGGCCCGGGCCGTCGGCCTGAGCCTGGTCACACTGGCAGCGGCCCAGCCGGCGCTGGCCTACGAGCTGTACGCGGACGACGACACGCACCTCAACGCCGACATGCTCGCGGTCTGGGGCATGTTCAACAGCCGCAAGAACTACGACGGCACCCCGGGCGGTTCGACCTGGCGCGAAGGCTTCATCAAGTACGGCCTCAGCGGCGACCAGGGCCTGGGCGGCGCCGGCACCTTGTACGGCACCTTCAACCTGGTCAGCTCGGCGACCTGGGGTGATGGCGACGCCGCCGGCAACACCGACGGTTCCGAACGCACCACCAAGATCGAGGATGCCTTCCTCGGCTGGCGCTCCGGCGACCTGTTCCCGGCCCTGGGCAAGGATGGCGTGGACTTCTCCGCCGGACGCCAGGTGGTCAAGATCGGCAGCGGCTTCCTGATCAACGACGACGGCCCCAACCTCGGCAAGGGCCCGGCCGATGGCGCGCTGAACCGTGGCGGCGCCTACTACCTGGCGGCGCGCCACGCCTTCGACCGCACCGCGGTGCTCAAGCTCGGTGGCCAGGATGGCCTGCACGGCAGTGTGCTGTGGCTGAAATCCGACAACCGCGCCCAGGCCGAAACCGAACTGGCCGCCGGGACCCTGGACTACACCGCCGACGCCGGCACCCTGGGCTTGACCTGGGTGCATGGCCTGGACGTCACCGACCAGTGGGCCAGCGACTTCCAGAAAGAGCGCGAGAACATGGATGTCTACAGCCTGCGGGGTGAGGGCAGTGCGGGCATCGAGAACGCCAGCTTCGCCTTCGAATACGCCTGGCAGGACAAGGACGCCGGGCCGGAGAATGCCTGGTACGCCGAGGCTGGCTACACCTTCGCCGATGTCGCCTGGGCGCCCAAGGTGACCTATCGCTACACCCGTTACTCGCAGGGTTGGGACTCGTTGTTCACTGGCCTGAGCACGGGGTACGGCACCTGGTTCCAGGGCGAGGTGGCGGCCAACTATTCCGGGCCGTTCAACAGCAACACCGGGATTCACCATGTCGGCCTGAAGGCCACGCCGCTGGAGAACCTCACCGTCGGCGCGCTGTATTTCGACTTCAACACCCTGCGCACCCGCGACACCCTCAACCTGGATGCGCGGGAGCTGGATCTGTATGTGGAGTGGGCGGTGAACGAGCACCTGATCATCAGCCCGCTGGTCGGTCTTTATCCCATGTCACTAACCTGCGCTGGAAGAGTTCACGGA
>NZ_JAVYJH010000027.1:0-127414 GCF_032621685.1 Pseudomonas sp. zfem002 | reverse complement strand
TGACTGCTCCGGGCGAGGTGCGCCCGTAACGGCAGATGACCAAGGCTTTGCCTTGGTTATCCAATAATCAGCGGCTGAAAATCGGGCTTTTCGGCATCCCTAAGCCGCCAATTTCCGGCTGATGAGTAACTTGTTCGGAGTTTCCGTAGAGGTCCTGGATCTCTTCCAGATTGGTTTTCACATTGTTCAGATTGCGCGAGAACATGGCCTCGCCCACGCCGACCGCAGCAGCGGAATGGGCAAGGAAAGTAGAGATTTCGTCATGGTGGCGAGCCATGAAATCAGCTTCATCCTCGTTGAGAGGCTTCAACGCCTCGTTGACGATGGCGGCCGCCTCCATCAGCAGTGCTTCTTCGCGGGTGCAGGTCTGATTACGCGGATCGCTGAGGATGATCATCGACCCGCCCTTGATGCTCCCCTGACCGGGATTCAGCGCACGGAACATCGCCAGGGTTTCCAGCGAGGGCTTGTCGAACAGGGCCGCTTCGAGGGCGCTGCGGGACATGCTGTTGGGGACGATATAGAAGCCTGGTTCGGCGATTTCGGTATCGGTGCGTGGTGTGGAGTCGGCCATGGCAGCGCTGGCTGCCGAGGTCTGGCTGGCCGAACCCGAGGTGTAGCCTTGCCTCGCTGCGGACGGTGCTGCGCTGCTCGCTGTCCGGCCTGCTCCCGAGGCGCCAAGGCCTTTGCTGGACTGGTAGGAGAAGTTGCAGCTCGGCAACAGCCCGGCCCGGCACGGACAGGAACTGACGCTGTCCAGGTTGCCGGCGACCAGGCGCCCGTCATCGGTGAATGTCTCGACACCCCCCACGATCTGGTAGACCTGCCCGGTGACCCCGCAGGACACCGGGTCACCTTCACGGGCCCTGGGCATGCCCTCGATGATGAACCTGCGGTGACCGTCCAGTACCTGCCCACCACAAGTGGTCTTGTCGCCCATGCGAATCATGTAGCCGAGAGCCATGCGTCTGCTTCCTTGTCTTTTTATTGAAAGAGTCCCGCCGGGAAATGAGTCCCAGGGCGAAGGGGCAGATCGTTGCTGGAAATAGGCTTGGGTATCAGCAGGTAGAATCTTGAGAATTTGTAGGATTTATCTGGCAGGACACTAGGAATTGACCGACCTCAGATGATCGTTAGCGGCCTCCACGCCGGCACATGGAACGGTACATAACCCATCGGTTCAAGCAGGGACCTTTCGATGTGCGGGTTCACCCGCGCCCCTTGGGGGCCAGGCCGGGGCAAATGCCCTCAGCGCTCCCTCAGACTCTCGTCCACATACTGCTGCAACGGACTGAGGAAGTAGTCGATGACCTTGCGCCGGTCGGTCTTGATCTCGACCGTGACCGACATGCCCGGCGACAACGCCACCTGCTGGTCGCGCACGCGAATGTAGTCCTTGAGCAGACGCACGCGGCTGCTGTAGATCAAGCCGCGCTTCTCGTCCTCGATGGCGTCGTTGGAGACGCTGAGCACCTCGCCCTCGACCGTGCCGTACTTGGTGAAGGTGAAGGTCTCGACCTTCACGGTCGCCTGCTGGCCTTCACGGACGAAACCGACGTCCTTGTTCTCCAGCATCGCCTCGACTTCCACCGGCTGGTCGCTGGGCACCACCACCATCAGCGCCTGCGCCGCCGTGACCACGCCTCCGACGGTATGGATCGCCAGTTGCTGCACGGTGCCATCCACCGGCGCGACCAGGCGCATCAGGTGGTCGCGCTGCTCGGCCTTCTTCAGCTCCTGGGTCAGCGAGGCGGCTTGCTGCTGCGCCTGCTGCTGCAGGTCGAGCATGCTGCGCCGGGTCTGTGCCAGGGTGCCCTCGCGGCGCCGCTCGGCCTCCTTGCGGCTGGCGGAAAGCTCGACCACCCGCGCCTGTTGCACGGCCAGGTCGCGCTCCTGGTCGAGCAAGGCCTGCTGTTTTTCCAGGTAGGCATGGCGCGGCACATACTGCTGTTCGAGCAGGACACGGTAATCCTCGGCCAGGCGGCGAGTGATCGGCAGGGTCTTCTGCAGGGAGGCGACCATCGCCCGGGCCGACTGGATTTCCGCCGAGCGCTGGTCGATCTCGGCACTCACCTGGTCCAGTGCGCTGCGCATTTCCAGGTACTGGCCCTGCAGCCAGCGCTGAGCGGCCTGCACCTGCTCGGGGCCGGCGTCGGGCAGGTAGGCGGCCAGGGGGCCGGGCTCGCGGTTGCCCTGGATCGCTTCGAGCAGGGCGCTGGCCCGCGCGCGATCGACCTGCGCGGCGAGCAATTCGCTGCGCAGGCGCCTGACGTCGGCGCCGGAGACACTGGCATCGAGTTCCACCAGCACATCGCCGGCCTTGACCTCCTGGCCGTCATAGACGCGGATCGCCTTGACCACCGCCACCTCGCTCGGCTGGATGGTCTTGCTCTTGCCGCTGGCGACCACCTTGCCGCGCGCCGTCGCCACCACCTCGATCTCGCCCAGGCAGGCCCAGGCCAGCGCCAGCACGGCGAACAGCATGATCAGCCACTGGATATAGCGCGGCGCCGGATGCACCGGCTGTTCCTGCAGGGCCAGCGCCGCGGGCAGGAACTGCACCTCATGGGCCAGGCGCGGCGCCGCATCCAGTTCCTTGCGCCGACGCCAGGCCTGGCTCCAGGCATATCGGTAGCGCTGCCAGAGTTCACGTTTGGCGGAGGGTTCAGCCATGCTCATTCATCCTTGCTGCATACGGTGCAGACGCGAGTAGTACCCCGCCTGGAGGGCCAGCAGCTGCGCGTGGCTGCCCTGCTCGACGATCTGTCCGCGGTCCATGACCACGATACGGTTGGCATCGCGTACCGCCGAGAGCCTGTGGGCGATGATGATCACCGTGCGGCCCTTGCAGATGCTCTGCATGTTCTGCTGGACGATCCGCTCCGACTCGTAGTCCAGGGCGCTGGTGGCTTCGTCGAAGATCAGGATGCGCGGGTTGCCGATCAGCGCCCGGGCGATCGCGACGCGCTGCCGCTGGCCACCGGAGAGCGAGGCGCCGTGCTCGCCGACGATGGTGTCGTAGCCCTCCGGCAGCTCCAGGATGAAGTCATGGGCGCCGGCCATCCTCGCCGCGTGCATCACCGCCTCCAGCGGCGTGCCCGGATCGCTCAGGGCGATGTTCTCGCGGATGCTGCGGTTGAACAGCATGTTGTCCTGCAGTACCACGCCGATCTGCCGGCGCAACGACGAGACATCGGCCAGCGCCAGGTCCATGCCGTCCACCAGCACCCGCCCCCGCTCCGGCACGTACAGGCGCTGCAGCAGGCGGGTCAGGGTGCTCTTGCCCGACCCCGAGCGACCGACCACGCCGATCACTTCGCCCGGCTCGATGACCAGGCTGACGCTGCGCAGCACCTCGGAGCCGTCGGGCCGATAGCGAAAATGCACCTGGTCGAACTCGACACGGCCCTTGAGCGCCGGCAAGGCACTGCGGGTCGCCTGGGACAGTTCGGTCTGGGTGTTGAGAATGTCGCCCAGGCGCTGCACCGACACCCCCGTCTGCTGGAAGTTGGTCCACAACTGGGCCAGGCGCATGATCGGCTGCGCCACCCGTCCCGCGAGCATGTTGAAGGCGATCAGCTGGCCGACCGAAAGCTGCCCTTCGATCACCAGGCGGGCGCCCAGCCACAGCGTGGCCACCGTCACCAGCTTGCCGATCAGCGATACGCTTTCGTTGGCGAGGGTGGACAGGGTCTGGGTCTTGAAGCCGGCGCTGACATAGGCCGCCAGCTGGTTGTCCCATTTGCGCGTGATCTGCGGCTCGACCGCCATCGACTTGAGGGTGTCGATGCCGTTGACCGTCTCCACCAGGAACGCCTGGTTTTCCGCGCCACGGGCGAAACTTTCGTCGAGGCGGGCACGCAACAGCGGGGTGATGAACAGCGAAACCAGGAAATACAGGGGCAGCGACAGCACCACCACCAGGGTCAGCCAGCCGCTGTAGAAGAACATCACGGCGATGAACACCACCGAGAACAGCACATCCAGCAACAGGGTGATGGCATTGCCGGTGAGGAAGCTGCGGATGTTCTCCAGCTCGCGTACCCGCGCCACCGAGTCGCCGACCCGGCGCGCCTGGAAGTACGAGAGCGGCAGGGTCACCAGGTGGCGAAACAGCCGCGAGCCCAGCTCGACGTCGATGCGGCTGGCGGTGTGGGCGAAGACATAGCTGCGCAGGCCGCTCAGGGTGGTCTCGAACAGCATGATGCCGAGCAGCCCGATCGCGATCACATCCAGGGTGGTCAGGCCGTGGTGCACCAGCACCTTGTCCATCACCACCTGGAAGAACAGCGGCGTCAGCAGGGCGAAGATCTGCAGCACCAACGAGACCAGCAGGACTTCGCCGAGCAGCTTGCGGTACTTGACGATGGCCGGGATGAACCAGGTGAAGTCGAAGCGCGACAGTTCGGCGGCCAGCGAGGCCTGGGAGCGCAGCAGGATCATCTCGCCGCTCCAGCGTGCCTGCAGTTGCTCGCTGTCGATCAGTTGCGGGCGCTGGGCCAGGGGGTCGTGGATCAGCACCTTGTCCTGGTCGACCCGGGCAATGATGAAGAAACCGCCGTCGTTGCCACAGGCGATGGCCGGCAATGGCGTGCGGGCCATGCGCTCGTGGGTGGTGCGGATCGCCCTGGCCTTGAGATCGAGCTGGCGCGCGGCGAGGAGGATCTCGCTGCGGCCGAAGCGCTCGCCCTGGGCCAGGTGCTCATGGGCCAGTTGCTCGGGAGACACCGCGACATTGTGAAAGCGCGCCAGCATGGCCAGGCACGCCAGTCCGGTGTCCACTGCGCCACGGGCCTGGCTCGGGTCGGCCTCTGATTGCTGCATAAGTGCTTCCGTGCTGAGGATTCATCGGGTACGGCTAACGCCGGGACATTCGCGGATCGGAGGCGGACATCAGCTCCGGTGGCAGAAAGTCACGCTGCGGCTCGTAGTCGGGTTTCAGGTAGTCGGCGAGGGCCTGCAGGTCGTCGGCGGCGAGGCTGCCGGCCGCCTGTTTCAAGCGCAGGTTGTCGAGGATGAAGTCGTAGCGCGCGTTGTTGTAGTCGCGCACCGCCTTGAACAGCTGGCGCTGGGCATTGAGCACATCGACGGTGTTGCGCGTGCCGATATCGGCGCCGACCCGGGAGGCCTTCAGCGACTCCTGGCTCGACAGCACGGTCTGCCGACGCGCATGGATCTGCTCGATATCCGAGTTCACCGCGCGGAAGAAATTGCGTGTGTCGAGCACCACTTCCTGGCGCTGGCCCTCGCGCAGTTCCTCGCTCTGTACCAGGCGCTGGTAGGCCTCGCGGGCCTGGGAGCTGGTGCGTCCGCCGCTGAACAGGGGAATGTTCATTTCCAGCGCGACACTGCTCTGCTCGACGTTGCCACCATAGCCGTCGAGCCCGAAATCGCTGGGGTTGGTGTAGCCGAAGCTGTCGTTGTCGCCACGCCGCCAGGAGACCACCGCATCCACCGTCGGCGCATGCCCGGCGCGCCGCTGACTGAGGTTTTCCTGCGCGGCCTGCACCGCCAGGTTGCTGGCCAGCAACGTCAGGTTCTGCCGCAGCGCCACCTCGACCCAGGCCTGGGTGTCGTCCGGTATCGGGGCCTGCACGGGCATCTGGTGACGCATGCCCTGGATGCTGGCGTAGGGTTTGCTGGTCAGGCGGATCAGTTGCTCGAACGCATCGTCGACCTTGCGCTGCGCCAGTTTGCGGTTGGCCAGGGCATTGTCGTAGGCCGACTGGGCATCCAGCACATCGGTGATGCTCGACATCCCGCCCTTGAGCCGGGCCCGGGCCTGGTCATGCTGCTGGCGGAACGCCGCCTCCTCGGCGAACGAAGCGGCCAGCTCGTCGCCGGCGCGCAGGGTTTCGTAGTAGACCTCGGCGCTCTTCAGGATCAGTGCCTGCTCTTTCGCCGACAGCTCCAGCGCGGCTTGCGCGGTATCGGCCTTGGCGGCCTGCAGTTCGAACCAGAAGGCGGCATTGAACACCGGCTGCTTGAGGTTGGCCTGCAGGCTGCTGCCACTGCGGGCGCGGCTCAGCGCGGGTTGGTCACGGGTCAGGCGGGTGGCTTCGAGGCTCGAGCCGACACTCAGCGCCGGCAGCAGATTGGCCCGCGCCTGCGGCAGGGCTTCCTGGCGCGCGGCGAAGTCGGCACGGGCGGCGGCGATCTCGGCATTGTGCTGCACCGCCTGGCGGTAGACGGCCATCAGCTCGGCGCGATCCGCACCCTGCGCCGCGCACGCCCACGCGGAAAACAAGCAGACAAGAACGGCAGCCCGTTGCACGGAAAACATGAACACATCCTTATGCACACGCCCAGGCATCCTGCTGATCAGAGAGATGGCTATCGCTCAGTGGGAATGTAGGTTTCCGGTTAATGGCATATAGCCATTTGAATGGTCGAACTCTAAGCGATCATTGTGTGCAAAGCAATTTGCCGGGGAGGGTGTCCATGTTTGGCGGGAAAGCGCATCAGGGCTGCCAGATGCCTGTCTTGAGGCTTGCAGCGCTCTTGAGATCGAGCGCCGTCCGCACGGCGCTCGATCTTGAGGGCGCTAGAAGGGTGTCGTCATGCACAGCGATGCGCCGCGCGGGCGGCGCTCGATCTCAAGAGCGCTGCAAGCCTCAAGACAGGCACCTGACGGCCTTGATGCGCTTCCCCGACAGGCCGTCAAAGCTGTGCAGATCCCCTGCCGACACTGGCAGCGATGCAACCCGATCGATCCGCCAGCCCCTAATCGATCCCATCGATACCCACCATCGCTGCCATCAAGTTCCCCCGTCCGGGCGCGGCGCAGAAAATAGCGACATCCGCTTCCACGCCAAGGACCCCATCATGAAAACCGGCATGATCGCCGCCCTCCTCGCCCTGCTGGCCGCCCTCGGTGGCTGCGCCGTCCCGGCCAGCCAACCCGAGGGCCACTTCTACTCGGCCACCGAACTTTCCAGCGTGGCCCTGAGCCACGGCCAGCATGTGGCGGTCCTGCTCGGACGCAATGCCGCGGCGACCCTCGACTACCTGCAACGCCACCGCGACCAGGCCAGCGCGGACACCCCGCGGGCCACGCCGGTAGCGACCCTCGGCGGCACCCAGGCCTACACCTGGCTGGCCCACTCGCTGGCGCAGCAGTTTGCCGAGGTGACCTTCTACGACGACCTCGACACCCTGCTCGCCGACCGTCCCGACGTGATCGTGCTGCTCGATGCCCAGAGCCAGCTGGCCAGTGCCGACAGCGAAGCGCTGCAGGCCCGCGTGGTCGCACGTTTCTTCGATCGCCAGCTGACCTATATCGGCCGCGCCGAAGGCAGCGCGCACAAGGACATCGGCAGCGCCGACCTGATGCGCCAGCTGGATGAAGAGCAGGCCGTACAGGCCGATGCCCTGCGCCAGTTCGACCGTTCGTTGCAGAGCCTGCTGAAGCAGCCGGTGTCCTAGGCAATACCCAAGGGACTATGCGACGTGACGCCACTCGGGCAATATCCTGTTACAGGAATACGTCACTGCCGGGAGGCCCCATGTTCACCTTCTCTCGTCTCGCCCTGCTGCTCCTGGTCACGGGCATGCTGCTGGGCGAAATCGTCCTGGCCAGCGTGGGCCTGGCGGGCGTCTGCACCGCGGCGGTCCTCGCCGACCTGCGCCAGGATCCCCCGGCGCCGGAGCCGACCACGGCGGATTTCCTCGCCTGACTCGGCCAAGCCAGGCCCGGGAGTCCACGCCATGCATTCAAAAGACATGACCCCGCAGTGCGTGGCCCTGGTCCTCGCGGCCGGGCGCGGGCGCCGGTTCGGCAGTGACAAGCGGGTCGCGCTGTTGCCGTCCGGCGCGCGGATGCTGGCGGCGACGCTGGCACGGGCCCTGGAAGCCTTCCCGAACGTCTGGGTAGTGCTGCGCCCGGACGATGATCCGCAGGCGCTAGGGCTGGACCCGCGGGTAACGGTGGTGCGCGCCAAGCTCGCGGATGAAGGCATGGGCGCGAGCCTCGCGGCGGGTGTGCGGGCGCTGGAAGGCACGGCGTTCGAGGCAGTCGCGGTGCTGTTGGGGGACATGCCGTGGATTGAGCTGGGGACGTTGGAGAGGTTGCGGGATCTGGCGGAGGTCGGACGGATCGTGGTGCCGACGTTCCAGGGCCAGCGGGGGCATCCTGTGTTGTTTGGCCGGCGGTTCTGGCCCGGGTTGAGGGACCTGCGGGGGGATCAGGGCGGGAAACGGGTCATGCAGGAGAACGCGGCGGATTGTCTGGTGGTGGCGGTGGATGATGAGGGGGTGGTGCGGGATGTGGATGTTTCGCCGGCAGTGCCGCCGATCCAGAACGCGCCCCTCCAGTGACACGGTAGGGTGTTGCATATAGCGACAATGCTTCATCAACATCCGACTTCTTTGTAGGCAATTTCCCAAGCATAATCCCGCGCCGTATCAGCCGTTGCGTTCTTGGAAATCAGTGCCTAGTCTTCGCCGGTCGCTGCACATCAGCGACCAGGTTTGGTCACCTGAGCCCAATACGCACGAGCGTTTCAATTCGGTCTTGCTGCCATTTCAGTGGCTGGCATGTCGAGTTATGGCGGCTGTGCGCAGGGCGCCCTCGGGCGCGCCGGTATCCTTGGGCGCCGGTTGACCAACCTGTGTACAGTCGCCACCCATCGTTTGGTCACTTTGCGTGGTGGCTCCTTACAGCCCAGGGAGTCAACGATGATTAAACCTGTTCCAGATCCACCGCTACCCACCACCGCCCACACCCACTTCGCCACCTGCAACGGCAGCCATCCCCCGCTGTTCGCCGTATGCGACGGCGCGTCCATGGAAGATGCCCTGGTGCATCTGTCGACCTCCCTGACGTCGGCGTATGAAACCAACTTTCAGGTCTGCGAATCGGCGGATCCGCCCACCCGCGGTCTGGCCTGGGCGACCCAGCATTCGCTGGAAATCGCTCTGGCGCTGGTGGACTCGCTGTTGAAGGGGTGTCTGAAGAAGGCCGAGGTTGCCGAGTAGGCAATGGATCGCTTCATGGGGCCTTTGTCGGTCTGGCGCTGAACCTGTAGGAGCTGGCTTGCCTGCGATCGGCTGCAAAGCAGTCGTAAAACCAGTATCCACAGGGTGCCAGGCCCACTGCGGATTCAGGGTTTCCGACGGCTGCGCCGCCGATCGCAGGCAAGCCAGCTCCTACGGGGATCGGTGTACGCCGATTGGACGTACGCCGATTGGCAAACATACAGTTGGTCCAGAACCTAAAGCTTCACATACCCCGCCGCCCGATTATCCGCCTCATGCTCCTCGCCCTTCTTAACGCTGCAGCACAGGCAGAACACCAGCAAATCGGCGTAACTGCCCTTCATCGCCAGGCTCAGATAACGAAAGACATCGGCCAGCTTCGCGGCACCCTGCAGACACACCACGCCCACATCATCCTCCGCGCCGCCTTCGGTGTAGAAGGTGTTGAGCATCTCTTCGCAGAAGTCGACCGTCAGGTCATCCACCGTCAGGTCGATATTGGGGATTTCATTCACGCTCTTGCTCAGCAACGGCGTGGTCAGCGAGTCGGCCATCGCACCGTGACGGGGTTTGCGCTTGATTTCGTAATGGGTACTCTGGGTCAACCCGATGGGAATGCCCTGGCGGTAATGGGTATAGATCGACTTCAAGGGAAAGCCGGTATCCCATTCATACCAACCGTAGTTGTCGATACCCCAGGGAAAGTTGACTTCCATGTTGACCACGAACTTGCCGGCGACCTTGGTGCCATGCCCGATGATGAAGAACGTCGAGATATCGGCGAGGTCGAGAGTGTCCTTGATCAACACCACCACTTTGCCGCCAATGGAAATCCGTTTGGCCATTGCATCGCTCCTTGTGATTGACACGCCGCACGCGCTGTCGCGCCTAGCACGCTAGTCCAAATAGCAAAACGCCACAATGCGCGCGCAAAGTTTCCCTCTGCTCACCCCGGCTACTGTCCCGCTTCGTCCAGCAGCCAGTCGCGAAACGCGCGCACTTTCGCCAACTCCCCGCACTCCGGCCGATAGACCACGTAGTAGGCCTGGGTCAGCGGACAATCCAGGTCCTTGTCGGCGAACGGGCGGATCAGCCGTCCGGCGTCCAGGTCGTCCTTGACCATCACGCTGCGCGCCAGGGCCAGCCCCTGCCCGTCCATGGCCATCTGCAGGACCGCCGCCGAGTTGTTGATGCGCAGGCCATGGTCGGCCTTGATCGCGGTGAAGCCGGATGCATCCAGCCACATCCGCCAGGTCGGGTAATCGGGGTCGCTGGCCATCGACAGGTCGTGGATCAAGGTGCACCGGGCCAGCGCCGCCGCGGTCAGCCGGCCCTGCTTCAGCAACGGATAATCCGGCGCGCACACCGGAAACATCGTCTCGTCCAGCAGATGCACGGCCGTCAGCCCTGACCATTTGCCGGCGCCGTAGCGCACCCCGACATCGATCCGCTCGGCCTGGAAATCCACCGAGCGTGCGTTGGTGTCCAGCAACACATCCAGGCGCGGATGGGCCTGCTGGAAACGCTCGATGCGCGGCAGCAGCCATTTCGAAGCGAACGCCGGACTGACGCTGACCGTCAGCCCGGCCTGCACGCCGGCGTCCTTCAGGCGCGCCAGGCCGACGCTGAGGCGATCGAAGCCGGCCTGGATATCCGGCAGGGCGGCGCGGGCGACATCGGTCAGCATCAGCCGCGCCGTGCCACTGCCGACGCGCAGGAACAAGGGCATGCCGAGCCAGGCTTCCAGGCTGCGCACCTGCTGCCCGACCGCTGCCGGAGTGACGTTCAGTTCCGCCGCCGCGGCGGAGAAACTCTGGTGCCGGGCGGCCGCCTCGAAGGCGCGCAGGGCGTTGAGATAGGCGAGTGACATCGAAGGGTGTGTTTCCCGGGAGCAAAGCCACAGGGTATGCCGCAAACGCCCTCGCTGCACTGCCATCACGACAGCATCGTTATATATTTCAATATACAGCGTTGTCAGCGAGCGCCTGGCAGCGCTAGTATTCGCCGCGGTCCGGCCTTGTGCCGGGCCCCATCCGCAGGAATTCCAACGGTTCGATGTCTTCGGGGAGGAAGGCCCGGGCTGTTTTGCGGATATCGCTGTATACAAAAACATATAACGATAGGCGTCGGTGTGTTGTAGGCGGTGTTCAGGACGACAAATGTCGTCTGGTTTTGGGGCGCTCCGCGTCCCTTCGCGAGCAAGCTCGCTCCTACAAGGGGAAGCCGCGTCAGGCCCCGGTGGGAGCGAGCTTGCTCGCGAAGGCCTGCGAAGCAGGCCCAGGGCACCCTCTCAGCAATACCGGCGCCAGAAAACACGGAGCAGTCATGCAGCCCTTCACCCCCCGTACCCTGGTGCTGGCCATCGCCGCCATCAGCACCGCGTCCGCCTTCGCCGACGACAGCAAGCCCTTCAGCCTCGGCGAAATCCGGATTTCCGCCCCGCAGGACGACAAACTCGCCACCGGCAGCAGCGTGGTCGAGTTGCAGGACATCCGCCTGCACGACCGGGAAACCGTCGACCGCGCCCTGGCCCTGGCCCCCGGCGTCAACCAGAGCTACATCGGCGGCCGCGCCGAACAGGTGGTCTACGTGCGCGGTTTCGACCGCCTGCAAGTGCCGGTGTATATCGACGGCATCCCCACCTACGTGCCCTACGACGGCAATATCGACCTGGGCCGCTTCACCACCTACGACCTGTCGCGCATCGAAGTGGCCAAGGGCTTCGCCTCGCTGCTGTATGGTCCGAACACCCTGGGCGGGGCGATCAACCTGGTCACCCGGCGCCCCACCCAGGCCTTCGAGGGCGAAGTCGGCGGCGGCCTGGAACTGACCGACCACGGCAACGTCAATGCCTATCGCAGCTACGCCAACGTCGGCAGCAACCAGGGCAACTGGTGGATGCAGGGCGGCGTCTCCTATGTCGACTACGACTACACCCTGCTGCCGGACGCCTTCGAGCCGACCAACAACCAGCAGGGCGAAGGCCGGCGCGAGAACAGCGACAAGCGCGACGGCAAGTTCAGCTTCAAGCTCGGCTTCACCCCCAACGAGACCGACGAATACGTCCTCGGCTACGTCCAGCAGGAAGGCCGCAAGGGCCAGCCGCCCTACGCCGGCGACCTGCCCGCCACTGGCCAGCGCAAGCGCTGGTGGGAATGGCCGCAGTGGGACAAGACCAGTCTGTTCCTCGCCACCAACACCCGTTTCGGCGAACACGGCCTGAAGACCCGGGTCTACCACGACACCTTCAAGAACTCGCTGGAAAGCTTCGTCTACAACAACGGCATCCCCGGCGCGCTGCAGTCAGGGTTCCCAAGCAAGTACGACGACGAATCCAGCGGTTTCTCCGTCGAAGGTGACCTGGCCATCAGCGAGGGCAACCGCCTGGGCGTGGCCTACCACTTCAAGGAAGACGTGCACCGCTCCCGCGACGGCAGCGACCCGCAGACCCATTTCCGCGACCAGACCCAGTCCATCGCCCTGGAAGACACCCTGCGCCTGAACGAGATCTTCAGCCTCGTCGGCGGTGTCTCGTACAACTACCGCAAGAGCCTGGACGCCGAGAACTACGGGACCAACAGCACCTCGCCACGGCGCAAGACCCTGTACGACGAGCCCACCGGCAGCGACGACGCGGTCAACAGCCAGCTCGGCCTGTTCATGAACACCGGGCCGCTGCTGGACATCGAGCACAACGGCCAGGTGCGCCTGACCGTGTCGCGCAAGAGCCGCTTCGCCACCATCAAGGACCGCTACTCGACCCGCTTCGGCACGGTGATCCCCAGCCCCGACCTGAAATCGGAACGCGCCACCCACTACGAGCTGGGCTACAGCGGTGCGCTGACGTCGCAATGGAGCCTGGACGCCGCGCTGTTCGTGGCCAATATCGAGGACTCGATCCAGCAGGTCACGGTGCCGGCGCAACTCGATTGCGCAGCGCCCTGCGGGCAGTACCAGAACATCGCCAAGGCGCGCAACCAGGGCGTCGAGCTGGGCCTGAAGGGTGATCTCGGCGCCTGGGAACTGGGCGCCAGCTACACCTTCCTCGACCGCGAGAACCGCAGCAATCCCGAGCTGCACCCGATCGACACGCCGCGCCACAACCTGTTCGCCTCGGCCACCTGGAACCACGACGCCTGGCGCCTGACCGGCAGCGCCGAAGCGGCCTCGAAGCGCTACAACGTTTCGGACGGCACGCAGATGTCCGGCGGCTACGCGGTATACAACTTCAAGAGCGGCTACCGCTTCAGCAATGACGTGCTGGTCGAAGCCGGGGTGCGCAACCTGTTCGACCGCCTCTACGAGTACAGCGAGGGCTACCCGGAGATCGGCCGCAACTACTTCGTGCAGTTCAATGTTCCGCTGTAGGGCATGGCTGCTCGCCTGGGCGTTGGGCCCGGCGAGCGCCTTCGCGGCGGCGGCGCAACCCGTGGTGGTGCTGACCAGCTACCCCGAGGAAATGATGAGCCGCTTCGAGGAAGCCTTCGACCAGGCCAATCCCGACTACCGCCTGCAGATCCTCTGGCGCCAGGGCTTCGATGCCCTGCCCTTGCTGCGCCAGGCGGACCAGGGTGGCGTCGATGTGTACTGGGCACCGTCGCCGGGCAACTTCGCCCGGCTCGCCAGGGATGGTGGCTGGCAACCCCTGGGGGTCGACCTCGAGGGCTTGCCGGCGAAGATCGGCGCCACCGCGCTGCGCGATGGCGAGGCCCGCTACCAGGCCACGGAACTGGCCGGCTACGGCTTCGCCACCAACCCACGGATGCTCGAAGAACTGGGTATCGAGGCACCCAAGGACTGGACCGACCTGCTCGATACGCGCCTGCGCGGGCGCATCGCCCTGCCCGATCCGGGGCGGGTCGGCTTCGCCCCGGTGCTGCTGGATATCGTCCTCCAGGCCTACGGCTGGGAGCGTGGCTGGGCGTTGTGGAGCGAGATAGCCGGACAGTCGCGGCTGGTCAGCCGCGGCGGCACCCTGGTCAGCGACGAGGTGGCCAGCGGGCGCGCGGCGGTGGGCCTGTCCATCGACTTCTTCGTCGCCTCGGCGGTGAGCAACGGCCAGCCGGTAGGCTTCGTCTATCCGGCCCATGGCGGGTTGAACCCGGCACATATCGCCATTACCCGGGAGGCGAAACAGGTGGCGGGCGCACGGGCGTTCGTGCGCTTCGTGTTGTCCGATGCCGGGCAGAAGCTGCTGGCCGACCCGGATATCCGCAAGTTGCCGGTGCGACCCAGCGTCTACGCCGAACTGCCGGCGGGCTACCACGATCCGTTCGCCGCACCCTACCGCTACCAGGACGCTTCCCGCGAGCGCCTGGCGCTGGTCACCTCGCTGTTCGTGCAATGGCTCGGCCAGCCCCATGAGCGCCTGACCGCGCTGTGGGCCCGGGTGCATGCCGGCGAAGCAATGGGCCGCGACCTGCAGGCGGTGCGCGAGTACCTCAGCGTGCCGCCGCTCAGCGCCGGCCAGGCCGCTTCGGCGGACCTGCTGCAGCTGTTCGGCGCCCGTCAGGACAGCGGCATGGAGCAGCAGCCGGTCAGCGACCAGGACGAACTGGGTCGACGCGAAATCGCCTGGCAGTTCCACGCCGCCACCCGGCATGCCGAAGCGGCGCGCGTGCTGGACGAGATGGGCCTGTGACGCGCCTCTGGCTGCTCCTGCTGCTGGCGCTGCTCTCCAGCGGTGCCCGGGCCGACCGCGAGGCCTTCTCGCGGCCGTTGCCGGGCCTCGACGACGAGGCGCAGCTGGAGCGCTTCTTCAAGGGCCGCGGGCTGTTCCGCCAGGCCTGGGTCATCGCGCCGTCGCGGGACGACGCGGTGGATGGCCTGGGGCCGCTGTACAACCGCCTCACCTGCATCGCCTGCCATCCGAAGAATGGCCGCGGCCAGGCGCCGCTGGACGAGGATGCGCCGATGCGCAGCATGCTGGTGCGCTTGTCGCTAGCGGGGCGGGATGCCCATGGCGGGCCACGGCCGCATCCAGCCTACGGCGACCAGCTCAACGAACTGGGGATTCCCGGGGTGCGGGGTGAGGGTCAGGCACGGATTCGCTGGCAGGAACACGCTGTCGTGCTGGCGGATGGCGAGACGCTGAGCCTGCGCCGGCCGCAATTGCTGTTCAGCGAGCTGGGCTACGGGCCGTTGGGCGACATTCGAACCTCGGCGCGGGTCGGCACGCCGGTGTTCGGCCTGGGCCTGCTGGCAGCGGTCAGTGCCGAGGAATTGCAGCGCATGGCCGCCGAGCCCAAGGCCGATGGGGTACGCGGGCGGGTCAACCAGGTCTGGAGCGTCGAGCGCCAGCGCCTGGAACCCGGGCGCTTCGGGCTCAAGGCCAATCAGCCGGACCTGATGCAACAGATCGCCAGTGCCTTGCAGGGGGATCTGGGAATCACCTCACTGTTGTATCCGCGGCAGAACTGCGCGGCGCAGCAGCGCGATTGCCAGAAGGCGCTGAGTGGCGGGGAACCGGAAGTGACCGCAATGCAACTGATGGAACTGCAGTTCTATCTGTCGCAGCTGGCGCCTCCGCAGCGCAGGGATCGAGAGCGGGTGCAGCGCGGGGAAGCGCTGTTCGCCTCGGCGGGCTGCGTTGTCTGTCATCGTCCGCGCGTGCAGGCTGGAACGCAGGTCATCGAGCCCTATACCGACCTGTTGCTGCATGACATGGGCGACGGCCTGGCGGATGACCGCGAGGACTTTCTCGCGACCGGCAAGGAATGGCGCACGGCACCGTTGTGGGGGATTGGGCTGATCGAGCGGATCAATCCGGGGGCGGGATATCTGCATGACGGCCGGGCCCGGACGTTGAGCGAGGCGGTACTCTGGCATGGCGGGGAAGCCGGGGTGGCACGCGATCGGTTCAGCGCCATGACCCGGGAAGAGCGTGAAGCGCTGTTGCAGTTCCTGCAGTCCCTCTGAAACCGTGAACGTTCTCCAATGCCCTTGAAGTGGCGCGGTCCCTGTCGGAGCGGGCTTGTGGGGCGCCGAGCCGCAGCGATGAGGCCCGCAAGAGCAGCGCAGCGACTTGATAGCCAACAGCCATCACCGGATAATCCACGCTCCGATTCGTACGCAAGGAAGTACCGTGAAGAAATCCCTTCTGCTCGTTCCGCTGATCCTGGTCCTGCAAGGCTGTGGCGTAACCATGACCAGCTATGAACCGAGCTACGCCAACGTCCAGCAACTCAAGGAACATGCCCCGCTGCAGGCGGTCGACCGCGCCCAGGTTCAGGCCGGCAGCGGCCAGGGTTCGCTGACAGTGCGGGCCAACCCCGTGCGCTCGCCCAGCGGCAGCATCCCCCAGCACATCCAGGAAGCGATCAACGACGAACTGGGCCGCGCCGGCCTGCTCGATGCGAAATCGCAGCGTCATCTCGACGTACTGGTGGTGAAGAGCAACCTCACCGCCGGCATGGCCACTGGCGACGGCGAGCTGGGTGCGCGCTTTACCCTGAGCAGGAGCGGTCAGGTGGTATACGACGAGACCAAGTACGTGACCCGTACCTGGAACAGCAGCTTCTTCGGCCCCATCGCCATTCCGGCCGCGGCCAATGCCTACAACCCGATGGTGCAGGACCTGCTGAAGTCGCTGTACAGCGATCCGCTGTTCATCCAGGCGATGAAGTAAGCGTAAAAAAAGAGCCGCATTCGCGGCTCTTTTTTCATCACGCCCGCGGCGTGCGCTGTTCCAGCGTCGAGTACTTCAGCTGCTGGCTTTCCACCATCTGCTTGAGCAAGGCATTGACCTGACGGGTGAAGGTGTCGTTGACCGCCGAGGCCGGGGTCTTGCCCATCATCGGGATGAACCAGATGCCCATCCAGGTGTTGATCTGGTCGTGGTTGCTCGCGCTCTTCAGCGATGCGCCCTGCTCGTCCACGGTTTCCAGGGTCATGGTGTACTGGTCGGTCGCCACCGCCGGAATCACCATCATGCTGAAACCGCTGATGAACGCCAGGACCATCTGACCGCCGTTGGCGCCGTGGTTGTAGACCTTCAGGCGCAGGGTGTAGTCACCCGGTTGCTTCTGGAACTCGTCCAGGGTGATGCGACCGAACAGGCCGGAGTCGTTGAGGGTCTTCTGCAGGTTGGGCCGGAGCATGTCGCGTGCCTGCGGCATTTCCACCGACGAGCCATTGGGCTCGCCCTGGTAGAAGTCGAAATCGACGTAGACGTTCGGCTTGTTCGAATAGCTGGCCATCGAAGGCAGATTGACCGGGGCTACCTGGTCCGAGGTAAAGCTGGCGCAGCCGCCCAGCGTCAGGGCGAGGGACAGGCCCAGGGCTTTTCCAATGTGCATGACAACTTCCTTGAGTGATTCACGACGTCTCCACGATGGGAGTACGAGCACGGATTCTAGAGCGTCACCAATGATGGCAAAAGGACATTTACCCTGAACACCCGAAAAATCAGCGAAAGAACTGACTCGGCGTACGCCCGAAGTGCTTCCTGAACATCGCACTGAACGCACTGGGGCTGTCATACCCCAGCGCCCCCGCCACCTCGATGATCTTCTCACCCAGGGCAATCCGCTCCAGCGCCAGCAGCAGCCGCGCCTGCTGGCGCCACTGGCCGAAGGTCATGCCGGTCTCGCGGTGGAACAGCCGCTGGATGGTCTTTTCATCCAGGCCCAGGCGCGCGCTCCAGTCGGCCAGGGTCGAGTTGTCGCCAGGGTCGTGCTGCAGCGCCGTGCAGATCCTGCACAGACGCGAATCCGTCGGCTGCGGCAGGTTCAGCGGCAGGGTCGGGAGGATCTGCAGTTCGTCGAGGATCAGGCGCAGCACCCGCGCCTCCCGCGAATTCGGTCCATGGGGATGGCGAATGCCCACGGAAACCTTGATCAGTTCGCTGAGCAGGCTGGAAATGCTCACCGCGCACGTCTGCTGGGGCAATTCGCACGGCACGTCAGCCTGGACGAACACGCTGCGCATCTTCACCGCGCCAACGCAGCGGATCGAATGCACCTGCCCCCTGGGCATCCAGATGCCGCGACTCGGCGGCACGGTCCACTGGTTCTGCGCCGAATGCACCACCATCACACCCTCGATGGCGTAGATCAGCTGGTGCTTCTCGTGGCAGTGCGGCTGGATGTACCAGTTCTCCGGGTAATCGGTGGCGCTGCTGCTGAGGGTCCAGTCGGCCAGGTCGATATCGCGAAGGAATTCGTCCAGTGGTCTGATCATCTTGCCCGTTTCTCGACAGTCGTTGTCCCAATCACGCGAGACAGGCGCGCGGAGGGTCCCTAGCATAAGCTCCGCATCCATAACCCTGAACCCCTGTGAGCACATTTCCCCTTGTGTGCCGCGTGACTCTCCGGAAGGTCCAGCATGTCCGCCAGTAGCACCACCGCTTCAACCCTCTCCGCCACACCCAGCAGCAGCCAGAGCAGTCCGCTGGTGATGCAGGTGATCGCCGGCTGCGCCCTCGCCCACCTGGTCAATGACCTGATCCAGGCGGTGCTGCCATCGATCTACCCGATCCTCAAGAGCAGCTATGGCCTGAGCTTCACCCAGATCGGCCTGATCACCCTGACCTTCCAGCTCACCGCCTCGCTGCTGCAGCCCTGGGTCGGCTACCACACCGACCGCCATCCCAAGCCCTGGCTGCTGCCGGTGGGTTCGATCTGCACCCTGATCGGCATCGTCCTGCTGGCCTTCGTCGGCAGCTTCGGTTCGATCCTGCTGGCCTCGGCCCTGGTGGGTATCGGCTCATCGACCTTCCACCCGGAAGCCTCGCGCATCGCCCGCCTGGCCTCCGGTGGCCGTTTCGGCCTGGCCCAGTCGACCTTCCAGGTCGGTGGCAATGCCGGCTCGGCGTTCGGCCCGCTGCTGGCGGCGGCGATCATCATTCCCTACGGCCAGGGGCATACCGCCTGGTTCGGCCTGGTGGCGCTGTTTTCCATGTTCGTCCTGTACAAGCTGAGCCGCTGGTACAGCAACCACCTCAGCCTGTTCAAGCTCAAGCAGGGGAGCAAGGCCACCCACGGCCTGTCGAAGCGCCGGGTGACCTTCGCCCTGGTGATCCTGGCCCTGCTGGTGTTCTCCAAGTACTTCTACATGACCAGCTTCACCAGCTACTTCACCTTCTACCTGATCGAGAAGTTCGACCTGTCGGTGGCCAGTTCGCAGCTGTACCTGTTCCTGTTCCTCGGCGCGGTGGCGGCCGGCACCTTCTTCGGCGGGCCGATCGGCGACCGGATCGGGCGCAAGGCGGTGATCTGGTTCTCGATCCTCGGCGCGGCGCCGTTCACCCTGGCCCTGCCCTACACCGACCTGTTCTGGACCAGCGTGCTCAGCGTGATCATCGGTTTCATCATGGCTTCGGCGTTTTCCGCCATCGTGGTCTATGCCCAGGAGCTGGTGCCGGGCAACGTGGGGATGATCGCGGGGATCTTCTTCGGCCTGATGTTCGGCTTCGGCGGGATTGGCGCGGCCTTGCTCGGGCACCTGGCGGACCTGCGCGGGATCACCGAGGTGTACACCCTGTGCTCGTTCCTGCCGTTGCTGGGGATCATGACGATCCTGCTGCCTTCGACCAAAGGCGTCTGAGACCCGGCGCAAGGCTTGCCGGCCTCATCGCAGGCAAGCCAGCTCCTACAGGTTTCGCGGCGTATGCAGTCCCTGTGGGAGCCGGCGTTGCCGGCGATGAGGCCATCGGCAACACCCTCGACTTCAGCTATGGCCGATATCCCGGTCCTTGGTTTCCGGCATGAAGAAGATACCCAGCACCGCGGTCATCACGGCAATGACGATGGGGTACCAGAGGCCGTAGTAGATATCCCCGGTGGCCGCGACCATGGCGAAGGCCACGGTGGGCAGGAAGCCGCCGAACCAGCCGTTGCCGATGTGGTACGGCAGCGACATCGAGGTGTAGCGGATACGCGCCGGGAACAGCTCCACCAGCCAGGCGGCGATCGGTCCGTAGACCATGGTCACGTAGATCACCAGGATGGTCAGGAGCAACAGCACCATCGGGTAGTTGGTCTTGGCCGGATCGGCCTTTTCCGGATAGCCGGCATTCTTCAGCGCACCGCCCAGGGTAGCGGTGAAGGCATCGTTGGCCGCCTTGAACTCCGCCGCCGGCAAGGCACTGCCGTCGAAGCTCGGCAGCATGCTGTTGCCGATGCGCACCTGGGCCACCGCGCCCGGCTCGCCCACTTCGTTTTCATAGGGAATCGCGCGCTTGGCCAGCAGGCTCTTGGCCACGTCGCAGGAACTGGTGAAGCGCGCCTTGCCCACCGGGTCGAACTGGAACGAACACTGCGCCGGATCGGCGATCACCGTCACCGGGTTCTGCTGCTGGGCGGTGTAGATGTCCGGGTTGCCGAACTCGGTGAGGCCCTTGAAGATCGGGAAGTACGTCAGCGCGGCGAGGATGCAGCCGGCCATGATGATCTTCTTGCGCCCGATGCGATCGGACAGGCTGCCGAAAATGATGAAGAACGGCGTGCCGATCAGCAGCGAACCGGCGATCAGCAGGTTGGCGGTCTGCGGATCGATCTTCAGCGTCTGCAGCAGGAAGAACAGCGCATAGAACTGCCCGGTGTACCAGACCACCGCCTGGCCGGCAGTACCGCCGAGCAGGGACATGATCACCACCTTGAGGTTGTCCCAGCGGGCGAAGGACTCGGTCAGCGGCGCCTTGGACGCCTTGCCTTCTTCCTTCATGCGCTTGAACACCGGCGACTCCTGCAACTGCATGCGGATGTACACCGAGACGATCAGCAGCAGGATCGAGAGCAGGAACGGAATCCGCCAGCCCCAGGCCTCGAAGGCTTCGGTGCCGAGGACGGTGCGGCAGGAGAGGATCACCAGCAGCGAGAGAAACAGGCCGAGGGTGGCGGTGGTCTGGATCCACGAGGTGAAGAACCCGCGCTTGCCGGGTGGCGCGTGCTCCGCCACGTAGGTCGCCGCACCACCGTACTCGCCGCCCAGGGCCAGGCCCTGCAATAGACGCAAGGTGATCAGGATGATCGGCGCCGCCACGCCGATGCTGGCGTAGCTGGGCAGGATGCCGACCACCGCGGTGGACACGCCCATGATGATGATGGTGATGAGGAAGGTGTGCTTGCGCCCGATCATGTCGCCCAGGCGTCCGAAGACGATGGCGCCGAACGGCCGTACCGCGAAACCGGCGGCGAAGGCCAGCAGGGCGAAGATGAACGCGGTGGTTTCATTGACCCCGGCGAAGAAGTGCTTGGCGATGATCGCCGCCAGGGACCCGTACAGGTAGAAGTCGTACCATTCGAAGACCGTGCCCAGGGACGAGGCGAAGATGACCTTGCGCTCGTCGTGGGTGATGTTCTTGCCGGACGTGCTGCCCGGGGATGAAGTGCCGCTGATGACCGCCATGAAGGTTCTC
Organism: Pseudomonas sp. zfem002; assembly: GCF_032621685.1. Taxonomy (NCBI): domain Bacteria; kingdom Pseudomonadati; phylum Pseudomonadota; class Gammaproteobacteria; order Pseudomonadales; family Pseudomonadaceae; genus Pseudomonas; species Pseudomonas sp. zfem002. The sequence goes on along the minus strand of NZ_JAVYJH010000027.1, from coordinate 106,080 downwards.
CGTCTTGTTCTTGTAGGCCGGAGCATCCCGCTGAAGTTTCCACACCCACTCTGGCCATTCGAAAGGCTGATGACATCGGATACGGACTGCGCCGGGCCCGGGGAACAGGCGGACGGCCTCGCGTTGCACGCAGCTGTAAGAATAATCGCAGGTTGGCAGATAGCCAGCGGTTGGCACGCGGGGCCGCCGTGCGGTGCAGCAGGCCCCGGGAGATTGCTCAGAAATGCCGGAACAAGGCCGCCGCGACGATCCCCGCGGCAATCGCCGGCAATGGCTTCTTCAGCAGCAACATGACCACCGCGGTGCTCGCCAGCGCCGCCCGCGCGCCGTTGTCGCCACTGACCGCCAGCGGCGTCAGCACCGCCACCAGCACCGAGCCGGACATGGCGCCGATGAACTGCTGCACGCGGTAGTTGATCGGCACGAAGGACATCACGAAGACCCCGCCCCAGCGCGTCGCCAGGGTCACCAGCGCCATGATCAGGACCAGAATGAGCGGGCCGTGGCCGCTGGTTTCAATGTTCATCCTTGCGCTTCTCCATCCACACCGCACCGACAATGCCCCCGGCCAGGGCACCCACCACCACATGACTGTTCTCCGGCAGGAACCGGTACGCGAGCAGCGCCGAACCGGCGGCGACCGCCCAGATCAGCAGCATGCGCAGGTCCTTCTTGCCCCCCACCACCATCGACAGCAGGAAGCAGCCCATGACCATGTCCAGGCCCCAGCTCACCGGGTCGCTGACCAGGTTGCCGAAGTACAGGCCGAGCCAGGTGCCGAGAATCCATGTCGACCACAGCGCCAGGCCACCGCCGAAGAGAATGCCCAGGCCCGGCTTGCCGGCGCTCAGCGCCTGCATCGACATCGCCCAGTTGGCGTCGGAGACCACCAGCATGATCCCGTAGCGCCGCGCCACCGGCAGCTCGCGCAGCCAGGGATAGAGCGTCGCGCCCATCAGCAGGTGACGGGCATTGATGGCGAACACGGCGACGATCAACGGCACCAACGGCACCTGCGCGCCCCACAGATCGAGGGCGGCGAATTGCGACGCGCCCGCGAACACCAGGGTGCTCATCCACATGATCGTCGGCGAATCCAGCCCGACCTGGGCCGCCGCCAGGCCGAAGGCCAGACCGAACACCACGACGAACATCGAGATCGGCAGCAATTGCCGGAACCCGTTCCACACCTCGTTGTAGCCCAGCTCCGTGGAGCCCTTGGCAACCGATGACACAATCCCTCTCCTTCTCTGGCGATCCGCCCGGCGGACCGCGGTTACTCGAACGCTGCATTCGGACGCCGGCCACTATCGCGCAGACACAGCATTGCGAAAAGCGCATATTACGCGACAACCCTATTCGCTTATCGAATACAACGGAGCGTGCCCGTGCAGGACCTGCAAATCGACTGGCTCAAGTGTTTCGTCGCCGTGGTGGACACCGGCTCGCTGTCCAATGCCGCGCCCGAGGTGCATCGCTCGCAATCGGCGGTGAGCATGCAGTTGAAGAAGCTGGAGGCGGCGCTGGGTCGCCAGTTGCTGGTACGCGATGCGCGCCAGCAGCACCTCACCGCCGATGGCCAGGTGCTGCTGGGCTATGCGCGGCGCATTCTCGACCTGCACAGCGATGCGCAGAACGCCTTTCACGGCGACGAACTCACCGGGCGGATCCGCCTCGGCGTGCCGGACGACTACGCTGCGCGCTACCTGACCCCGGTGCTCAAGCGTTTCGCCCTGCGCTATGGCGCGGTGGAGATCGAGCTGGATTGCGAGCAGTCCACCTCGCTGATTCCCCGGATCGAACAGGGTGACCTGGACCTGGCCCTGGTGTCCCGCGATCATCCGCGGCGCGGCACCCTGCTGTTCCGTGAGCCGATGGTCTGGGTCGGCTCGCCGCAGTTCGATGTCTGGCGCCGTGATCCGCTGCCCATCGCCACCTATGAAAGCACCAGCCAGGCGCGGCGCTGTGCAATTCACTCACTGGCCCTGCAGGGGCGGGACTACCGGGTGGTGTACAACAGCTCCAGCCTGGCCGGGCAGATCGCGGCGGTGGAAAGTGGCCTGGCAGTGGCGGTACTGACCCGCTGCAGCGCGCCGGAGCATCTGGAAATCCTCGGTGCCGAGCATGGCCTGGGCCCGCTGGAGCCGATGGAGGTGGCGGTGTATCGCAGCCGGGCATCGCAGGGGTCGAAGCCGGTGGATCAGTTGTATGGGCTGCTGATCAAGACCTTGCGCAGGGTGGCTGTGTCCTGATTACCAGATCGAATGCAATGTTGCGGCCGCTGCGCGCCCGTTTCGCGGGCAAGCCGCGCTCCTACAGAAGCAAATCCGTAGGAGCGTGGCTTGCCCGCGAAACGGGCGCGCAGCGGCCGCAAACCGGGACCGCTTTGCGGTCCTTCGCAGGCGAGCCAGCTCCTACACATCCCGAGTGTCCACCACCCGCGCATAATCCAGCGCCAGGTTGTCCAGCGACATAGCATGCACCTCCTCCGCCGCCCAACGCCGGCCACCCCGCCCGAGCAGATCGAAGGTGTAGCAGGCATCCGCCACCACCACGACCTCGAACCCCAGGTTGCCGCCGGTGCGCGCCGTGGCCTCCACCGAATTGTTGGTCGCCACCCCGCACACCACCAGTTGGCGGATCCCGCGCACATGCAGCCAGCGCTCCAGACCCGAGGCGACGAAGGCATCCGGCACGTTCTTCTCGAACACCTGCTCATCCCCCAGCGGCGCCAGCGCCTCCTGGAACTCGCACCCCACCTGCCCCGGGCGAAACACCGAATCCGCCGCACGCGAGATATGCCGCACATGCACCACCGGTCGCCGCGACACCCGCCAGGCTCGCAGCAAGGCTTCGACCTGCTGCTCCGCGCCGGGATTGTTGCGCCGGACACCCGCGGGGTTGGCGATGCCTTTCTGCATATCGATGATCAGCGGTGCGGCGTTGTCCTCAAGCATCACGGGCACGCTCCAGCATCTCCAGCAACTGCTGCGGATACACCGTCTCGGTGGTACTGCGCAGTTCCTCGACCGACCACCAGCGATGCGCCGCCATCACCTTCATCTCGTGCGCGGTCCAGCCGTCGCGGCTGAGCTGTTGCGAAGTGGCCCGCACGCTGTAGTACAGCTCCATCGAAATGACGTCCTCGCCACTGGGCAGGCGCATGACGAAGCGCCGCTCGCCCACCGGTTCACCCACGTCGGCGACCTCGATACCGGTCTCCTCGCGCAACTCGCGAATCGCCGCCTCGCGAAAGCTCTCGCCCTCCTCCAGGCCACCGCCGGGCGTGGCCCAGTGCGAGCGCCCCGCCAGCGCATCGTCGGTGTGCACGAAGTGGAACAGCAGCACCCGCTGCTCGGGGTCGACGATCAAGAGCCGGGCTGATTTCCGTTCACGCATGACAGCAGGGTCCTTGTGGGCAGCAGCGATGTTCGATTGGCGCGCGATGATGCCAGAGGCGACGGGCAACCGACACCCAGCACGCCCCTGGCAACAGGCTGTCTTGCACACGAAATGCCCCCGACCGGTCCTTTAGCGCCCTTGGTCCGATCGTTCAAAAATGCTTTGAGCATCGCCTCCCGCCTGCGACGTCGAAACTGAACACAGACCAAGCTGTGTCAACCGCATCGAGGACAAGATCATGGCTGGCAATCAAGACAACCAAGGTGGCAAACAAGGTGGCATGACGTCGGGTACGCCTGGCGGAACCGGTAGCGACAAGGACAAGGCCTGGGAAAAAGGTCGCCAGGGTGGCCAGACTTCCGGCAGCGAGCAACGTCACGGCACCGACCGCACCGCCGAGGGCGGTCAGCGTGGCAAGGATATGTCGGGCGACAACAAACCCGACCGTTCGACCGATATGGATCAACCGGGTCGCCAGGGTGGCGGCAAGGACGAGCAGAAACGCTGACCGGCACTGAGCTGTAGCGCAATCGAGGCCGCGCGAACCTTCGGGTTCGTGCGGCCTTGTCATTCAGGCTCGGGCGATGCCCGGCCAATACCCGTTGCAGAGGACAACGGGATGATTCGTCATATCGACATGCCCCGTTGGAATTTCTCCCATCGTCTTTCATCCACTCATAATGGCGCCCGCGCTGGCACCTGACGGATGACAAGGAGGGTAACGATGGATTCGATGTATCTGGTGGTGGCCCTGGGTGCCGCGGTCGCGGGGTTCGTGCAGGGGCTGTCCGGCTTCGCCTTCGGCCTGGTGGCCATGTCGTTCTGGGCCTGGGTCCTCGATCCCAGGCTGGCCGCAACCCTGGCGGTGTTCGGTGCCCTGCTCGGCCAGTTGGTCGCGGCCCTCTCGGTGCGCCGTGGTTTCGACTTCAGGCAACTGGCGCCCTTCATCCTCGGCGGCCTGCTCGGTATCCCGCTGGGCGTGGCCCTGCTGCCGCAACTGAACATGGACTGCTTCAAGGCCATTCTCGGCACCCTGCTGGTGGTCTGGTGCCCGATCATGCTGATGGCCAGGCGCCTGCCGGTGATTGCCTTCGGCGGTCGGGTAGCCAATGGCGGCGTCGGCTTCGCTGGCGGCATCATGAGCGGCCTGGGCGGTTTCACCGGCACCCTGCCGACCCTGTGGTGCACCCTGCGCGGCTATGAGCGCGATGCCCAGCGCTCGATCATCCAGAACTTCAACCTGTCGATGCTGCTGGTGACCATGGCCACCTACCTCGGCTCGGGCATCGTCACCCGCGACATGTGGCCGATGTTCGCCGTCGTCGCCCCGGCCATGCTGATTCCGAGCTTTCTCGGCACCCGTCTGTACTTCGGCATCAGCGATGCCCGTTTCCGCCAGATCGTGCTCGGCCTGCTGACCGCTTCGGGGGTCGCCCTGCTGGTGTCCTCGCTGCCCAGACTGCTGGCGTGATCCGCAGGTCATCCTGCCAGCGTGTTATCGGTACGCCCGTGGCTCGATTGATGACGCATGTAGGTGCGCAGGGCAATCTGCGGGCTGTCGTGCCAGGGTGCTTCGCTGGTGATGATCGAAGCGATGCGGTCGACGCGAAAATCGCGATAGGCCGCGCGGGTACTGCACCAACTGCCGACGGTCCACTTGCCGCCCCAGTAGAACAGGCCGATGGGCTGGATCAGGCGGTGCGACACAGTGCCGTCCAGGCTGGTGTAGGTGATCTGCAGCACGCGCTTGTGCTCGATGGCCTGGCGCAGGGTGCTGAGGTGCCCGCGGGTCGTGGCATCGATGCTGCCCGGGGCACGAACCGGGCTTTGCCGCGGCTCGATGCGTTGCTCCGGCGCTGTGGCCGAGACCTTGCTCAGCAGGGTCCGCGCGGCGCCGGCGAGTTGCGGGTCGGCGCTGCCGGCGAGCATTTCCATGCCCAGGGTCAGCGCATCCACCTCGATGCGGCTCAGGCGCAGCGGCGGCATCTCGAACGCGGCGTCGAGGGCGTAGCCGACCCCAGTGGTGCCATACACCGGGACACCGCTCAGGGACAGGTCGTCGATATAGCGATAGATCGAGCGCACCGACACGCCGAGGCGCTCGGCGAGGCGCTCGGCGGTGATCGGCTGGTGCACGCGGATGAGGTTGACCAGCTGGAACAGGCGATCGGCTTTGTGCATGGGAAACTACCTCGTGAATATCGTCTCGTAGGAGCGCGGCTTGTCGGGACGCCGAACCGCCGCGAAGGACCACAGCACGGTCCCCGGAACGGGGTTGTCCGGAATTGGGACCGCTATGCGGTCCTTCGCGGGCAAGCCACGCTCCTACGGAACTGGTGGCGACGCTGGATATCGGATTTTCTTGCCACCCTGCTCCGCCACCTCCTGCGCCTGCCCGTCACGCTGCTTGCCCTGGCGCGCCAGGCCCACCAGCCGCGGGATCAACGGCCCTTCCGGAAGATGCCGCCAGAACCGCCCGGGCATATGAAGGCGCAAGGCGTCGGGATTGACCCGGGCCGGGTTGAAGGTGTGGCGGTAATAGGTCAGCCACAGATCGGCATCGGGGTCGTCCGCCTCCCGCGCCCACTGCCGCCACGTCTCGGGACACTGGCGGCGGTAATCGAACTGCGCGCCGTCATAGCGGATGCCATCGCGCGAGGTCGCGATCAGCCAGCGCTGGCGCCCCAGGCGTTCGGCGAAATGGCCGCTGGCGCTTTCGAGGATGTCGTGGGCCGGTTCGTGAAAGGCCACCAGATCCAGCTGCAGGCGCTCGGCGAGCAGCGTCGGCAATGGCACGAAACGCACGAAGGCATGCAGGTGATGGGCCTCGCGGGTGACCTGTCTGATCCGCCGCTGCAGCTCGCTACCCAGGCGGTCGCCGGCGAGCATGGCGGTACGGTCGCCATGGGCCACGCGCCAGAGCACTTCGTAGAGCAGGTTCCAGCGCTGTTCACCGCGATAGCGGGCAGCCAGCTGCAACTGCTCCAGCAGTTGCCCCGGCACCCGCGCCCTGAACGGGCCGGGCCCTTGCGGCAGTGCATCGGGCAGGGCCAGCAGGTCCTGGATCGGACCCTGGCCCCAGTTCACCTCGGCCGGGTCGATACCATGCCCGAGCAGTACCCGCGCCTGGTCGCGCCAGGTGGCGAAGGTGTCGTCGCAGTCGAGGGCGATCATCCCCACAACCCCATCTGCAGCGGTGCCTGCGGCTCACGCAGACGAGCGCGGAGCAGACCGCTGCGCATCTCCCCCAGCACCGGACGATAGTCGCTGGTGACGATGAACGGCCGCGCCTTGTCCAGCACGCAGCGCAGCTGGATCAGGTCGTCGTAGCGCACCCGCCGTTCGCGGCGCAGCGCCACCAGACGCTGCACGCTGCGCAGGCCGATGCCCGGCACCCGCGCCAGCAGGGCCGGCTCGGCGCGGTTGACATCGACCGGAAAGACCTCGCGATGGGACAGCGCCCAGGCCAGCTTGGGATCGATATCCAGGGCCAGGTTGTTCGCCTCGCTGAGCAGTTCGCCAGCCTTGTAGCCATAGCCGCGCATGAGGAAATCGGCCTGGTACAGGCGGTGCTCGCGCAACAGCGGTGGCGCCGCCAGCGGCACGCTGTCGGGGCTGTCCGGGATCGGGCTGAACGCCGAGTAGTACACGCGCTTGAGGCCATAGCCCTGATACAGCGACTCGGCATTGCGCAGGATGGTGCGGTCGTCCGAGGCATCGGCACCGACGATCATCTGCGTGCTCTGCCCCGCCGGGGTGAAGCGCGGCGCCCGCGCCTCGCCGGCCACCGCCTGCTGGCCCCGGTGGATGGTGCCCATGGCCTGGCGGATGCTGCTTACCTGCTTTTCCGGGGCCAGGCGCCTGAGGCTGGCATCGCTGGGCAGCTCGATATTGACGCTGAGGCGATCCGCCAGGCGCCCGGCTTCCTCGATCAGCAACGGATCGGCGTCGGGGATGGTCTTGAGGTGGATGTAGCCACGAAAGCCGTGCTCCTCGCGCAGCAGCCGGGCGACCCGCACCAGTTGCTCCATGGTGTAGTCCGCCGAGCGGATGATCCCGGAACTGAGGAACAGCCCGCTGATGCAGTTGCGCCGATAGAAATCCAGGGTCAGGCGCACCACTTCCTCGGGGCTGAAGCGCGCCCGCGGGACATTGCTGGAGCGGCGGTTGACGCAGTACTGGCAGTCGTACAGGCAGAAGTTGGTCAGCAGCACCTTGAGCAGCGACACGCAGCGGCCATCCGGGGTGTAGCTGTGGCAGATGCCCATGCCATTGGTCGCGCCAAGCCCGTCGCGGCCCTTCGAGCTGCGCTTGGGGGCACCACTGCTGGCGCACGAGGCGTCGTACTTGGCGGCGTCGGCGAGGATGCCGAGCTTGGCGATGAGTTGCATGGGGAAGGCTTCCCGAATACTGAATATCCATACAGTATTTCGAGATTGGCGCGGATGCAAGGACCAGTGATCGACCATTGCTCGGCGATGAGCCCTGACGGCTCTGTCGAGACAGGCTCATCAGCGGATTGCCGAGCGACATGGTCAGTCCCGTCGGTTTGACGGCGGCCTTCAGCCCCCCGTCGTGGCGTAGTGATTTCGGATCAGATCGAGCATCCTGGCCTGGTGCCGGGCGATGTCGGGCACATCCCAGTTCATGTCGGCCTTGCCGCTGAAAATGTGCGCGAGCTTGAGAGAGTCGTAGCGCGGCTTGCCCTTGAAGTCCTCGCGCTTCTTGCCGACTCGCTGGTTGCTGTACGAAGAGTTTTCACTGGGGCTGAGCAACACCAGATTGCCAAAACTGTCGAGGTGCTCCTTGGCCAGTTCGACACCGAACTCTTCACGTTGCGGGTGAACGTGCTCTATCGAGTTCTTCGAAGTGATCCGGTAGGTCGCAAGCTTTGCAGCATCATATGTGCCGAAGCGGTCTCGCTCACGCCACAGGATGTATTCCAGCTTCTGGAACCAGTAATGTTCGAAGCGAGTGCCGCCAGGCTTGTTCAAGTCGGCTATCACACTGTCGATGCCGCGCATGGCAAGGGTATCGCCACTCAGCAGTTTGAAGCTGGCCTCCTTCTGACTTTCTTGCGCCAGGGACAGTTGATTGTCGATACGCTCAAGCAACTTCAGAACCTGTGCCTGGGTCCTGGCCTTGCCGGCGACCAGAGCACCAAGAAAGGGAGTCAACCAATATTGCGCGCTTCGCTCGCCGGTGAAATTGCGCACACTCTGAAGCTGGCTCAGGTCACTGCTTTCCAGCCGGGTGCGCACCAGGCGCCAGCCATCATCCAGCTTGCTTCTGTTGACATTGGTCAGGCGCAGATTCGCAACCGTGCTGTCAGCCTCTGCAAGCCATTTCACCACCCAGAGGTCGAACTGATAACGCACCGTCCACAGGCATTCGATAAAGGCCTTGGCTTGCTTCTCGGTAACCTGATCGATGAAATCGGCAAAGTAGTCATTGAGCCGGCTTTCATGCAGACGCACCTCGACATCGCTCTGCTGTTGCTGATGCAGAAAGATGCGCTGAGCGTGCATCAGCAACAGAGCAAAGCTGATGATCGGGCGACAGTTCTGCCTGGGCTCCTGGACAACTTCAGATGATTGCGCATCCAGCTCCGGGGATTTCGCCAACTGGGCAATCGTCAGCGCCGCTGAATCCTTGCCAGTACTGCGCGCCAGGGGAAAGGTCGCGGTGCAGTGTTCGGCCAGGTCATTCTGTCCAAGACGCTTCCAGTCAGCAGTCGGGAATACCTTGCGCACATTGCGCTCGAAAAAGTCGCTCATGTTTTCGCAGGCCTGCCAGATCGCGTCGTAGCGCTGCTTCTGCGTTCCGATCGCAGCCAGCAGCCGCGCCTTGAGGATGTCGCTGTGCTCGAGCTGAACACCGCTGTTGTTCATGGTCGAGAACAGTCGATTCAGGTCCATGCCCGCGGGCATGATGTTGTTCACCCAGCGAACATTCGAATGGATGAACCCGGCGACTTCGGCCAGGTAAGCCTTGTTTCGCTCGCGACGCACCTGCGCCAGGTGATCGGAAAGTGCCTTTCGCGCCGCAACAATATGCTTGATGTAGGCGTCATCGATCTCCGAGGTGACTGTTCGCTCTTCCCCCTCAAGCCCCGCCCATGCGGCGAACTGCCGCTGCACTTCATCACGAATGGCGAAGGTCAGTCGTGGCTGCTTGTTCCAGACGATGAAGTTTGCCAATTCAGTGTCTGGTGCTACCTCGGCAAGTGCGAGTGCCAGCAACATCAGGCTGGTCATGCGTTGCTGGCCATCGATGACTTCGTAAACGGTGTTGCCCCCTGTCGAATCGCGAGGTGCAACGACGGAAGTCAGGATGGTCCCGATGTAGTAATGCGGCTGAGCGGCGTCGCAGGCCTGCATGATCTGGTCCAGCAACTCGACAACGTCCTCACTTGGCCAGACGTAGGGTCGCTGGTAGCTGGGAATGACCAGGGTGATTTCGGCAGCGCACAGCAGTGCAGGCGTCTGCACATAGGAAAGTACACGTTCGTTCATTTCCCACCTGCGGGGCTGACAGCATTGTTATGGAGTTTGCGCCGGATCGCCTGCTTGAGCTCACTGTCAAAATCGGACGGCAATGCTTCACCGGCGGTTAGTGGACTCATTGAAAAATACGTCTGCACCGCACACACGAACCTGTACTTCACGCTATTGGCATCCAGCCTCCTGGAAGCGACATAACTGAAGTCCTGCAACGTCTCGATCAACTCCGCGTGGGTGTAGCTGGAGACGATCCAGTCCAGCACAGGATTGTGCTCGGCGAAACTTTGCGCCGTGCTCTCACGCACAGCTTTTTCATTGGTCAGCCGTGGCGAGAAAATCACCCTGAACAGCCAGTACGCGGTCTCCAGCAATCCGCCTCGACCGAACTGGCTGACGTACAACAACACCGCGCAATCAAACAGCTTGCGCAGGAATTCGCTGCCATTGGCCTGCACCACCAGGTTGTCGTAGAACTCATGAAAAGGGGCTAGACCCGGTTCATCACGCCGAACAAGCAATGCACGGCGCAACGAATGGAAGTAGTCGACGTAGTGAATGGCATTGGTGCCCGCATTGAGCGGCTGACGCATGGCGTATCCGCTGTCGATCTGCAGACATTGGCCTTGCTCCCTGTGGCAGACCCGGGCAGTCCGATAGGCAATGTCCTGTCCCTGTCCAGTACGCTCGGCCAGTTCCGCGACGATCTCTTCACGTATGCGTTGCAGTTGGCGATGACTGGCAAGACTGCGCCACTTGAGCCGTTGCCAATGGCGCGCCTTCATCAGGGCATCCACTGTCCCGTCCAGGCTTCCCCAGGCCTCCCAGCGACGCGCTTGATTGTCCTGTTCCTGCTGCGGCACTCCCCGTAGATGATAGGCCTTCAAAATCGCCGGACCGTCGAGCCGGACCCCGCCGGTATTCTGGGTTTCGAAGAATCGATAAGCATCATCCTCACTGCGGGTAACCACCAGGGTGATGTTCACCTTTGCAAAATCCACCGCCGGCAACGGCTGTTGCTCGAGCCAGCGCAGATTGTGCAGAGCGCATGCCTGGGACTCTGGAGAGGTCAGTTCGATGCCTCTGGCAAGATCACGCTGGTTCAGCACAAATGCCAGCAACGCCAGGCTTACCAGGCGCTGCTGGCCATCGATGATGCTGAGGATGTCGGAGCGCATGTGCGGCGGGCGTGACTGATGGAGAATGATGCTGCCCAGGTAGAAATCGTGCGTTGCAGACACTGCGTCGGCAGACGGCGAGAAATACTCACTGAGGTCGCGGAGCAGGCGTTGCAGGTGTTTGACCTGCCAGCGATAGGGACGCTGGTATTCGGGAATGATCAGGCGCCCCCTGATCGGACTCCCATCACTGCCAAGGATCGGCTTTGCGCCAAGCAAGGTAGCGACATCAACGCTGGCAACGACGATATCAGGCGTCACCAGACCGCTCGGCATCTGCCCCTGGTGCGTGAGGGACTGGGTCATAGGCAGAATTCTTCCGTGAACAGTAAGGCATAAAGGAGGGGGTAGACCAGCATGCTGGCCATGATGGCATATGGACACCCCGGCAGCCAGGTACTGTCCTGCACAATGATCCCGGCACAGCGCGAAGAATGGCGACTGGCCGCACTGCGTCGTCGATCTAGCCGGGATGCCCGTCCACCCTCGCCCGCACCAGCATCGGCGCGTAGCCGCGGATGAACAGTCCGAACGCCAGGGTCCAGCACAGCGTCGCCAGCCCCAGACCGACTTGGGTATGCAGCGGCACCAGCAGCACCCGGGCGAGCCCGGCCAGGTTGAGCAGGACGAAGGCCAGGGTCATACCCTTGGGCGGCTGCAGCGGGCGTCCGGTATGGCCGAGGCTGACCCGGGCGATCATCGCCAGGATCAGCCCGGCCATGCCGCCCACCGTCAGGCAGTGCACGGCCAGGCTCGGGTTCAGCGCCACACCGAAATGCCACAGCGCCATGCCCGCGCAGGCCACCACCAGCCAGGCATAGGCCAGGTGCAGCGACCACAGCAGCGGTACCCGCCACAGGCCGCGATCCTGCCAGCGCAGCAGGCGGACGCCATGCCCGAGCGCCAGCGCGGCGAACAGCCCGCCAACCGGCGCATGAGGCAGCAGCGCCGGGCCCGTGGCGTACAACACCGCGACCAGCGCCGCACCGCCCAGCAGCAGCCAGTCCAGCCACGCCCAGGGCTGCACCGCCGTCGCCCGGCCCAGTCCGCGCTGGGTGAAGAACGGAATCACCCGGCCGCCGATCAGGCCCATCATCGCCGCCACCAGCCACAACCCGCCGAGCACACCCTGGCGTTGCCAGCCATCGTTGCCCTGGACCACGCCGGCCAGGGCGATGCCATCTACCAGGGTCAGTAACAGCAGCAGCGCCACCAGCGGGTAGTTGCGCTGCTGGCGGACCTTCCACAAGGTGCGGCCCATGATCGCCGCCAGCAGCAGCGGAAAACCCAGTTCCAGCAGCACCAGCAACGGCCAGGGTGCCGCCCCCAGCCAGGCCAGGCGCCCCGCCAGCCAGAGCAGGGCCAGGGCCGCCAGGCGCTTGCCGCTGAGGCCCGGCTGGCCGGTCCAGGTCTGTACCGCGGTCAACAGAAAGCCGGCGACGATCGCCAGGCCAAAGCCGAACAGCAGTTCATGCCGGTGCCAGGCCAGCCAGCCGCCGGCGGGCGTCCATTGCAGCTTGCCGCCCAGGGCCACCAGCCACAGCGGCAGCACCAGCAGCGCAAGCAGGCTGCCGCCGAGGAAGAACGGGCGAAACGCCAGGCGCCACAGCGGCGCGATCGCCATGGCTTTCTTGCGGTCGATCACTTGCATGGCGGGCTCCCCCGGTTCACCAGCTCAGATAGAACATGCCCTTGGCCAGCAGCACGATCAACAACAGATGAGTAAAGACGCTGGCGTGGATGAAGCGCACCGCCGCCGCCGTCATGCGCCCGCTGCGAAACAGCCACAACGCCGTGACGAAGTGCCCGAGCACGCTGATCGCGACCAGGATCTTCAGACCGAGCAAGGTGCCGAACGGCGAGTCCAGCGGTGCCGCCAGTTGCGCCAGGTAGCGTTCGCGGACCATGCCCGCCCCGGCCCCGAACAGCACCAGCAGCACCCAGGGCATCAGCCGGCGGGCACGCTGGCCGATGGCGTGCTCGAGCATCATCATCAGCCGGTCCGGCAGTTGCTGGCGGATCCCGCCGATGAACAGCACTTCGAAAAATACCGTGCCGATGAACACGATGGCGGCGAACAGATGCAGGGTCAGCAGAACGGGATAGATCATGTCGGGGCCTCATTGTGCCCGGCAGACTAGCGCGCTCGCGGCCGGCGTGGCTTGACGCTCGTCAAGCCGGTGGAACTCGGTGCGCCGAGGCGACCTGGATCAATGACCGGCTAGTCACTTGGCGGTAATGCGCTGCTATTAATATCGGTCTCGTTGCCTGCGGGATCTGCTTTGCCTTTCGGGCCCCATCTTCCCGGCGGTCCACCCAATCCAGCCCAGCTCGCGTAACATTTTTGCAACCCGACACCCGGCCAAACGCCAGCACGGCAGGCAGCCGGCTCATTGACAGCGCAAAAAGCGCATCCCGCCCTTTCGATATGTATCGAGTACGGGCACAATGCGGCTCTTTTTTTGGCTGGCCTACCTGGAGCCTCGAAGTGATCAAGACCCCGTACTACCTCATCGACAAGCAAAAGCTGCTGGGCAACCTGGAAAAGATCGCCTACGTGCGCGAGAAATCCGGTGCCAAGGCCCTGCTGGCACTCAAGTGCTTCGCCACCTGGTCGGTGTTCGACCTGATGCAGCAGTACATGGACGGCACCACTTCGTCCTCGCTCTACGAGCTCAAGCTCGGTCGCCAGAAGTTCGCCGGCGAGACCCACGCCTACAGCGTGGCCTGGGCCGACGACGAGATCGAGGAGATGCTCGCCAACTGCGACAAGATCATCTTCAACTCCATCGGCCAGCTGCAGCGCTTCGCCGAGCAGTCCGAAGGCAAGGTCCGCGGTCTGCGGGTCAACCCGCAGGTGAGCAGCTCCGACTACCTGCTGGCCGACCCGGCGCGTCCGTTCAGCCGCCTCGGTGAATGGGACCCGGTCAAGGTCGAAGGCGTGATCGAGCAGATCTCCGGCTTCATGTTCCACAACAACTGCGAGAACGGCGACTTCGGCCTGTTCGACAAGATGCTCGGCACCATCGAGGAACGCTTCGGCCACCTGCTGCACAAGGTCGAATGGGTCAGCCTCGGCGGCGGCATCCACTTCACCGGCGACGGCTATGCCCTGGACGCCTTCTGCGAACGCCTCAAGTCGTTCGCCGAAACCTACGGCGTGCAGGTCTACCTGGAGCCGGGCGAAGCGGCGATCACCAACAGCGCCTCGCTGGAAGTCACCGTCCTCGACACCCTGTTCAATGGCAAGCACCTTGCCGTGGTCGACAGCTCGATCGAAGCGCACATGCTCGACCTGCTGATCTACCGCCTCAACGCCAAGATGGCCCCCAACGACGGCGAGCACACCTACATGGTCTGCGGCAAGTCGTGCCTGGCCGGCGACATCTTCGGCGAGTACCCATTCGATCGTCCGCTGGCCATCGGCGATCGGCTGTCGTTCGTCGACGCCGCGGGTTACACCATGGTCAAGAAAAACTGGTTCAACGGCCTGAAAATGCCGTCCATCGTAGTGAAACAACTCGACGGTAGCGTCGAGCTGGTTCGTGAGTTCGGTTTCGAAGACTACCTGTCCAGCCTTTCCTGAGCTGGCAGATAAGGAGAGATAGAGAATTGAAGAAGAACGTTCTTATCATTGGTGCAGGAGGTGTCGCCAAGGTGGTGGCCCACAAGTGCGCGCAGCACAACGACGAGCTCGGTCGTATTGCGATTGCGTCGCGGAACATCTCCAAATGCCAGGCCATCATCGACAGCGTCAAGGCCAAGGGTAGCCTCAAGGTACCCGCCGACATCCAGGCCTTTTCGCTCAATGCCCTCGATGTCGAGGCGACCAAGGCGCTGATTCGCGAGACTCAATCGCAGATCGTGATCAACGTCGGTTCCGCCTTCCTCAACATGTCGGTGCTGCGTGCCTGCATCGATACCGGTGTCGCCTACCTGGACACCGCGATCCACGAAGAACCGGGCAAGATCTGCGAGACCCCGCCCTGGTACGGCAACTACGAGTGGAAACACCTCGAAGAGTGCCAGCAGAAGAACATCACGGCCATTCTCGGCGTCGGTTTCGACCCGGGTGTGGTCAACGCCTACGCGGCGCTGGCGAAACAACAGTATTTCGACCGCATCGACTCGATCGACATTCTCGACGTCAATGCCGGGTCCCACGGCAAATACTTCGCCACCAACTTCGATCCGGAAATCAATTTCCGTGAGTTCACCGGACAGGTATGGAGCTGGCAGAACAGCCAGTGGACCAGCAACACCATGTTCGAAGTGAAGCGTACCGACGACCTGCCGGTGGTCGGTTCGCAGAACCTCTACCTCACCGGCCACGATGAAGTGCACTCGCTGTCGAAGAACCTCGACGTGCCCAACGTGCGTTTCTGGATGAGCTTCGGCGAGCACTACATCAATGTGTTCACCGTGCTGAAGAACCTCGGCCTGCTCTCCGAGCAACCGGTGAAGACCGCCGAAGGCCTGGAAGTGGTGCCGCTGAAAGTGGTCAAGGCCGTGCTGCCGGATCCAGCCTCGCTGGCCCCGGGCTACACCGGCAAGACCTGCATCGGTGACCTGGTCAAGGGCAGCAAGGACGGCCAGCCGCGCGAAGTCTTCATCTACAACGTGGCCGACCACGAAGAAGCCTACGCCGAGACCGACAGCCAGGGCATCTCCTACACCGCCGGCGTGCCGCCGGTGGCCGCGGCCCTGCTGGTCGCCCGTGGCCAGTGGGACGTGCAGCGCATGGTCAACGTCGAAGAGCTGCCGGCCGAGCCGTTCCTCCACGCCCTCGACGTGATGGGTCTGCCGACCCGGGTCAAGGACGAGAACGGTGATCGTCCGTGGGCCTGATGGGTTCATGAGCTGAAAAGAAGGGGCGCCCGCACAGGCGCCCCTTTTTCATCTGTAGGAGCTGGCTTGCCTGCGAAGGACCGCGCAGCGGTCCYRSRCGGTCCTTCGCAGGCAAGCCAGCTCCTACAGGGGGTGCAGATGAAACGCAGCGCAGTGCTCCGAAAAACGTTTCAACCGCTTACAATCCCGCCCATTCCGTCGTCAACAAGAAAGGCCCGTCAGTCCATGACGCTCGATCCACCTACCCTGCTGGTGCTCAGCATCGTGCTCGCCGCGACCGCCGCCGCCTATCTGGCCGTGGAATGGCGCAGCGTGCGCGAATCCTCCCTGCTGTTCTGGAGCGCCGGCTTCGCCACCATCAGCATCGGCTCGACCCTGGCGCTGATGCGCATGAACGGCCTGCTGCTGCTCGGCATCTGGTTCGCCAACGGTTTGCTGGTCACCGCCCACTGGCTGTTCCTGCTGGGTGTCGCGCGCTTCACCGAGACCCGCCTGTCGCGCGCCTGGTACCTGATCTTCGTGCTCTGGGCCGCGCTGCTGGCGCTGCCCGACGCGCCCTGGTGGTCGAACGTGATGACCTTCGCCAACGCCGGGCTGGTTGGGGTGCTGGCCCTGCGCGCCAGTCTGCTCCTGCGCCCCCATGGCAAGTCGCTGAGCATTGGCGCCGTGCAGTTGCGCTACGTGATGCTCGGCCATGGCGCCTTCTATTGCCTCAAGGCGCTGCTCGCGGTGATGCCCGGCACCCTGCTCGACCTGGCTTCGTTCCGCGGCGAGATCATCCAGGTGTCGCTGGTCGAAGGTGCCGTGGCGTTGATGCTGATCGCCCTGTCGATGACCGGCAGCGAACGCTACCGCCGCGAGAAGCGCATCGCCCGCCTCGCCGCCCGCGACCCGCTGACCGCCCTGTACAACCGCCGCGCCCTGGAAGTCCGCGCACCGCGTCTGCTGGAGAACGTCTCGGCGCAGCAACCGGGCGCCCTGCTGCTGATCGATATCGACAACTTCAAGCTGATCAACGACCTCCACGGCCACGCGGCCGGGGACCGTCTGCTGGTGAGCCTGAGCGAGATGATCATGCAGCGCCTGCCCGAGGAGGCGCTAGCCGCGCGCCTGGGTGGCGACGAGTTCCTGATCCTCCTCGGCCATGCCTCCCGCGAAGGCATCGTCGCCCTCGGCAGCGCCCTGCGCGAGCAGTTCCAGCAGGAAGCCGTCAGCACCTTCAATACCCCACGACCGGTGACCCTGAGCATCGGCGCCAACCTCTTCGAGCAGCCGCCGGCCAGCCTGGCGACGCTGATCGAGCAGAGCGACGCGGCGCTGTACGAGTCCAAGCGTGGGGGGCGGGACAGCATCAGGCTGGTGGACCGGACCTGACTCGGTCGGCTTGCGGGCGTCATCGCGGGCAATGCCCGCTCCCACAGGGTTCGGTGTGGCTGCGGACCTTGTGGGAGCGGGCCGGGCGGCGTTCCGATTGCCCGCGATGAGGCCCGCAAGAACAGTGACTGAACAACTGGCGGATCAGAACCGGTACTTGGCCGTCACCATATAGTTCCTCGGATCACCGACGAAGTTGCCGCCTACCGTGGTCATGATGCTGGAGTAGTAGTCGCGGTCGAACACGTTGTTGGCATTCAGGCTCAGCGTCAGGTGCCGGTCGACGTCGTAGCTGGCGAACAGATCGGTCACCGCATAGCCGCCCTGCTCGATCCCCGCGCTGGTGTAGATATCGCTCTGCACATGCAGGCCGCCGCCCACGCGCCAGCGGTTCAGGTCTCCCGGCAGGCGGTAGCTGGTGGCCAGCTTGAACAGGTTCAGCGGCAGGTTGGTGGCGTAGCGATCACCGCTGGAGAGGGTGCCGATCGGGCTGTAGTCGGAGCGCTTCAGGTGCTTGGCGTAGTTGTAGGTATACCCCGCCGAGACCTGCCAGTCCGGCAGGACCTCGCCGTTCACTTCGAACTCGATCCCGCGGCTGCGCACTTCACCGGCCGAGGCGTAGCATTCGCGACCGTCGCAGGCCTGGCTGTCGAGCAGTTGCGGCAGGTTCTCCAGGTCGATCTGGAACAGCGCCACGCTGGCATTCAGGCGGCCGTCGAAGTACTCGCCCTTGAGGCCGATCTCGGAGTTGCTGCCCTCCTGCGGATCGAGCAGGCCGCCGCCGGCGGTGCTGTAGTTCTGCGGGTTGAAGATGCGCGTCCAGCTGGCGTAGGCGGTGTAGGTGTCGTTCAGGTCGTAGGTGAAGCCGAGGTAGGGGGTGAATTCACGGGTGGCCTTGTAGTCGTCGTGGCCGGTCCAGTCACCGGAGTGGGTGGTCACGCTGTACTCGTACCAGTCCAGGCGCCCGCCGGTGGCCAGCTTGAGGCGCTCGCTCAGGCTGAAGCGCGCGGTGAGGTAGACGCTGGACTGCTTGACCTCGCCGTCCCGCGACCAGGCGTAGCTGATCGCCGGCTTGGGCACCGCCTTGCCATCGAAGCTCAGCGGATCGAACTCGTACACCCCACCCATCGGCCAGCCGCCAGGGCCGTCGTCGATGTCCTGGTTGCGATAGCTACCGCCCACCACCAGTTCATGGGTCCGCCCGAACAGGCTGAACGGCCCGCTGGCATAGCCGTCGAGGCTGGTCTGGGTGTTCTCGTAGTGGTACTTGCCATAGCCGAAGCCGAGATCCCGGGCCGTCTCGTCGGGGCGATACAGGTAGGAGCCGAACATGTCCATCTGGCTCTTCAGCGCGGTGGCGGCGAACTTGCCGGTCCAGCCGTTGGCGAAGCGCTGGGTGATGTCGGCGAAGACCGTGCGGGTGTCCTTGTCCCAGTACGACCAGTTCGGGCTCATGCGCCGCGAGCGCGGAATGTCGAGGAAGCTGCCATCGGGGTGGGTGCCGCGGCCATTCCAGTCGGCGCCGGGGTTGTTGTCCTGGCTCCAGCTCGCGCCGAGGCTGACCGTGGTGTCGTCGCCGAGGTCACCTTCGAGCACGCCGTAGACCAGGCTGCGGCGGCTCTGGTAGTCGTCGATGAAGGAATTCTTGTCCTGCAGCGACAGCACGGTACGGCCACGCAGGCTGGCCGTGGCATTCAACGGCCCGCTCAGGTCCAGTTCGCTGCGGTAGTTGTCCCAGCTGCCGGCACCGCCGGTGATGCTGCCCTGGAACACGCTGGTCGGGCGCTTGCGCACCAGGTTGATCGAGCCGCCCGGGGAACCGGCGCCTTCCATCAGCCCAGAGGCGCCACGCACCACCTCGACCCGGTCGTACATCGCCAGCAGGCCGGTGGACAGGCTGGCCTCGTCGTACTGCACGGGAATCCCGTCGACCATCAGGTTGTTCAGCTGGAAGCCGCGGGAGTTGTAGCGTTCGCGCTCGCCGCCCCACTTGGTCACGGTCAGGCCGGTGCTGTACTTCACCGCATCGCCCAGGGTGGTCATGGCCTGGTCCTCGATGCGCTGGCGGCTGACCACGCTGACCGACTGCGGGGTTTCCCGCGGGCTCAAGGCCAGCTTGGTGGCGCTGCTCATGCTGCCGGTGGTGTAGGAACCGCTGTGCTCGCTGGTGGCGCCGAGGTTGCTGGCATTGACGCTGGTGGCGCCCAGTTCCACCGCGGCGCTGTCGGCCGCTGTGGGCAGGGACACCAGGTAGCTGCCATCGGCGGTCTTCTGCACCTTCAGCCGCGTCCCCCGCAGCAGTCGCTGCAGCGCCTGTTCCACACTGAGGTCGCCGCTCACGCCGGGCGCTTGCAGGCCTTCGGCGCTGTCGGTGGCGAACAGGATGCGCGCACCGGTCTGCCCGGCAAGGGCGTTCAACGCCTGGTCCAGTGGCTGCGCCGGCAGGTTGACGGCGTGCTGCGCCTCCTGGGCGTGCAGGGTCGAAGCCAGGGTGATGCCGGCGGCCAGCAGCGACAGGCGGCGCGAGAATGCGATGGTGCTCATTTGACTCCCCAGATGCAGGTTCGAAAGTGACCTTCACAGGGAGTGGCGAATGACAGCGGACAAATGTTGAGGTGTGAAATGAAAAATATTCTCTTTTCCGTTAGCGCGCCCGAATCGTAACGCTGCCATCGCTGTCCCGCGCCAGGCTCAGCGGCAGGATCGCCGGCAGACCATCGAGCAGCGCCTCCACCGCAGCGCTGTCGAACTCGCCGGACAGGCGCAGCTGGCCGACCCGGGCATCGAGCAGACGGATCGGCGCCTGACGGTAGCGTTGCAGGTCGACGATCACCTCGCGCAGCGGCGTGCCGTCGAAGCGCAGCTTGCCCTGCTGCCAGGCGGTAATCCGCGCCGGGTCCACGCTGCCGATCGCGCTGAACTGGCGTGCGTTGGCCAACATCAGTTGTCCGGCCTGCATGCGCCTGGCGCGGGAAGCCTGGCTGGACACCTCCACCTCGCCTTCGACCACCGCCACGGCGACCCCGCGGCTGTCGCTGCGCACGTTGAACACGGTGCCGATATCGCGCACCGACACGCCCTGGCTGCGCACAATGAACGGCTGCGGGCCGTGGGCCACGGTGAAGGTCGCCTCGCCTTCGAACAGCTCGAACTGACGGCTGCGCAGGCGGTGTTCGATGCGCAGGTGGCTGGCGCTGTCGAGGATCAGCGTGCTGCCGTCGGCCAGTTGCCGGCTGTCGCGGCTGCCCACCGGGACGCGGATGTCCTCGCTGTACCAGGACGGATCGAGGAACCACAGCCCCGTCGCCAGCACCAGCAGCGACAGGCCGCCGCCCAGCGTTTGCTTGCGCCGGCGCTGGCGCGCGGTCTGCGCCTTGGCCTCGGCGAGCAGCGCCTCGCGGGACGGCACGCGGTCGCGCAGGGCTTGCTCGAAGGGGGTCAGGGCATCGCCGGCCGGTTTGTCCTGCCGGGTCATTTCGCCAGCACCCGGCGTGCCGGTTCCCAGTCGCGCACGATGGCCTGCATCGCCCGGGCAAAATGCTGGGTGACCATGTTCAGCGAGATGCCCAGCTCGGCGGCGATCTCCTTCTGCGCCATGCCATGGATGCGGTGCAGCAGGAACACCTGGCGCGCCCGCGCCGGCAGCGCCTCGACGATCGCCAGCAGGGCGTGCAGCTGCTGCTCGAAATCGAGGCTGGCGGCGCCGTCCAGGTCGTGGACATGCCAGTCCGGCACCTCGGCGGTGAATTCGATATGGGCAGCCTGGGTGCGGTCGGCGCGGCGACGATCGATGGCCTTGTTGAAGGACACCTTGCGCAGGAAGGCGAACGGCAGCTTCACCGGCTGCTGCGGCGGTTTCTCCAGCAATTGCAGGCACACGTCATGGACTACCTCGCGGGCGAACTGGCTGCCCTGGAAGCGCCGGCGGATATAGGCGACCAGGTCATCGTAGTGCAGGGCCAGGGCCCCGATCAGCTCGGGATTGGAGGAGGATTCGGACATGACGGGGACAGACACGCGAATGAAAGTGGTTCGCATTATAGGCATGACGATTTGCTTGCCAAGCCATCTGGGTTGAATATCGGACGACTCGAAACCGTTCCAGGAGAAAACCATGACCGCAGCGCCCGTGTATCTGGATGACCTGACAGTCGGCGATGTGTTCGTCAGCGACGGCCATGCGCTGGATGCCGAACAGATCATCGCCTTTGCCACGCAGTTCGATCCGCAGCCGTTCCACACCGATGCGGAAGCTGCGCGGGACAGCTTCTTCCAGGGCCTGGCCGCCAGCGGCTGGCACACCGCGGCGATCACCATGAAGCTGCTGGTGCAGAGCCTGCCCCTGGCCCGCGGGGTGATCGGCGCCGGCGGTGAGATCAGTTGGCCGCAGGCGACCCGGCCGGGGGATGTGCTCAAGGTCACCAGCACCGTGCTGGAGATCATCCCGTCGCGCTCGAAGCCGGATCGGGGGATGGTGGTGGTGCAGTCGCTGACCACCAATCAGCGGGATGAGGTGTGCCAGAGGCTGACCTCGAAAGTACTGTGTTTTCGGCGGTGATCGTCTTGTGCAGATTTGATGGTCTGGCGGGAAACTGCATGAAGGCCGCCAGGTGCCTGCCTTGAGCCCTGCAGCGTCCTCAAGATCGAGCGCCGCCCGCGCGGCGCATCGCGGATGAATCCGCTCCCACATCGGTTGCAACGTGCCTATGTCTGTCAGGCCATGGTTGACCGCCTTGTTGGTTCGACGCGATACCGAGTCGTACCCAACAGCCTCCCCGCGATACATCGCCGAAAAAACAAAGGCTGACAACCCAAATCCCACAGGCCATGGCACGTTGCAACAAATGTGGGAGCGGATTCATCCGCGATGCGCCGCGCGGGCGGCGCTCGATCTTCAGAGCGCGGCAAGATTCAAGACAGACACCTGGCGGTCTTGATGCGGTTCCTCGGCAAGCCTTCAAATTTGTGTAAATACCCATGCAGCGATGAGGCACGAACAATCGAAGCAGACCTCGCCGCCAGCAACATCTTGTTATCTCCCACCGATTCAGCCAAAAATATAGAGAATCATTCTCATATCCATTTCTGGCCACCATGTCCGCATCCTACCCCACCGCCCTGCACCACCTCTTCCAGCAACACAACGGCTGGCTGAACCATTGGCTGCGCACGCGCCTGGGCAATTCCAGCGATGCCGCGGACCTGGCCCAGGACACCTTCGTCCGTGTCCTTGCCGCGCGCAATGTCGAGGCGATCCGCGAGCCGCGCACCTACCTCAGCGCCATCGCCCGCGCGCTGATGATCGACCGCTTCCGCCGCAACGCCGTGGAACAGGCCTATCTCGATGCCTTGGCCCTGCGCCCGGAAGCCGTGGACATCTCCCCGGAAACCCGCCTGCTGATCATCGAGACCCTGACCGCCATCGACGCCATGCTCGACGAGCTCGGCGAACGCACCCGCGGGATTTTCCTCGCCGTGCAACTGGAAGGCCTGAGCTACGTGGCGGTGGGCGAACGCCTCGGGGTCTCGGTGACCACGGTGAAGAAGCACATGGTTCGGGCGATCACCCAGTGCCTGCTGCTGGCCCAGGGCTGAGCCATGCTCGATCGCGAAGTACTCGAAGCCGCCGCCACCTGGTACGTCAACCTGAGCGCCGATCCGACCGGCGAGGACGAGCGCAAGGCCTGGCGCCTCTGGCTGGCGCAGGATGTGCGCCACGCCGAAGCCTGGAGCCAGGTGGAACAGCTGCAGCAGCGCCTGGCACTGCTCTCCCCGCACACCGCCCTGCCCGCGCTGGCCGATGTCCGCGCCCGCCGCCGCGCGGTGAACAAGGTCCTCGGCCTGCTGCTCATGGCCGGTGCGGGCGGCGCCAGCCTGCTGGCGGTCGAACCGCTGTCCTCGCGCATGGCCCAGTACCGCACGGCCAAGGGCGAACGCCGCGAGCTGCGGCTGGCCGACGGCAGCCTGATGATCCTCAACACCGACAGCGCGGTGGACGTGCACTACGGCAGCGAACTGCGGGAAATCCGCCTGTACCGCGGCGAGCTGCTGTTGCAGAGCGCCAGCGACCCGGCACGCCGCCCGCTGCTGGTGCACTCGGCGCAAGGCTGCGTGCGCGCCCTGGGTACCCGTTTCAGCGTGTTCAGCCATGCAGGGCGCAGCGAAGTGCGGGTGTTCGAACACGCGGTGGAACTGCGTGCCGCGGCCAACCCCACTACCGCGTTGCGCCTGGAAGCCGGGCAGCAGGCCAGCTTCGACGCACAGCGCATCGCCCCCGCCAGCCCCCTGGACGACGCCAGCGATGCCTGGACCCACGGCGTGCTCATGGCCCTCGACTGGCCGCTGCGTCGCCTGGTCGCCGAACTGGCCCGCTACCGCCCGGGCTACCTGGCCTGCAGCGAGGCGGTGGCGCACCTGCGGGTGACCGGGGCGTTTCGCCTCGACGACACCGACACCGTGCTGGAAAACCTCGCCACCGCCCTGCCCGTGCGCGTGCAGGCCCTGACCCGCTACTGGGTGCGCATCGACGCGGCGTGAAAAACTTTGCCTGCCAGGGTTGCCGATTTTCATTCTCATCCGGCCAAGCACTGAAGCGGCGATCACTGCCGCACATTTGCCACGCCAACCGAAGGAAATCCGCATGACCCGTTCCGTCACCCAAGCGGCGAGCCCCCTGGCCCGCGCTATCCACCTGGCCCTGCTGGGGCTGCTCAGCAGCCCCGTGGTGGCGTTGCCGAGCCTGGCCGTCGCGCAGACGCAGACGGCCCGCTTCGATATTGCCCCGGGTCCGCTGGGTATCGCCCTCAGCCAGTTCGCCGCCCGCGCCGGGGTGACCTTTTCCTTCCCCAGCGAGCAGACCCAGGGGCTGAGCTCGCCCGGCCTGCAAGGCGAGTTCTCGGTGGACGAGGGCCTTGCCCGCCTGCTCGAAGGCAGCGGCCTGCAGGCGCGCCGCGAAAGCAACGGCAGCTACGTGCTGATGCCCCGCGCCGCGGCCGGCGACACGGCCCTGGAACTCACCGCCCTGAGCATTTCCGGCAAGGCCCCGGGTTCCACCACCGAAGGCTCCGGCTCCTACACCAGCGAGTCGTCGAGCAGCTCGACGCGGCTCAATCTGTCGCTCAAGGAAACCCCGCAGTCGATCACCGTGCTGACCCGCCAGCGGCTGGAAGACCAGAAGCTCGACAACCTCACCGACGCCCTCGACGCCACCACCGGCATCACCGTGGTCCGCGAGAGCCTCGGCGCCGACAGCACCGCCTACCTGTCCCGCGGCTTCGCCATCAGCAACTTCGAGATCGACGGCGTGCCGACCTCGTCGCGCATGGACAACTACACGCAGAACACCGCGATGTACGACCGCGTCGAAGTGGTGCGCGGCGCCACCGGCCTGATCAGCGGCCTGGGCAACCCGTCGGCGACCATCAACCTGATCCGCAAGCGCCCCAGCGTCGAGCCGCAGGTGCTGATCAGCGCCGAAGCCGGCAGCTGGGACCGCTACGGCCTGAGCCTGGACGTCGGTGGCGCCTTGAACGACGCTGGCAACGTGCGCGGCCGCTTCGTCGCCGAGCAGAAGGACCAGCACGCCTGGATCGACCGCTTCAACCAGCAGCTCACCACCCTGTATGGCATCAGCGAGTTCGACCTCGACGAGGACACCCTGCTCACCGCCGGCTTCAGCCACCAGATCACCAACAGCAACGCGCCGATGCGCACCGGCTTCCCGCTGTTCACCACCACGGGCGAGCGCACCGACTTCAAGCGCTCGTTCAACACCTCGCCGGACTGGGCCTACTACGATCGCCGGCAGAGCACCCTGTTCACCTCGCTGGAACACCACTTCGCCAATGGCTGGAGCGGCAAGCTGGAGTACAGCCACGCACGCAACGACTACGACACCGTGGTCGCCTACATGGACGGCGAGATCGACCCGGCCAGCGGCGCCGGTGCCTCCATCATGCCGACGCGCTGGGCGGCGACGCCGACCCAGGACAATATCGACGCCTACCTCACCGGCGGCTTCGAGCTGTTCGGCCGTGAGCACGAGCTGATCGGCGGCGTGACCCTGTCGCGCATCGAGGAACGCGGCACGCCGAACTATGGCGGCTGGCAGCGCAGCTACCCCGGGGACATCGACAATATCTTCGCCTGGGACGGCCATACGCCCACTCCGGTATTCAGCAAGGTCGGCGCCAGCGACCTGACCGAAACCCAATACGCCGCCTACCTCACCTCGCGCTGGCACCTGAGCGATGCCGCCAGCCTGATCCTCGGCGCGCGGGTGGTGGACTGGAACCGCGACAGCAAGAGCTGGCTGTACCGCACCGGCGCGGTGACCAAGGCCGAACGCACTGAAACCGGCATCGTCATTCCCTACGCCGGCCTGGTCTACGACCTCGACGACACCTGGACCGCCTACGCCAGCTACACGCAGATCTTCAACCCGCAGAACGCCAATATCCGCGACGTCAACGGCACCCCGCTGGATCCGCAGGAAGGCACCGGCTACGAGGTGGGGATCAAGGCCGGCTTTCTCGACGACCGCCTGAACACCAGCCTGGCGGTGTTCCGCGTCGAACAGGACAACCTCGCCATCGCCGATGGCGGCAACCTGCAACCCAGCGGTTTCCAGGCCTACAAGGCGGAGAGCGGGACCACCAGCGAGGGCGTGGAATTCGAGGTCAACGGCGAGATCAGCGAGGGCTGGCAGGTCAGTGGCGGCTATTCGTACAGCGTCAGCTTCAATGCCGACGACAAGCGCATCGTCACCGAGATCCCGCGCAACAGCGCCAAGCTGTTCACCAGCTATCGCCTGCCGGGGCAACTGGACAGGCTGACCGTCGGCGGCGGGGTCAACTGGCAGAGCGAAGCCGGCTACGCCCTGAGCTACGCCACCACGCAGAGCAGCTACGCCATCACCAGCCTGATGGCGCGCTACCAGATCACCCCGGCGCTGTCGGCCACGCTCAACGTCAACAACCTGTTCGACAAGGAGTACCTGACCACCACCGCCGCCGGCCTGTATGGCGCGCCACGCAACTTCATGACGACCTTGCGCTACGCCTACTGAAGCAGGCGGGCCACCTGGTCGAGGGAGCCTTCGACCTCTCCCGGCAGCAGCTTCAGGTCGGTGACCTTGCCACGCACCTCCACCTGCATCTTCGTCGGCTTGCCCTCGCCGTCGCCGAGGATGCGGTAGGTGGTGTCGCCACGGGCGAAACTCAACTGGCGGCTGGCGGCATCGTAGACGATGCGCTCGCCGTCTTTTTCCGGATACAGCAGGACCGCCTCGTCGCTCTTGTCCAGGGCGACGTAGGCCGGTTTGGCATCGTTCGGGCTCTCGAACAGGATGATGCGCTTGCCCGCCGGGGCCAGGCGGAACGCCAGCAGCACCGTGGGCGGATCCTCGGTATTCCAGTAGCGCCGGGTGCTGCTCACCAGCTTGCCGTCGCGGTTCTCGCCAAGGGTCTCGACCACCAGCCCGGAGGGGTCGTTGTGGCCGATGGCGCTGCGGGTCCTGAGCACCGGTTCACCGTTTTCCAGGGCGTAGGTGCTGAACTCGTGCCAGCAGCAGCCATCCTTGGTGAACACGCTGATCTCCCGGGTCTTTTCGTCCACCTCGAACAGGCCGCAATAGTTCTGCGCCAGTTCGGTAAAGGCGGCGCTGTGGCGGAAACCGTCGGCGCTGCCAAGGAAGACCTGGTAGGACGGGCCGTGGTAGCAACTGAACTGGCCGTCCATCAGCGCCAGGTCCTTGATGCCGTCGAGGTTGAAATCCTGGTGGATCAATACGCTCTGTTCGCCATAGGGCAGTTCGTGGACATTGGCGCGCACTTCTTCCGAGCCGGTCTGCTGGTCCAGCACCAACTCCTCGGAGCGCACCTGGATCAGCGCCGCACCGCTCTGCTTGTCATAGACGCTGATGATGCCGGGCCGGAAGACCTCGTCCTGGTCACTGATTTCCAGGGTCGCGCGGTAGCGCTCGGAGAAGTTTTCCAGTGGGTAGGTGGCGCGTGGCAGGCTCTGGAAATGCGCGCTGTCCAGCTCGCCGAAGGTTTCAGTGGCGAAGGCGGACAGTGACGCGAACGCGGCGAGGCCGCAGGCAAGCAGGCGAACCAGGGTTCGCGGGAAAGGTGAAGCCCGCACGGGGTGACTCCTGTCTGGTGAGGCGGAAAGCGGGGATTCTAGCGGCAAATCTGGCAAAATCCCCATCCTCCAGTGAAAAGGAATTCCCCATGCTCCCCAACAAAGCCTGCGTCGTCCTGCTCGACGACGCCCGGCGCCTCCTGCTGTTCCGTCATCCGCGGGGCGATGTGCAACTGGTCAAGGGCACCATCGAAGCCGGCGAAGCGCCTGACCAGGCCGCCCTGCGCGAGCTCAAGGAAGAATCCGGGATTACCCCGGCCAGGGTCCTGCGCGACCTCGGCTGCTGGAATGCCGGGCACCGCGACCAGGTCTGGTCGTTCCATCTCTGCGCGACGGACCTGGCCCTGCCGGAACGCTGGTCGCACCAGACCGAAGACGACAACGGGCATGTCTTCGCCTTTTTCTGGGCGCCGCTCGACGACCTGCCCTTCGACGAATGCCATCCCCTGTTTCGCCGCGCCCTGCGCCATGTGCTGGACGTGCTCGACACGCCAGCCCCCTGATTCAGCGCGGCGCTCGGCCATCGAGCGACCGCCGCGGGGACATTCAGGCTGCCCGGGGTTGCCATATATATGGATATACGTATACTTGAGTTTCCGTATATGAAGCCGCCGCAATGATCACACCTCCCGAACTGTTCAAGAGCCTGGCCGACGAAACCCGCGCCCGCGCCACGTTGCTGATCGTCGAGCACGGCGAGCTGTGCGTGTGCGAACTGATGTGCGCGCTGGCCGACAGCCAACCGAAGATCAGCCGCCACCTCGCCCAGTTGCGCGGCGCCGGCGTGCTGCTGGATCGACGCCAGGGCCAGTGGGTCTATTACCGCATCAACCCGCAATTGCCGGCATGGATCCACCAGGTCCTGGCCGTCACCCGGCACACCAACGCGGGCTGGCTGCAGGCCGACAATGCCCGTCTCGCCAACATGGATGGCCGCCCCGCGCGCGCCGTCTGCTGCTGAGGACACACCGCCGTCATGCTGCTCGCCGCCAGCGTCTTTCTCTTCACCCTGGTCCTGGTCATCTGGCAACCCCGCGGTCTGGGCGTGGGCTGGAGCGCCAGCCTCGGCGCCCTGCTCGCCCTGCTCAGCGGCGTGGTGTCGCTGCAGGATATCCCCGCCGTGTGGGCGATCATCTGGAACGCCACCGCCACCTTCATCGCCATCATCATCGTCAGCCTGCTGCTGGACGAGGCCGGCTTCTTCGAATGGGCCGCCCTGCATGTGGCGCGCTGGGCCCGGGGCGACGGGCGCCGGCTGTTCGCCTTCAGCATCCTGCTCGGTGCCGCCGTGTCGGCGCTGTTCGCCAACGATGGCGCGGCGCTGATTCTCACCCCCATCGTCATGTCCATGCTCCTGGCCCTGCGCTTCTCGCCGGCGGCGACCCTGGCCTTCGTCATGGCCGCCGGCTTCGTCGCCGACACCGCCAGCCTGCCGCTGGTGGTGTCGAACCTGGTGAACATCGTTTCCGCCGACTATTTCGGCCTGGGCTTCAACCAGTACGCCGCGGTGATGCTGCCGGTGAACCTGGCCGCAGTAAGCGCCACCCTGCTGGTGCTGTGGCTGTACTTCCGCCGTGATATCCCGCGCAGCTATGCGCTGGACGCGGTCAAGCTGCCGGCCATGGCGATCCGTGACCGCGCCACCTTCCGGGTCGGCTGGCTGGTGCTGCTGGCCTTGCTGGCCGGCCTGTTCATCCTCGAACCGCTGGGCGTTCCGGTCAGCGCGGTGGCCGCCGTCTGCGCCGCGGTGCTGTTCGCCGTTGCCGCCCGCGGGCACGTGATCTCAACCCGCCGCGTGCTGCGCGAGGCGCCCTGGCAGATCGTGGTGTTTTCCCTGGGCATGTACCTGGTGGTGTACGGCCTGCGCAATGCCGGGTTGACCGAATCGCTGACCGGCCTGCTCGACCGCCTCGCCGGCCATGGCCTGTGGGCCGCGACCCTGGGCACCGGGCTGATCGCCGCGCTGCTGTCGTCGGTAATGAACAACCTGCCCAGCGTGCTGATCGGCGCCCTGTCGATCCACGACAGCCAGGCTCACGGCGTGGTCCGCGAGGCGATGATCTACGCCAACGTCATCGGCTGCGACCTCGGGCCCAAGATCACCCCCATCGGCAGCCTCGCCACCCTGCTCTGGCTGCACGTGCTGGCGCGCAAGGGCGTGCGCATCACCTGGGGCTATTACTTCAAGGTGGGCATCCTGCTGACCCTGCCGGTGCTGCTGATCACCCTATCGGCCCTGGCCTTGCGCCTGAGCCTCTGACCTGAGTGGAGTTGTCATGCGAGTCCTGTTCATGTGTACCGCCAACAGTTGCCGCAGCATTCTGTCCGAAGCCCTGTTCAATCACCTGGCGCCGGCCGGATTCGAGGCGGTCAGCGCCGGCAGCTTTCCCCGCGGCACCGTCCTGCCGCGCAGCCTGCTGACCCTCGAGCGCGCTGGCATCGCCACCCGCGGACTGGCGAGCAAGGGCAACGAGGCGTTCGCCGACAACCCGCCGGACATCGTCATCACCGTCTGCGACAATGCGGCCGGCGAGGCCTGTCCGCTCTGGTTCGGGCCGGCGCTGAAGGCCCATTGGGGGCTGGCGGATCCGTCCGAGGTGGACGGCGACGAGGCACAGATCGAGGCGGCCTTCAACGCCACCCTGGCCCGCATCGAGACCCGTTGCCGGGCGTTTTTCGCCTTGCCGTTCGAACGCCTCGACCGCGACGGTATCCAACGTGAGCTGGAACGTATCGCCACCCTCTGAAACGGAGCCGGGAATGCCATGACGCCGCTGCCACTTCGCCCTTGCGCCCTGGGGCCCCTGCTCAAACGCTGGCGCCTGCTGCATCGGGTCAAGCAGAGCCATGCCGCCGAAATGTTCAAGGTCTCCCAGTCGACCATCTCGCGCTGGGAGTCCGGCGTGCAGGAGGCCGAGCCCGAGCAACGCGCGCACATCGAAATGCTCCTGCGCGCCCGCCTTGACAGCGCGGCGGACCAGGCCCTGGCGCGGCTGGTCAACACCAGCGCGCAGCCCGTGCACCTGGTCTGCGACCTCAGCCACCGGCTGCTCGCCTGCTCGCCGTCCCGTGCCGCGCAATTCAGCGTGCCCGTCGGGCAACTGCTGGGGCGCTCGCTGTGGCCCTTCGTCACCGAGCAGATCGCCGCCCAGGAGGCCCGCCTCGACAGCCTCGGCTGGCGCGCTGGCCTCGCGCCGCCGGCGCTGGAGTTCGCCACCGGGGCGAATGCTTCGCTGCTGGTGCCGATCCAGCACAGCCAGTGTCGCTGGACGCGGCTGACCCTGTCGGATGGCTCGATGGCGAGAATGGTCGAGACGCTCTGAGCGCCCACGCATAATTCATGCGTGGACGCTGCCTGCAGGCGCGCGCAGGATGCCCCATCCCGCGCACAAAACAGGCCATCCCCATGAACAGCCAAGGTATCCACGGCAAACTCGCCTTCCTGCGTGAAGCCGAACGTCTCAAAGACGTCCTGCGCAGCGCCCATACCTCCCGCGGCCGGCGCGAGAGCACCGCCGAGCACAGCTGGCGCCTGGCCCTGCTGGCCCTGGTGTTCGCGCAAGACCTCGGCCCCGTCGATATCGCCAAGGTGCTCAAGCTGTGCCTGATCCATGATCTGGGCGAAGCGCTGAGTGGTGACATTCCAGCGGTGGAAGCCCAGGCCCATGGTGACAAGGACGCCAACGAACGCCGGGACCTGCAGACCCTCACCGCGTCCCTGGAGCCGGCGCTGCAGGCCGACTTCCTCGCCCTGTTCGACGAATACCAGGCCGCCGCGACCGCGGAAGCCCAGGCGGTGAAGGCCCTCGACAAGCTGGAAACCATCCTCCAGCACACCCAGGGCGACAACCCGGCGGACTTCGACTACGCCTTCAATCTCGACTACGGCCGGCGCTACACCGACGCCACCCCGTTCCTCGCCGCGCTGCGCGAAATCCTCGACCAGGCGACCCGCGCACGCCTGTGCGCGGCGCGCCCGGGCTGAGCGGCGCCACCCGGCGGCCAGCGGCGAATCAGGACAAGACATCCCGGCGAAAAACCGGATAATGGCCGCCAAATTCGATTCGCCCGCTACGGTACCCGCATGGAAATCAAGGTCAACTTTCTCGACAACCTCCGACTCGAAGCCAAATTCGACGACTTCACGGTGATTGCCGACCAGCCCATCCGCTACAAGGGCGACGGTTCGGCACCCGGGCCGTTCGACTATTTCCTGGCCTCCTCGGCGTTGTGCGCGGCCTATTTCGTCAAGCTGTACTGCCAGACCCGGGACATCCCCACCGACAACATCCGCCTGTCGCAGAACAACATCGTCGACCCGGAAAACCGCTACGCGCAGATCTTCAAGATCCAGGTCGAGCTGCCGGCGGACATCTCCGAGAAGGACCGCCAGGGCATCCTGCGTTCCATCGACCGCTGCACGGTGAAGAAGGTCGTGCAGACCGGCCCCGAGTTCATCATCGAGGAAGTCGACAACCTCGACGCCGACGCCCAGGCCCTGCTGATGCCGAGCCTCGACGCGCAGGGCAGCACGCGCATCCCCGGCAAGGACCTGCCGCTGGAAGAGACCATCGGCAACATGTCGCGGATCCTCGCCGACCTGGGGATGAAGATCGAGATCGCCTCGTGGCGCAACATCGTGCCCAATGTCTGGTCCCTGCACATCCGCGACGCGCAGTCGCCGCTGTGCTTCACCAACGGCAAGGGCGCGAGCAAGGAAAGCGCGCTGGCCTCGGCCCTGGGCGAGTTCATCGAGCGGCTGAACTGCAACTTCTTCTACAACGACCAGTTCTGGGGCGAGGACATCGCCAACGCCGAGTTCGTCCACTACCCGAACGAGCGCTGGTTCAAGCCGGGACGCAAGGACGCCCTGCCGCAGGAGGTCCTCGACGAGTACTGCCTGGCCATCTACAACCCCGATGGCGAGCTGCTCGGCTCGCACCTGTACGACACCAACTCGGGCAATGTCGAGCGCGGCATCTGCTGCCTGCCCTATGTGCGTCAGTCCGACGGCGAGACCGTGTACTTCCCGTCCAACCTGATCGAGAACCTGTACCTGAGCAACGGCATGAGCGCCGGCAACACCCTGGTCGAAGCCCAGGTGCAGTGCCTGTCGGAGATCTTCGAGCGCGCGGTGAAACGGGAAATCCTCGAGGGCGAACTGGCCCTGCCGGACGTGCCGCAGGACGTACTGGCCAAGTACCCGGGCATCCTCGCCGGCATCCAGGGCCTTGAAGAGCAAGGCTTCCCGGTGCTGGTCAAGGATGCGTCGCTGGGCGGCGAGTTCCCGGTGATGTGCGTGACCCTGATGAACCCGCGTACCGGCGGTGTGTTCGCCTCCTTCGGCGCCCACCCGAGCTTCGAGGTGGCGCTGGAGCGCAGCCTGACCGAACTGCTCCAGGGGCGCAGCTTCGAGGGCCTCAACGACCTGCCGCAGCCGACCTTCGAAAGCCATGCGCTGATGGAGCCGAACAACTTCGTCGAGCACTTCATCGATTCCAGCGGCGTGGTCTCGTGGCGCTTCTTCAGCGCCAGATCCGACTTCGAATTCGTCGAGTGGGACTTCTCCGGCCAGGGCGAGGACTCCAACGCCAAGGAAGCCGCGACCCTGTTCGGCATCCTCGAGGGCATGGGCAAAGAGGTCTACATGGCCACCTACGACCACCTCGGCGCGGCGGCCTGCCGCATCCTGGTGCCCGGCTACTCGGAAATCTACCCGGTGGACGACCTGATCTGGGACAACACCAACAAGGCCCTGTTCTTCCGCGAGGACATCCTCAACCTGCACCGCCTGGATGACGATGAACTGGAAAGCCTGCTGGAGCGCCTGCTGGAATCGGAACTGGACGAATACACCGAGATCAAGACCCTGATCGGCATCGAGTTCGACGACAACACGGTATGGGGCCAGCTGACCGTGCTGGAACTGAAGATCCTGATCCAGGTGGCACTGAAGAAGTTCGACGACGCCAAGGAACTGGTGGAGATGTTCCTCCAGTACAACGACAACACCGTCGAGCGCGGGCTGTTCTACCAGGCGCTGAACGTGGTGCTGGAAGTGGAACTGGACAACGAGCTGGAGATGGCCGACTACGAGGTCAATTTCCGTCGCATGTTCGGCGCGGCGCGCATGGATGCAGTGCTCGGCTCGGTGGCCGGCAGCGTGCGCTTCCACGGCCTGACGCCGACCAGCATGAAGCTGGAAGGGCTGGACCGGCACCTGCGCCTGGTGGAGAGCTACAAGAAGCTGCATGCGGCGCGGGCGGCCACTCGGGGCTGACCGCAGCGCCAGGGATCGCGACTCCAGGTGTGATGGCGGCTGCGCCGGCTTTCTCACACCTGCTCGCGCGGCGGTGCCCCAGGCGCCCCCGTGTCACGGGATGTGCGTGTTGGTACTGTCGAACTTCTTGTACTTCCAGGCAAAGCCATCGCGCTGCACCGGGGCGAAGCTCTTGAACCACTCCACCCAGTTGCTCGCCGACGGCACCCACCAGCCCTTGGTGCTGTGGGCCCAATGCGCCAGGCCCAGTTCCGACATCAGGTAGTGACTGTGGCTGACACAGTTCTGGTACTGGGTCGAGCTCCCCACCATGTTCGGCCACAGCGCGGCGTAGGCGGTCTTGGTCTTGGCGAGCTTCTTCTGCAGCTTCTCGTATTTCTTGATGAAGTCGCCGTTGACCCCGATGTAGTAGACATAGGTGGTCGCGCTGCCGGTGGTGCGCGCCCAGCTCTTGCTCGCCAGGCTGCCGCTGTCGAAGACCCAGCCGTCATCGCTGATGCCGGTCAGGGTTATCTGGTTCTTGTGGATCAGGAAGGTGGTGGCATGGCCATCCTCGGCGAGCTTGCCGAGGGTCTTGCCCCAGGTCGACGGGCTGAACAGGCCGAAGCCCTTGCCCACACCGCTCCAGGTGAGAATCGAGTAGCACACGCCGAAGACGCCTTTCGCCCCGGAAATCGACTCCAGGCTGGACTTGAGGTGCGTCCCTTTTCGTTCGGTCATCTGATCATTCCTTTAATCGTGGCTGGGGATAACCGCAAAAGCGTGTAAACGCTAGAACACCAATGCCGAATGCGCCAGGCCACCGGGCACTCGCAACGACCAGCCTGCGCCCATTCCTGCGGAAAACGGATAGAACCCCTGCCCGCCTCTGGCCAAGACTAGGCTCGACGCCCACCGGTGCCTGCCGGTCGCGTGCCTTCCAACCAACCCGCTAGAGGTTTGCATGAACACCCCCGCGCATCAGCTGAGCACCTGGCTGAAGCAACACCAGATCACCGAAGTCGAATGCATCGTCAGCGACCTTACCGGCATTGCCCGCGGCAAGATCTCTCCCACCAACAAGTTTCTCGGCGAAGGCGGCATGCGCCTGCCGGAAAGCGTGCTGCTGCAGACCGTCACCGGCGACTTCGTCGAGGACGACATCTACTACGACCTGCTCGACGAGGCGGACATCGACATGTTCTGCCGCCCTGATCCCGAGGCGATCTTCCTGGTGCCCTGGGCCATCGAACCCACCGCGATGGTGATTCATGACACCTACGACAAGCGCGGCAACCCCGTCGAGCTGTCGCCGCGCAACGTGCTCAAGCGTGTCCTGCGCCTGTATGCGCAGAAAGGCTGGACGCCGATCGTCGCGCCGGAAATGGAGTTCTACCTGACCAAGCGCAGCAGCGACCCGGACTTTCCCCTGGAAGCCCCGATCGGCCGTTCGGGCCGTCCGGAAAGCGGCCGGCAGAGCTTCTCCATCGACGCCGCCAACGAATTCGACCCGCTGTTCGAGGATGTCTACGACTGGTGCGAAGCCCAGGGCCTGGACCTCGACACGCTGATCCACGAAGACGGCCCGGCGCAGATGGAGATCAACTTCCGTCACGGCGACGCCCTGAGCCTGGCCGACCAGATCACCGTGTTCAAGCGCACCATGCGCGAGGCGGCGCTCAAGCACAACGTCGCGGCGACCTTCATGGCCAAGCCGATCACCGACGAGCCGGGCAGCGCCATGCACATCCACCAGAGCGTGGTGGACAGCGAATCCGGGCAGAACATCTTCGTCAATGAAGACGGCAGCATGAGCGCGCTGTTCCTCAACTATATCGGCGGCCTGCAGAAGTACATTCCCAAGGTGCTGCCGATGTTCGCGCCGAACGTCAACTCGTTCCGCCGCTTCCTGCCCGACACCTCGGCCCCGGTCAACGTCGAGTGGGGCGAAGAGAACCGCACCGCCGGCCTGCGCGTGCCGCCGTCCGAACCCCAGGCCATGCGTGTGGAGAACCGCCTGCCCGGCGCCGACGCCAACCCCTACCTGGCCATCGCCGCCAGCCTGCTCTGCGGCTACCTGGGCATGGTCGAGCGGATCGAGCCGAGCGCGCCGGTCCAGGGCCGCGCCTACGAGCGACGCAACCTGCGCCTGCCGATCACCATCGAGGACGCCCTCGCCGCCATGGAGAACTGCGAAGTGCTGGAGCAGTACCTGGGGCGCAAGTTCGTCCAGGGCTATGTGGCGGTGA
Organism: Pseudomonas sp. zfem002; assembly: GCF_032621685.1. NCBI lineage: Bacteria > Pseudomonadati > Pseudomonadota > Gammaproteobacteria > Pseudomonadales > Pseudomonadaceae > Pseudomonas > Pseudomonas sp. zfem002. The sequence continues at coordinate 70,127 of NZ_JAVYJH010000027.1, read as the reverse complement.
AACGCACCGAGCACGAGAACTTCAAGCGGGTGATCAGTTCGTGGGAACGGGAGTTCCTGCTGCTCAGCGTCTGATGCGCCCAGCGCGCCATACACAATAAAAACGGATGGACAGGAGCCGACATGAAACTGTTGAAACGTCTTGCACCCTTCGCCTTGCTGGCGCTGCCGCTGGCAGCCGTCGCGCAGCCCAGCGTCAGCATCTACAACTGGACCGACTACATCGCCCCGGACACCCTCGCAGGGTTCCAGAACGCCACCGGGATCAAGCCGGTGTATGACGTCTTCGACTCCAACGAGACCCTGGAAGGCAAGTTGCTGGCGGGCAAGACCGGCTACGACGTGGTCGTGCCGTCCAACCACTTCCTGACCCGCCAGGTGGACGCCGGGGTGTTCCTCGAACTGGACCGCAGCAAGCTGCCGAACTGGAAGCACATGGATCCGGCGCTGCTCAAGCTGCTCGAACAGAACGACCCCGGCAACCGCCACTCGGTGCCCTACCTGTGGGGCACCAACGGCATCGGCTACAACGTCGACAAGGTCAAGCAAGTGCTGGGCATCGAGCATATCGACTCCTGGGCCACCCTCTACGAACCGGAAAACCTGAAGAAGCTGCAGGCCTGCGGGGTGGCCTTCATGGACTCCGCCGACGAGCTGATCCCGTCGATCCTCAACTACCTGGGGCTCGATCCCAACAGCACCAACGCCGCCGACTACGCCAAGGCCGAAGCACGCCTGCTGGAGCTGCGGCCCTACGTGACCTACTTCCACTCCTCGAAGTACATCTCGGACCTGGCCAACGGCAACATCTGCGTGGCCTTCGGCTTCTCCGGCGACGTGCTGCAGGCGGCCAACCGGGCCCGCGAGGCCGGCAACGGAGTGAAGATCGCCTACAGCATTCCCAAGGAAGGCAGCAACCTGTGGTTCGACCTGATCGCCATTCCCGCCGACGCGAAGAATCCCGACCAGGCCCTGGCCTTCATCAACTACGTGCTGGAGCCCAAGGTCATCGCCGGGATCAGCGACTATGTCGGCTACCCGAATGCCAACGCCGATTCCAGGCCATTCATCGACCCTGAAACCCTGAACAACCCCGAGGTCTACCCGCCCCAGGCGGTGCTGGACAAGCTGTACATCTCCAGGGCGCCGTCGCCGAAGATCATGCGGCTGATGACCCGCAGCTGGAGCAAGGTCAAGTTCAACCAATGAAGCGGGAAGCTGCCATGATTCGAAACGCTGAGCATGCGGCGTCCTACTACGCCGCCACCGCCCGCGACAGCCAGCCCTGGCCGGCGCTCGACGGCGAGATCCGCGCCGACGTGTGCGTGGTCGGTGGCGGCCTGACCGGGGTCAACACCGCCCTGGAGCTGGCCCTGCGCGGCCACTCCGTGGTCCTCCTGGAGGCCCGGCGCATCGGCTGGGGCGCCAGCGGGCGCAACGGCGGGCAGTTGATCCGCGGCATAGGCCACGATGTCAGCGGCTTCGGCAAGTATGTCGGCGAGGACGGTGTGCGTTATCTGCAACGGGTCGGGGTGGAGTCGGTGACCCTGGTCGCCGAACGCATCGCCGAGTTCGGCATCGACTGCGACCTGCGCTGGGGCTTCTGCGAACTGGCCAACACCCCGGCGCAGTTCACCGCCCTGCGCGCCGAGCACGACGAGCTGGCAGCCTCCGGCTACGCCCACCCCACCGAACTGGTGGCGCCGCAGCACATGCACCAGGTGGTGGCCAGCGACTGCTATGCCGGTGGCCTGATCGACATGGGCTCGGGGCATCTGCACCCGCTCGACCTGGTCACCGGCGAAGCCCGCGCGGCCAGCCAGCGGGGCGTGAGGATCTTCGAGCAGAGCCCGGTGCTGCGCATCGAGCATGGCAAGGAGGTGGTCCTGCACTGCGCCCGCGGTCGGGTCCGTGCCGATACCCTGGTGCTGGGCTGCAACGCCCACCTCGACGAGCTGGAGCCGCGCCTCACCGGCAAGGTGCTGCCGGCGGGCAGCTATGTGATCGTCACCGAGCCGTTGTCCGAGGAGGTGGCCGCGCAACTGATTCCGCGGAACCTGGCGCTGTGCGACCAGAAGGTCGGGCTGGACTACTACCGCCTGACCGCGGACCGGCGCCTGCTGTTCGGTGGCGCCTGTCATTACTCGGGCACCGACCCCAGGGATATCGGCGCCTACATGCGGCCGAAGATGCTCAAGGTGTTCCCGCAACTGGCCAATGTGCGTATCGACTACCAGTGGGGCGGGATGATCGGCATCACCGCCAACCGCTTCCCCCAGGTCGGGCGGCTGGCGCAACACCCGAACGTGTATTTCGCCCAGGGCTATTCCGGGCATGGGCTGAATGTCACGCACTGGAGCGCGAAGCTGCTGGCGGAGGCGATTTCCGTTGGCCAGAGCAAGGGACTGGATGTGTTCAGCGCGGTGCCGCACCTGACTTTCCCGGGCGGCAAGCTGCTGCGCTCGCCGTTGCTGGCGTTGGGGATGTTCTGGTATCGGCTGCGGGAGGCGCTGGGCTAGGGGCTGGCTCGCCCACAAACGACCGTAGGAGCTGGCTTGTCGTGTGACGAACCACTGCGAAGGACCGCAAAGCGGTCCCGGTTCCAGATCTACAGCCAGGCCTAACGGCCATCTGCCAACTGCAGATTGGGAACCGGGACCGCTGCGCGGTCCTTCGCAGTGGTTCGTCACACGACAAGCCAGCTCCTACAGTCGTGTGGGGCAAGCGAGTGAAAGGTCATCCCCGCTTCAAGGTCGCCTTCGGATACTCCCCGAACAACCCATGGTAGGCCTGGGAAAACCGCCCCAGGTGCCAGAACGACCAGCGCATCGCCACCTCGGCCACGGTGACCTGCGCCGGGTCCGCCGCCAGCAGGTCGCGCCGCGCCGCATTCAGCCGGCGATTGCGCAACCACACCGTCGGCGGCATGTCGGCATAACGCACGAACGACTGCTGCAGATGACGCACCGACACCCCCGCCGCATCCGCCAGGTCCTGCACACCGAAGCTGTCCTGCGGGCAGTCGTTGACCACTTCCTTGACCCGCTCCACCACGCGCCGCGCATGACACTCGGCACGCCCGCGCGCACCGACCTCCATGGCCTCGTCGAGCAACTGGAAACAGCCGTCGGCAAGTTGCCGGGCGAACCCGGGCGCCTGCACATCGACATGGCCCTGCAGCGCCTGCGCCAGCACGCCACACAGCGAACTGGCGAAATCGCTGCAGCCCGCGGGGCGCAAAGGCTGAAGCACCAGTTGGCGGAACTCGCCAGCGGAACGGTTCCAGGCCGCCGGCTGTTTCAGCACCACCGCGACCTCCCGGTAGTTCTCCGGGGTGACCCAGGCATTACGGGTCTGGCCATCGAGCAGGTAGAGGGCGTTGTCGCTCATGTCGAAGCTGAACACCAGGGCGTCGGCCGGGGCATGGAATTCCTGCTCGACCCGCAGGTTCATGCGCTCCTCGTAAAGCTCGACGGCATCGCTCTCGGCATGCACCAGGCGCCCGTGGAAGCGCCCGGCGGACATCTGCGTGTACTGCTCCTGCCAGCCCGGCAGGGCCACGCGGTGTTCGTTCACCTCGTGGGCTTCCAGTACCTTGATCGTCATGCACGCACCCCGGATATTTATTCGAATTCTGTTCCGTTGCTCGCCCCGCGCCAGGCAGGGCCAAACGCCGTCAAGAATAATAAACAGGGATGAGCCGAGTCAAAGCGCCGATGATGATCGGCGCGGTTATTTCTGGCTCAGCGCAACCACGGAAACCCCGGAGGCGACGAAGGTCACCCCGGCGCCGATATTGAGGCCGTTGACCACCCGCGGACGATTGCGAATGGCGTTGGTCAGGCTGGTGGCGAACACCCCCATCAGGGCGAAGCCCACTGCGGTCAGCACGGCGAACCACAGGCCATAGACGAACATCTGCGTGGTGACCGAACCCAGCTGCGGATTGACGAACTGCGGGATGAAAGCCAACACGAACAGCCCAGGCTTGGGGTTCAGCGCCGCGGAGAGGAAGCCGGTGAGAAAGATGCTGCGCAGCGGCTGGCGGGCCGCCGGGGCGAAGTTGATCAGGTTGCGCGAGCGCAGCACCTTGATTCCCAGCCACAGCAGGTAGCCCGCGCCGATCAGCTTGACCACCCAGAACGCCACGGCCGAGGTCTGCATCAACAGGGTCAGGCCCAGGGCCGCGGTGGTGGTGTGGAACAGGATCCCCGCGCCGGATGCCACCCCGGAGACGATCGCCGCCAGGCGGCCCTGGCTCAGGCCACGGCCGATGGCCAGGAGGTTGTCGGGACCGGGGGAGATCACCAGCAGCAGGCAGGCGGCGGTGTAGGTCAACCAGGTATCCAGGGGGAACATTGCGACTCCTTCAGCGCGGGAAACATCCATTGTTGTCCGCCGACTGTACCTCATGTGCTGTAGGACATGCTTGCGAGGTGATCACGGTCTATCGCCTCGCGCGCAGGGGATAATTCCGCCAATCCGCGGACGCTGGGCGCCAATGGAAGCCGATCCGCAGAGGCCCGTGTTGGGCCGGCCAGGCGGCACTGCGCGGGACCGACAGCACGCCCGCAAACTAAGTCGCTGTTTTAAAACCTGTTTTTTTGCAAAAAAGGCTTCACAGACGTAACAAATATTGTTAAATTGCCGCCCATCCCGCGACGAACCCCAGTGTTCACGGCGAAATCGCTTTCACCGGCAGCGGGATTCTGCATCAGGATGATCCTTCATCCGTCGCAACAGGGGCGTCGCCAAGCGGTAAGGCAGCAGGTTTTGATCCTGCCATGCGTTGGTTCGAATCCAGCCGCCCCTGCCATTTTCTCTCTTCTCGTTCATCTCCCCTCCTCTGCTTCCAGTGCCTTGGCACAGGGCGAACCACTGTTCATATTTTTCTACACGCTCACCGGCTAAAGTGCTGGTCATCGGCTATTTCATTGGGTTTGCGTCACGCCCCATTCCCTTGTTGAGCGCCAAGTGTTAAAAATATCACCCGCTTTAGGCCAAGCCGTTGTGTAAAACCACACAACGGGGTATCCAACGAGAAAACAATTTGAAAAGCGTGATGTCCCTGCGTGAGGGAATCCTCTTCCCTGTTACCTGTCAGCCACCGGAGCAAGCTGCATGATCGAGGTCACCGAAGTTTCCATTGCCCAACTGCGTGCCGCGCTCGAGTCCGGCCAGACCACGGCGGTCGAGCTGGTCGAGGCCTACCTTGCCCGGATCGATGCCTACGATGGCGCCGACACCGCCACCGCCCTGAACGCCGTGGTGGTGCGCAACCCCGAGGCACTCAAGGAAGCCGCAGCCTCCGATGCCCGTCGCGCCCGTGGCGAAACCCTCGGCCCGCTGGACGGTATTCCCTACACCGCCAAGGACAGCTATCTGGTCAAGGGTCTGACCGCCGCCTCCGGCAGCCCGGCCTTCGCCGAGCTGGTGGCCTACCGCGACGCCTTCACCATCGAGCGCCTGCGCGCCGCCGGGGCAATCTGCCTGGGCAAGACCAATATGCCGCCCATGGCCAACGGCGGCATGCAGCGCGGCGTCTATGGCCGCGCGGAAAGCCCGTACAACGCCGCCTACCTGACCGCGCCGTTCGCCTCCGGCTCCTCCAACGGCGCCGGCACCGCCACCGCCGCCAGCTTCTCCGCCTTCGGCCTGGCCGAGGAAACCTGGTCCAGCGGTCGCGGCCCGGCGTCGAACAATGGCCTGTGCGCCTACACCCCGTCGCGCGGGGTGATCTCGGTGCGTGGCAACTGGCCCCTGACGCCGACCATGGACGTGGTGGTGCCTTACGCCCGGACCATGGCCGACCTGCTGGAAGTGCTCGAGGTGGTGGTCGCCGAAGACCCCGACCCCCGCGGCGACCTGTGGCGCCTGCAACCCTGGGTGCCGATCCCCAGCGTCAGTTCCGTGCGCCCGGCCTCCTACGCCGAACTGGCGGTGGGCGCCAGCGCCCTGGCCGGCAAGCGCCTGGGTGTGCCGAAGATGTACATCAATGCCGATGACGCCGCCGGTACCTCGGAGCAGCCGGGCATCGGCGGCCCGACCGGGCAGCGCATCAACACCCGGGCGTCGGTGATCGACCTGTGGAAACAGGCGCGTGCCGCGCTGGAAGCGGCCGGTGCCGAAGTGGTCGAGGTGGACTTCCCGCTGGTGTCGAACTGCGAGGGCGACCGTCCGGGCGCGCCGACCGTGTTCAACCGCGGCATCGTTTCCAGGGAGTTCCTCCACCATGAACTGTGGGACCTGACCGCCTGGGCCTTCGACGACTTCCTGCGGGCCAACGGCGATCCAAAGCTGAACCGCCTGGTGGACGTCGACGGACCGAAGATCTTCCCCCACGATCCGGGCACCCTGCCCAACCGCGAGGGCGACCTGGCCGCGGGCATGGACGAGTACGTGAAGATGGCCGAGCGCGGCATCACCCCGTGGAACGAGATTGCGACCGTGCCGGACGGCCTGCGTGGCCTGGAGCAGACCCGCAAGCAGGACCTGGAAGACTGGCTGGACGCGCAGGGCCTGGACGCCGTGCTCTTCCCCACCGTGGCCGACGTTGGCCCGGCGGACGCCGACGTCAACCCGGAGTCGGCGGATATCGCCTGGAGCAACGGCATCTGGGTGGCCAACGGCAACCTGGCGATCCGTCACCTCGGTGTGCCGACCGTCACCGTGCCGATGGGCGTGATGGCCGATATCGGCATGCCGGTGGGCCTGACCTTCGCCGGCAAGGCCTATGACGACGCCAACCTGCTGAAGCTGGGGGCGGCGTTCGAAGCCACCGGCAATCGGCGGATGATCCCGCCGCGCACCCCGGTGCTGGGCAAGTAAGCCTCACAGCACTTCGCACTGCCGTAACCTGAACCCGGCTGCACAGGCGCAGCCGGGCCAAGGGAGGACTCACCCGGCTCAGTAGATGCCCCTGGCAGCCAGCTCCAATGCCTCGAAGGGCAACTCGCGCCACATCGGAATGCCCTGCACCGTGCAACTGCGCGCGGTGTCGTAACCCACCGGAATGAAGCCGATACTGCAGTTCTGGCCGTACTTGCCATTCACCACCCGCGCCTGCCTGGCCATGTTCAAGACAGTGTCCGCGGCGCCCGGATTTTCCACGCAGAACCCGATACCGCCGAAAACATAGCCTTCGGGCACATTCATTTCGGTGAGTGCCTCATCCGGCGAGAGGTCGTCCGACAATGCAGGCATCAACTCCTCCCAGGCGATGCTGGTTCGGTAACCGCTGCCGATCACGTACTCCAGCGGCGCGATCGTATAGGTCTGGTAGGACGGCGAGCCAAAGATCTCGAGATGCGCGATCACCGCCCAGCCGGCCGTGGCAGTGACGGGGGGTGCCGGTACGGCGGGTCCGCCTCCGGGCTGACCGATACAGGTTGCCTCGGAACCGCTGAGGTAGGACGCCGGGTAAAGATTGTTGAAGTACGTCGCCATGACGAACTTCGGTTTCTTGTCGATCACGCGAATGATCGGTATGAAGCGCTGGCACTTCTCGGCCAGGAAGGACTTGTCGACAGACGCCGTGGTCGGCTGCAGGCGCCGCGCCGGAAACGGAAGGTTGCGTTGCAGAAATGGCGCCTGGTCATCATGCAGCAGATGGAAGTACTTCGACGGCAACGCATCGCCATACGGGATGTGGTCGTTGTGCACGTTGAGTGCAAAACCGAAAGGCGCCTTCGACAGAATGTCGAAATGCTCCAGGAAGTAACGGTTGAGGATGTACAGGTCAGGATCCTGCTTGTTGCGCTCGTCCACCATGTTGCCGAACTCTGCCTTCAAGCTGGCAAAGAACCCGCGGTGCAGGTTATCCAGGTGCGTCGACGTGAATCCTTGTGCATCGAGCATCGATGCCTTGATGGCATTGCGCGATGTTGTCGCGTAGGTCTTAACCAGATTGGCGAACTTGCCGGCATTGGCACCCTCCAGCGCGCTGCCGCGAATCGCCTGGGGCAGGTCCTTGATGTAGTTGAGATACTGCGCGATCAGCTGCTGCATCATCACGAAGGTCTGTTCCTTCACCACATTGATGCCGGTCTGGGTGAGCATGTCGGTCCTGATCCGCAGCGCCGGGAAGAAATCCTCGTAGCGGGAGAACTCCATGCCGCTGACCGCATACCCGCCCAGATCGAAATCGTCGGCGGCGCCTTGCTCGTTGCCGGCACGCTCCCCGGAGGGCGGTGCGCTGGACGATACGAAGGACGCCGGGGCCGGCAGCGCCGCGTCCTTGTGCCCTAGCGCGAAGGCATCGGCGGCGATGCGGCTGGCCCTGGCCGAGCCGAGAGACTTTTGCAGGTCCTGCTGCGCGTCCTCGACCTGGCGTGCCCGTTTGCTCTGGTCAAAGCCCATGAATGTTTCGAGCGAGTCGACAGTGCCGCCATTTTGTTCAAGATGATTTTTTACTTTCAGGTAATCAACCAGATCCTTGGCGTTGCTGATGCGCAGTTTCATTTCAGGCAGAACCGGCGGCTGGGTCGGCAACGGCACCAGGGAAATATCCGGGGCCTTGGCCGAGGTCGACGGGTAGGTGATGTTTTCAGGCGGGGCCGCCAGCAATACATCGATGCCCTTGCCGGTGTAGTTGTCGATCACGCTCTTGACCCAGTTCAGGGCCGGACTGTCAGCCGGGAGACCAAAGGCCGAGGAGCGCAATTCCCCACCGGAACGGGCACTGTTGACGCTGCGTGCATACTCCGCGCTGGCGCTGGCAGCGGAGAACGGGCCATTGATGGAAAAACTGCCGCCCCATTTCTGGCTGCTGCTTTCCTGATGCGAACGGTAGCTGAACTCCAGCGAACCGCTGGCAAAACTGGTCAGTTTGATTTTGCTGACGAAACCGTCGCCAAAGTTCATGCGGAACTTCTGTTGCGCCTCTAACCATTGATAGATATCGGCCGCCTCGGTAATTGCCTTGTAGTCGTCCTGAAACTTCTCTGTCGAACATTGGTACAACTGCTGGGCGGTGGCGCTCTGCAGCAGAACGATTTCCAGCCCGGACACTTCATAGATGACATCGAGGGTCATGCCGGAGGACGTACTCGCATCTCCCGCGGCCTGGTCGGTATGAAACCCGAGTTCGGTATTGCAGATAAGCGATTTGATCTTGAGCTTGGCGTCGACGCTGGTACTCCAGCTGCTGGCATCCGCACTGCCGAAGGTGTTGGCGATGGTTGTCATGCGCGCAACCGGCGTGTTCGACGTCAACAGACCCAATGCCTTGAGCTTGCCCATTTCGAACGCTCGCATGGTCGGCGCGAGCTCCCGGGTCAAGTAGTCTATGGTGCTGCCAATCCGGACATGACCATAGTCATCGGGAAACGATATTTCTTTACTCATGACTTGCTCCCTCCAAGGAGACTGCCATCTGGATACCGAAAAAATTCGGGCAACCACCAGTGATGCCACAATGATGGCACGCGCACTAAATCAGTATCCGCGCCCCCTGTCAAAGGCAGCAGTGACACGCTCCTTCAGGGCAGCTCTCATACCTCCCAGCGTTGAATAAAGTCTGCGTACTTAGTAGTGGCGGATATGAACGTGCAGCGAACGTCGAAAAACCTGAAACACGCCAGGTCCTGAGCAGTCCGACAGGTTTACCAGCGACAGGTCATATCCGCCGTCACCCTCCTCTCCGTCCCCAACCGACATCCGACCGTGGCAAAACACCGCGCCACGCAGTTCTTGTCCGTCAGGTTCTTCACGTTCACTGTGCCTTGAGCCCATCCCGTTGCGGACCGACCTTGCCGCCTGCGGAAATCATCCCCGAAAGAGAATCCTTTTCCCCTGCTCTATCAGATCATTCCTACTTAATTCCCTGAGCCAACCCCTCATCCTCGGCCCGGTTCGCCTGTCATGCCTTCAGACACAAGGAAAGGTCATTGCAGGTCATCGCTCGTACTCCTGTACGAGCCAACCGACCAATATGAGGAAAGACCACAATGGCACAGAAGGGCTTTTTCCTTCGCCAGGGCGACAAGACCAGTTGCGGCGGCCTGATCACCGGCTCCGACACTCAGATCCTGATGTACGGCATCGCCCATGCCCGCCAGGGTGATGCCGTCACCTGTGGCGTCACCGGCAAGAGCTACACGATTCAGGGTGGCGTGTGGTGGATCACCAGCAATGGCATCCCCGTGGCGGGCACGCTGGACAGCGTCAGCGGCTGCCCGTGCCGGGCCAGGCTGTATCACACCCACACGCACAGTACCTATGTGGGCAGGGCGCCTGAACCCTCGGCATCACCTGCGCGATCTTCCTTTGCCCCAAGCGGTCGATCCGCAGCGCCTTCCGCCCCCAGCCCGGCCTCGACGCCGCAAAGCGTGCCCCCGCCAGGCAGCCCGGAGGCCATCACCCGGTCGTGTGGCGGCGCCATCCAGCTCATCAACCAGCACGGCACAGCCTGTGCGACGCACGACTACCTGCTGCTGCACCACGGCAAGCCCGTCGGCCAGAGCCGGCTCAACGACGAAGGCTACAGCCATATCTGCGAAAGCACCGAGCCTGTCCGCCTGCAACTCGCTACCAGCGCCCCGTCGCCTGTCCTGGAGTGATCGCCATGTCCCTGAAAGATTTCCAGCAAACCACCGCACTGGGGCCGGACGCCCTGTTCCTCCTGGAAAACGCCACGCTCGACACCCGGCCCGGGCGCTACCACGAGCCCAAGCAGATCGTGATCAATGCACTGCCCCTGACCAAGGTGCCGGTGGCGATGAGGAAGATGGGCTGGCATACCTCGGCTGCGTTGATGCAGCGGTGGTTCGATAGTCCGGGGTGGCAGATGCCGGAGGCGTGGAAGCAGACACAAACCCAACCTGATCCAGCGCATCTGAATAATGCTCAGTGCGATGAACATATTGTGAAAATGGACTGGGCAATGAATTTCCAACGCTGTAGAGAGGCCGTAGCAGTTGCCGAATCAAGATTGTCGACTCCAAATACTGCAAAGCGATTGAAGGTCCAACTCGAAAAGGCAGGATGGCGCAATGAGGCTTCGTTCAAGCTAGGATCAACAGATATGACAGCCAAAGAGATGGATGGCGTATCGCAGGTTAACTTCTCGCGACTAGGTGATGAGTTTGACGTATTGGATGACATGTACGGCGCACTCGGTTTTTCCACTGTAAAAATTGGAGTCGTAGGAAAGACATTTAACGTAGAGGACCCTATCACAGGAAACACAAAGCCACATTTCAAAATCGAGCACATCGGCCTATATATCAGAGACAACTACGAATTTAACGGCTTCCAGTTTTTAGGCATATGGACTGCGGACCGGGTTTTGACCAAGGCAGAAATGCTGAGAGCAGCGCTACCCAGTGGACAGTCAATTTACAAATGGTCAACTGATGCAATTGCTCTAGTGGAAAACGATGATTTCCGGAAATACCGGAACAAAACCGCCATGGGTGGTGACTATGTCCTGTACTCTGACATTCTGTGGAAAAAAATCGACAAAATCGTTGATTTGAGTATCGTCTCTTGAACCGGCTCTTCAGAATTACCTCCATACTCGCGATCGTAACATCCGGGCTCTGGCTAGCATCTGAATGGTGGGAAAAGCACTTGGCTCCGGCAGTTTCCTCTCCAGTGATTAGCCCAAACGGCTGTTATCGTCTAGAGACATTCAAACCACTCTGGTTACTTCCCAATATATTCCACAGAAAAGCTGACCCAAACGAAGGTACGAAACCCGAGTGGCCACCAGGGTGGGAATACCCTGGATTTTTCCGTCTATTTGACAACCGCAGTGGAGAGCTTCTTGGGGAAAGCGGAATATACGATCTGGAACAAGCCGGTGGTTCCATCGATTGGGGAGTTACCGGGAGCGTTTACGTGGGAATGATTTTTGTCGGTCCGAATGCAAAGGACTGCATTTTCGACAGGCCTACCCAAGACGATTGAATCTCACGACATGCCTTTAAATCTGTCCTGCACCACGCAGCCAGGTTTGAGGGCAATGCTCAGGTCAAAGTGTGGAAAATTGAACAAGAAATTTCTGACAACCCTCTCGGCATGCATTTCCTTAGTCGGACTCTGGTTCGCCTCCGAGTGGTGGGAGAAAGGTCTTGCCTCTCCATGGGGAGAGGCAAAGATAAGCCCGGATGGATGCTCACGAGTACAGGCCTTCAAACCGTTCTGGTTACTGCCTGACAAACTACATCGTGAGTTTGCACCTAATGAAAACGGCAAGGCCGAGTGGTTCCCCACTTGGGAACTACCCGGTTTCTACCGGTTGTACAACCACCACACCAACCTACTGATAGGAGAAACGGTAATCTACGATTTGGCGTTTTCCGGTGGCCGTTTGAGTTGGCATCGTTCCGGCGATGTATACGTCGGCTTGACTTACCTCGGCAAGGCTGCCTCCAACTGCCTCGAAAAACAGCCTGACAGCCCAAGCAATCTGTAGGTGGACTGCCACTGGCTCACCAGCAACCTCAACCCGGCCAAGCGAAACGCAGCCGGATTTGAGTTATCAAACACAGGGAGCACCGGATCATACTCATAACAATTAAAAAGCTAAAAAAACACCTCCGAATAACTCTTTTGGTCAGCGCCCCCGTAGCCGTTATATGGAGCGCATCTCAATGGTGGGAAAAAGGACTTGCGACCCATCTTGCCTCTCCCACCATCAGCCCCAACGGCTGCTATCGCGTTGAGAGATTCAAACCGTTCTGGGTATTGCCGGACATGTTTCATCGAGAACCTGACCCCAACGGCGACGTCGAACCTTATTGGTTTCCATCGTGGGAATACCCCGGCTTTTATCGTCTTTATGACAATCGAACCGGAGCCCTTCTTGGCGAAAGTGAAATCTATGACCTTGCCTATGCGAGTGGGCGTTTGACTTGGGGGCTAGGATCGGGCCGGGTTTATGCCGGGATGATCAACTTGGGACCGAACGTACCGGACTGCATTGGAGATCAGCCGGGGCGGAATGATCCGTAGCACAGGCTCCGATCTCATGGGAGGTGACCATGCCCTATATTCTGACATCCGGTGGCAGAGACTCGACAACGTCATTGACATGGAAGAACCATCTTGAACTTGACTTGGAAAATGGCACCCATTCTAGCCATTGTCGTGCCCGGCCTGTGGTTCGCGTCCGAATGGTGGGAAAAGTCTTTGGCAAGTCCTTTGGGCAGCCCCGTCGTCAGCCCAAACGGCTGTTATCGCCTTGAGACATTCAAACCACTCTGGTTACTTCCAAAAATCCTCCACAGGAAGGCTGACCCAAATGAAGACATCGAACCCCAGTGGCTACCCTGGTGGGAATATCCGGGGTTCTATCGCCTGTTCGACAACCGCAGTGGACAACTTCTTGGCGAAAGCAACATCTATGATCTGGAGCAAGCCAGTGGCGACATAGATTGGGGAGTTACCGGTAGTGTTTACGTGGGAATGATTTTTGTCGGTCCGAATGCAAAGGACTGCATTTTCGACAGGCCTACCCAAGACGATTGAATCTCACAATATGCCTTCAAATCTGTCCTGCACCACGCAGCCAGTTTTGAGGGCAATGGCTCATGTCAAAGTGTGAAACATTGAAAAAGAAATTTCTGGCAACCCTCTCGGCATGCATTTCCTTAGTCGGACTCTGGTTCGCCTCCGAATGGTGGGAAAAAGGTCTCGCCTCTTCCCTGGGCGACTCCGAACTGAGTCCAAACGGATGCTCTCGCCTCGAAACGTTCAAGCCGTTCTGGCTGCTACCCGACTTTTTTCACCCTGAAGCTGCACCCAACGACGATGGCGAGGTTCATTGGTTTCGCGGTTGGGAAATGCCCGGTTTCTACCGTCTATATGGCACCTTCAACGGCCAGCTCATTGGCGAAACCGTGATTTACGACCTGGCATTTTCCGGAGGTCGCTTGAGTTGGGACCGTGGCGGCGGTGTCTGGGTAGGAATGACCTATGTAGGCCCAAGCATCCGCGACTGTATCGGTGCCAAACCGCAGAAGAGGAGCGATCCCTGACCGAAACCAGCTGTGACTCCACGTCGATAGAACCCGGCTGCACAATGGCAGCCGGGTTTGCATTCACCACCTGTAAGTCAAATCCGCCGTCACCGTCCGCTCCGTCCCCAGCAGACACCCGACCGTAGCAAAGCACCCCGCCACGTAGTACTTGTCCGTCAGGTTCTTCACGTTCACCTGCGCCTTCAGCCCGTCCAGCTGCGGATCGGCCTTGCCGAAGTCGTAGCTGACCATCGCATCGACCACCGTGTAGTCCGGGACCTTGAAGGTGTTCTGCGCATCGCCGTAGGTGGACCCGGTGTAGCGTACCCCCGCGCCGAAGCCGAGCCCGGCGAGCAGGCCGCCCTGCACGGTGTAGTCGGACCACAGCGACGCCAGGTGCTCGGGGGTGCGTACCGGGGTCTTGCCCTTGTTGCTGATGCCGGCGACGTTGGGATTGTCCTTGCTCACCTCGACCTTGTTCAGGGTCCAGGAGGCGATCACGTTGAGTCCGGCCAGCGGCTTGAGCACGCCTTCCAGCTCCAGTCCGCGCGAGCTCACCTCGCCTTCCTGGACGCTGTAGCTCGGCGCGGAGACATCGGTGGTCAGCACGTTCTGCCGACGCAGGTCGAAGGCCGAGAGGGTCACGTAGTTGTCCGTGCCGGTCGGCTGGTACTTCACACCCACTTCGTACTGCTTGGCCGTTTCCGGCTCGAAGGCCGAGCCGCTGCGGTCGGTGCCGGCGGTCGGGACGAACGACTCGGTGTAGCTGACGTAGGGGAACAGGCCGCTGTCGAACAGGTAGCCCAGACCGACCCGGCCGGTGAAGTCCTCGGCGTCGACCCGCTGCGGGTTGACCGTGGTCCGGCCGTTGGCGGTGCTGAAGGTGCGCGTGTCGGTGTCCTGGCTGGCCCAGTCGTAGCGCCCGCCGAGGGAGGCGACCCAGTTGCCGAGCTTGATCTGGTCCTGCAGGTAGGTCCCCAGTTGCCGGGACTTTTCCGCGACGTCCATCAGGCTGGTGTAGCGCGAGGTATCGATCGTCACGCTGCGATCCGGCGCATAGATATTGATCGCCGGGGCATTGCCGGTCTGCACCGCGTTGCTGCGCCGGCTGTGCTGGTAATCGACGCCGGCCAGCAGGGTATGGCTGAACGGACCGGTGTCGAAGGTGCCGAGCAACTGGTTGTCGAGGGCGAAGTTGTCGTTGCCGTAGTCGCGCAGCTGGTAGTAGCGGTTGATGGTGGTGCTGGCGATCACCCCGCTGTTGCGGAACAGCTGGTCCTCGTAGCCGGTGAAATGGGTGTAGCGCGCGTTCTGGCGCAGACTCCAGTGCTCGTCGAGGGTGTGAGTGAACTCGTAGCCCAGGCTGGTCTGCTCGGATTTCTCGGCATCGAAGCCAGGCTCGTTCAACGAACGGTGACGCGGCACCCGGCCATTGGGGTTGGAACCGTCGAACAGCGAATACGGCAGGTTGCTGGTGAACAGGTTCTTGTTGCGCTGGTACGAGGCGAGCACGGTGAGCGAAGTGTCCTCATCCGGCGCCCAGGTCAGGCTCGGCGCGAGGTAGACCCGGTCATCCTTGATGCCGTCGATGCTGTTGTCGGCATCGCGGCCCAGGCCGACGAAGCGCCAGGCCAGGGTCTTGCGCTCATCCAGCACGTCGCCGACATCGGTATAAGCCTGCAGGCGATCGTTGCTGCCGCCGGAGAAACCCACTTCACGGTGGGCGGCGAAGGTCGGGCGCTTGGACACGAAATTCACCGTGCCGCCAGGCGAGCCCTGGCCATAGAGCACCGAGGCCGGGCCCTTGAGCACTTCGATGCGCTCCATGCCATAGGGCTCCGGCGCGTAGTAGCCGATCTGGTTGTTGCGCAGGCCATCGGTGTAGGCGTTGCTGTTCAGTTGCTGGAAGCCGCGGACCATGATGGTGTTGTCGGTGGGGTTGTTGCCGGCGACGTTGGCATGCACCCCGGCGGTGTAGCCGAGGCTTTCGCTGACGCTCTGCGCGCCCTGGGTGGTCATGCGGTCGCGGGTGATGACGGAGATGCTCTGGGTGGTTTCCAGCAACGCTGTGTCGGTCTTCGTCGCACTGCTGGCGCGGGTCGCCAGGTAGCCCTCCACCGGGCCCCGGGGGTTCTGCTCGGCGCTCATGCCGGTGATGCTGGTGGCGTCCAGCTGCAGCGCGCCCTGCTGCGGCTGCGCCACCAGCACATAGCCGGCGCCGGTCAGGGCGAAGCCGTAGCCGCTGCCGGCGAGCAGGCGCCGCAGGCCGTCCTCCACCGCGTACTGGCCCTGCAGGCCGGCACTGCGCAGGCCCGAGACCAGGCGGCCATCCAGCGCCAGGTCGATACCGGCCTGGGCGGCGAACTGGCTGAGCACGTCGCCCAGCGCACCCGGGGCGATGTCGTACTGCGCGACCGTGGCGGCGGCGTAAGCCTGGCCAGCGATGCCCAGCGGCAGCGCGCAGGCCAGCTGGACGGCCAGGAGCAGCGGTTTGATCCGGGTGCGGATGCGTGGTTGCGGCATGGTGAAGCGTCTCCCTGTGTCGAGTTTCATTCTCATGAACCTCAACGGACCATCGGGAAAAAGGCGAACCGCAAGGTGCGCAGATTTTTCCCTGGTCTCACTCCTCGTGCAGGCTTACCCGGGTCAGCCACGGCGTCAGGCGGCTGACTTCGATCGGCAGGCTGGCCTCCAGCAACTGCAACGCCCGTTGCGGATTGTCCAGCGGCAGCGAGGCGAAGACCTCGATCCGCGCCAGCGCCTCGCGGTCGTAACTGAGCACCCCGGCGTACTGCCGTTCCAGTTGCGCCAGCACCTGGGTCAGCGACAAGCCGCGGGCCACCAGGCGGTGCTGCTGCCAGGCCTGGTCGGTGGCCTGGGCATCGATGGCGTGGGTGCTGTCCAGGCCGTCGCGACGAATCAGCACCTGCTGCCCGGCGCTGACCACCGCCTCGACCGCCGCCTCGCCGGAACGGGCCAGGACCTTCGATTCGAGCATGCTCAGCGCAGTGCCCGCGGCCTGCTTGTCGACCAGGAAACGGGTACCCAGGGCACGAATGCTGCCGTCCGTGGTGACCACCTCGAACGGCCGCTGCGGGTCGGCGGCGACCTCGACACGGATCTCGCCACGCAGCAGGCGCACTTCCCGCCCGCTCGGGGTGAAATGCAGGTCCACCGCGCTGCCGCCGGCCAGGGTCAGGCGGCTGCCATCTTCCAGACGGGTTTCCCGCCACTGCCCGGTGGCGCTGTCGAGATCGGCGAACAGCAAGGCATTCGGGTAGTGCTGCCAGCCCAGCCAACCCGGCACCAACAGCAAAATGCCGATGCCCAGCGCCGCGCCGAAACGCTTGCTGCGCCGGCTGCGCTGACTGAAACGCAGCTCGTCCTCGATCAGGTGGTTCAGGCGCCGCTCGCTGCCCGGTTCCTGGCGCATGCCGCGCAGGCTCGCCAGCATCCGCTCCATGCCCAGCGCCGCCTCGGCGTGGGCCGGGCTGAGGCGCTTCCAGCGCTGGAACTGGCGTTCGGCACGCTCGCGTTCGGCGGGATCATCGGCGCTGAGCTGCACCAGCCACTCGGCGGCCTGGCAGGCCAGGTCATCGGCCTGGCTCATGACGGCTCGCGCAGTTGCTGGCAGTGCAGCAGCACCTGGACCAGGTACTTCTGCACCATGCGCACGCTGATGCCCAGTTGCTCGGCCACCACGGCCTGCGGCTGGCCTTCGAGGTAATGCAGGAGAAACGCCTGGCGCGGCTTGGCGCCGAGGCCGTCGAGCAGATTGCAGATCTGCTCCAGCGCCTCCAGGGTTTCCCAGATCCGCTCGGCCCCGGGCACCCCGGGGTGATCCAGCGCGAGCAGGCCGAGCTGCTGCAGATAGGCCTTTTCCAGACGCTGGCGACGCGCGCGGTCGATCAGCAGATTGCGCGCGGTGGTGGCGATGTAGCCACGGGACTGGCTGGCCTGGAGCAGCGCATCGCGGGACGAGAGGATGCGCAGGAAGGTGTCCTGGGCCAGGTCCGCCGCATTGTGCGCGCAGCCGAGTTTCCTGCGCAGCCAGCCGTACACCCAGGCGTGGTGTTCGCTGTAGACGTCGTGCATCAGCTTGTTGGAATCGGCCACGGTGGCAGGCTCGGGAACGAATGGGACTGGGAATCTATCTCATTTGCGAGCGATTGTGAAAGAAGAGAATAGTGGCACCGCTCGCGCGGTGCCGATGACTAAACGCCCGTAGCCGACCCTAGCTGGCCGGCCGCAGGATCAGCAGCGCCAGTGGCGGCAGGTTCAGGGCCAGCGACAGCGGCTGCCCATGACTGGGCACGGCACTGCCCTCCACCACCCCTTCATTGCCGAAATTCGACCCGGCATAGCGCTGCGAATCGCTGTTGAACACCTCGTCCCAACGCTCGCCGAACGGCACGCCGATCCGGTAGCCCTCGCGCGGCACCGGGGTGAAGTTGGCCACCACCAGCAGCGGTTCGCCGCTGGCGCTCCAGCGCAGCCAGGCGTAGACGCTGTTGTGCGCGTCATCGCCGATCAGCCACTGGAAGCCCTGGGGCTGGCAGTCCTGCTCGTGCAGCGCGCGCTCCTCCCGGTACAGGCGATTGAGGTCGCCGATCAGGCGCTGCACGCCCAGGTGCTCGCCGTACTGCAGCAGGTACCAGTCCAGCTCGCTGTCGTGGTTCCACTCGCGCCACTGGCCGAACTCGCAGCCCATGAACAGCAGCTTCTTGCCCGGATGGCACCACATGAACGCCAGGTAGGCGCGCAGGTTGGCGAATTTCTGCCAGCGATCGCCAGGCATCTTGTCGATCAGCGAGCGCTTGCCGTGGACCACTTCGTCGTGGGAAATCGGCAGGATGAAATGCTCGGAATAGGCATAGATCAGGCCGAAACTCATCTCGTTGTGATGGTGCTGGCGATGGATCGGGTCGTTCTGGATGTAATGCAGGGTGTCGTGCATCCAGCCCATGTTCCATTTGTACGAGAAGCCCAGGCCGCCCTGCTGCACCGGCTGGCTGACCCCCGGCCAGGCGGTGGACTCCTCGGCGATGATCAGCGCCCCCGGCACCTCCACGGCGACCACCTCGTTGAGATGGCGGAGGAAATCGATGGCCTCCAGGTTCTCCCGTCCGCCATGGCGGTTGGGCACCCATTCGCCGGCCTTGCGCGAGTAGTCGCGGTAGAGCATCGAGGCCACCGCATCGACGCGCAGGCCATCGATATGGAACTCGCGCAGCCAGTGCAGCGCCGAGGCCAGCATGAAACCGTGGACCTCGGTGCGGCCGAGGTTGTAGATCAGCGTGTCCCAGTCCTGGTGGAAGCCTTCCAGCGGGTTGTCGTACTCGTACAGCGCGGTGCCGTCGAAGCGGCTCAGGCCGTGGCTGTCGGTGGGGAAATGCGCCGGCACCCAGTCGAGGATCACGCCGATGCGCGCCTGGTGGCAGGCATCGACGAAGGCGGCGAAGTCTTCCGCGCTGCCGTAGCGCGAGGTCGGCGCGAACAGCGACAGCGGCTGGTAGCCCCAGGAGCCGCCGAACGGATGCTCCATGATCGGCATCAGTTCGATATGGGTGAAGCCCAGTTCCCCCACGTAGGGAATCAGCCGTTCGGCCAGCTCGCGCCAGTTGTACAGGCGGCTGACCTCGCCCGTCTCGTCCAGCTCGCACTGCCAGGAGCCGGCATGCAGTTCGTAGATCGACAGCGGCGCGTTGACGCCCTGCCGTTCGCCGCGCTCGCGCAGCCAGTCGTGGTCCTGCCACTGGTGGGCCAGGGGCCCGGCGACCTTCGACGCGGTGCTCGGCGGCAGTTCGCTGGCACGGGCCAGTGGGTCGGCCTTGAGCGGCAGCACGCCATCGTGGCCAAGCACTTCGTACTTGTAGGTTTCGCCCGCGTACAGGCGCGGGACGAACAGCTCCCAGACACCGCTGGCGTGGCGCAGGCGCATGGGATGGCGACGGCCGTCCCAGTTGTTGAAATCGCCCACCACCGACACCCGCCGGGCATTCGGCGCCCACACCGAGAAACGCACCCCGTCGACGCCGTCCACCGTCACCGGCTGGGCGCCGAGACGGTTGGCCAGGTCACGGTGATTGCCCTCGCTGAACAGATAGAGGTCCATCTCGCCCAATTGCGGGCCATAGCTGTAGGGGTCCTCGCTGATCTGCTCGCCGCCGGCCCAGTGGATGCGCCAGCGGTAGGCCCCGACGCCATGCCCAAGGTGCGCGGTGAACAGCCCGGGCACACTGCCCTGCTGCAGCTCGGCGATGATCTCGTCGCTGGCACCGGCCAGCGCCTGGACACTCAGCGCCTCCGGCAGGTAGGCGCGCAGCCAGGTGCCTCCCGCACCATCGGCGTGCGCGCCGAGCACCGCGAACGGATCGACATGCCTGGCGTTGACCAGGTCGTCGATGTCGCCGCGGCCCAGTCCGCCGTATTCCTTCTTGTGCACGCTCATCTACTGCTCTCCCCAGGTACTGATAAGCCCATGCAGACCATGCAAAGGCACGGCCAGCCAGCTTGGACGGTTTTGCGCTTCATAGGCGATCTCGTAGGCCGCCTTCTCCAGGCTGAACAGTTCCAGCGCGGCCTGCTCGCCGCCCTCCTCGCGCCAGGCATGGGGCAGGCTGGCGGTGGCCAGGCCATAGGCCTGGACGAAGGCATGGCGTGACGCATGCAGGTAGCGCCTGGCGACCCGCTGCCGCGCCTGCTGGTTGTCTGCCAGCGCGGCAGCGCCCGCGGCACCGCGCAACGCCATCGCCGCAGCATAGTCGAAGGAGCGCAGCACGCCGCTGACGTCCTTGTACGGGCTGTGCCGGGCACGGCGTTCGTCCAGCGGGCGCGCTGGCTCGCCCTCGAAATCGATCAGGTAGGCATCGCCCTGCACCACCAGCACCTGGCCCAGGTGCAGGTCGCCGTGCACGCGCATCACCAGGCCACCTTCGGCCTGCTGCGCCAGCTGGCCGACCTCGCGCAGCAGGCCCTCGCGCTGCTGTTCGAGGTCGTCGACCAGGGCCTGGCTCTGCCCGTCGAGTTCGTCCCGGTGCTGCACCAGCAGGTCCAGCGCGGTGCGCAACTGCGCGGCGATCTGCTCGCCCCAGCGCTGGCTGTCGCTGCGGTCGCTGGTGCGGGTCTTGAACGCCTCGTCGTCGGTGGGCTGGGCCAGCGCCTGGTGCATTTCGCCGAGGCGCTGGCCGAGCAAGGCGGCGAAGCCGGTGAGGTCGTCCAGGGCATCGGCGACGTGCCCTTCGCTGTGCAGTTGCGGCGGCTCCAGTTCGTCGCGGATGGCCCGTTCGAGGTTGTTCTGGGTCCAGTCCCAGGCGTCGCCCTGGTTGTTCAGGTAGCCCTGGGCGATGGCCAGCAGGTGTGGTTCGCCATGGGCATCGACACGGTTCAGCCAGCCCAGCAGCGGCGAGATATTGGCGAAACCGGCGGCGGTCAGGTAGGCGCCCATTTCCAGTTCCGGGTGGATGCCGCCGTTGACCCGCCGGATCAGCTTGAGCACCAGGCTGCCGCCGACCACCACCGAGCTGTTGGATTGCTCGGCGGAGAGATAGCGCACCTCGGAGGTGTCGCTCAGGTTCAGCTCGGCCAGCTGGGGCGTCGACTCGAAGCGCAGCTCACCGTCGCTGCCCGCCAGCCGGGCGCCCTGCTGGAAGGCCTGGAGCACGGCGTGGACGAAGCTTTCCAGGCTGAAGCCATCGGTGATGAAGCCCACCTGGCGTCCGCGGCGCACGCGCGCCAGTGCCAGTTGCTGGGGCAAGGCGCTGTGGATCTGTTCTTCGCCGACCAGGCCGAACGGCAGGAAATAGCGCCGCTGCTGACCGCCACTGTGCACCTCCAGCTCGCCGAGCAGCACCGGGCTGGTCGGCGTGCCGAAGCGCACGCCATAGGCCAGGTGGACACTGTCGATGGCGCTGTCCTTGCCGGCGAACCAGCGGCGTTTCGGCAGGTACTGCGGCAGGATGGACTGCTCCAGCAGTTGCCGTGCCGGCGCTTCCAGCAGCTCTTCCATGCGTTTCTTCACCACCAGGGTGGTGAACTCCGGCAGCGGCTGCGCGGCCTCGACATGCCAGCTGGGCATCTGGTCCTTCGGCGCGAGGAGGAACCAGTAGAAACCATACGGCGCCAGGGTCAGCAGGAACGGCAGGTGGCCGATCGGCGGGAACGCGCAGCCGCCGAGCATCTCCACCGGCACGCGGTCGATGAACGGCGCCAGGTCCAGCTCCACCGCCTGCGCCGCGCGCGACACGTTGGCCACGCACAGCAGGGTTTCGCTGGTGCCGTCGGGCCCGGTGTATTCGCGCAGATAGGCGAGGATGCGCCGGTTGTTCGGCGTGAGCATCTTCAGCGTGCCGCGCCCGAACGCCTTCTGCTGCTTGCGCACCGCCAGCAGGCGGCGATTCCAGTTCAGCAGCGAGTGCGGGTCTTCGGCCTGGGCCTCGACATTGACCGTCTGGTAGCCGTACTGCGCATCCATGATCGGCGGCAGCACCAGGCGCGCCGGGTCGGCGCGGGAGAAGCCGCCGTTGCGGTCGATCGACCATTGCATCGGCGTGCGCACACCGTCGCGGTCGCCCAGGTAGATGTTGTCGCCCATGCCGATCTCGTCGCCGTAGTACAGGGTCGGCGTGCCGGGCATCGACAGCAGCAGGCTGGTGAGCAGTTCCACACGGCGGCGGTCACGTTGCATCAGCGGCGCCAGGCGGCGGCGGATACCGAGGTTGATCCGCGCGCGGCGATCGGCGGCGTAGTAGTTCCACAGGTAGTCGCGCTCGCGGTCGGTGACCATCTCCAGGGTCAGCTCGTCGTGGTTGCGCAGGAAGATCGCCCACTGGCAGTTGGCCGGGATTTCCGGGGTCTGTCGCAGGATGTCGGTGATCGGGAAGCGGTCTTCCTGGGCCAGGGCCATGTACATGCGCGGCATCAGCGGGAAGTGGAAGGCCATGTGGCACTCGTCGCCATCGCCTTCGCCGAAGTACAGCTGGGTGTCTTCCGGCCACTGGTTGGCCTCGGCCAGGAGCATGCGGTCGGGGTAGTTGGCGTCGATCTCGGCACGGATGCGCTTGAGCACCGCGTGGGTTTCCGGGAGGTTCTCGTTGTTGGTGCCGTCGCGCTCGATCAGGTACGGGATGGCATCCAGGCGCAGGCCATCGACGCCCAGGTCGAGCCAGAAGCGCATGACCCCGAGCACCGCCTTCATCACCTGCGGGTTGTCGAAGTTGAGGTCCGGCTGGTGCGAATAGAAGCGGTGCCAGAAGTACTGGCCGGCCACCGGGTCCCAGGTCCAGTTGGACTTCTCGGTGTCGAGGAAGATGATCCGCGTGCCGTCGTACTTGGTGTCGCTGTCCGACCACACATAGAAATCCCGCGCCGCAGAACCGCGCTTGGCGCGCCGGGCCTTCTGGAACCAGGGGTGCTGGTCGGAGGTGTGGTTGATGACCAGCTCGGTGATCACCCGCAGGTTGCGCTTGTGCGCCTCGGCGATGAAGCGGCGTACGTCGGCCATGCTTCCGTAGTCGCTGTGCACGGCCTTGTAGGCGGCGATATCGTAGCCGTCGTCGCGCCGCGGCGAGGGATAGAACGGCAGCAGCCAGAGGGTGTTGACCCCCAGGTCGGCGATGTAGTCGAGCTTGGCCAGCAGGCCGGGAAAATCACCGATACCGTCGTTGTTGGAATCGAAAAAGGACTTGATGTGGATCTGGTAGATGATCGCGTCCTTGTACCAGAGCGGATCATCGATGAAGGCCGCGGGACGGGTTTTCTTCACCATGCTTGAGTTCCTTTCTAGTGGGCTCTGTCCAGGCGCCAGATGCCGAATGGCAGATGCCAGGGCTCGATGCGCATCCACTGGGTCTTGCCGTACCACGCCCAGCGATGGCCGTTCATCAGGTCTTCGCCACGGGTGACGGCGTTGTCGTCCAGGCCCAGCTCCCAGAGCGGCAGCTCGAAGTGCGCCTCCTGGGCGTTGTGCGGGTCGAGACTGATCGCCACCAGTACGTAGCTGTCGTCCGGGTTGCGCTTGCCGAAATACACGATGTTGTCGTTCCAGCAGTTGTAGAAGCGCACCCCCAGGTGGCTCTGCAGGGCGGGCTGCTGGCGGCGGATACGGTTGAGCTGGGCGATCTCGGCAATGATGTTGCCGGGCTGGGTGAAGTCCCGCGGGCGGATCTGGTATTTCTCCGAGTCCAGGTACTCCTCCTTGCCGGGAATCGGCGCCGACTCGCACAGCTCGAAGCCCGAGTACAGGCCCCAGAGGCCCGAGCCCATGCTGGCCAGCGCGGCGCGGATAAGGAAGCCGGCGCGTCCGGAGTGGTGCAGGAAATACGGGTTGATGTCCGGCGTGTTGACGAAGAAGTTCGGCCGGTAGCACAGCGACCAGGGCGGCTGGTCGAGGCTGGTGAAGTACTCCTGGATTTCCGCCTTGGTGTTGCGCCAGGTGAAGTAGGTGTAGCTCTGCGTGTAGCCGACCTTGCCGAGGCGCGCCATCATCGCCGGCCGGGTGAAGGCCTCGGCAAGGAAGATCACCTCCGGGTGACGGCTGCGGATATCGGCGATCAGCCACTGCCAGAACGGCAGCGGCTTGGTGTGCGGGTTGTCGACGCGAAACTGCCTGACGCCCTCGTCGACCCAGCCCTGCACCACGTCGCGCAGGGTCAGCCACAACGCCGGCACGGCATCGGCGGCGTAGAAGTCGACGTTGACGATATCCTGGTATTTCTTCGGCGGGTTTTCCGCGTAGCGGATGCTGCCGTCCGGCCGCCAGGAGAACCAGCCCGGATGCGCCGTGAGCCAGGGATGATCCTGGGAGCACTGGATGGCGAAATCCAGCGCGATCTCGAGGCCATGCTCGGCGGCGGCGGCGACCAGGCGGCGGAAATCCTCGCGGCTGCCCAATTGCGGGTGGATCGCCTCATGGCCGCCCTCGGCGCTGCCGATCGCGTAGGGGCTGCCCGGGTCGCCCTCCTCCGCGCTCAGCGCATTGTTGCGGCCCTTGCGAAACTGCCGGCCGATGGGGTGGATCGGCGGGAAATAGAGCACGTCGAAGCCCATGTCGCGAATCATCGGCAGGCGCGCATGGACATCGTCGAAGGTGCCGTGGCGCTGGGGATCGTCGGTGATCGAGCGGGGAAACAGCTCGTACCAGCTGGCGAAGGCAGCGCGCTCGCGTTCCACTTCCAGAGGGAATTCCGGGCTGCGGCTGAGGTAGCCGCGGGGGTCGGCCTGGGCCATCAGCGCGCGGGTGTCCGGGGCCAGCAGCAATTCGACCTCGGCCGCGGCGGGCAGCCCCTTGCGCAGGCGCTTGACCAGCGTCGCCAGCTGCTCGCGCAGGGAATTGCCGCTGCGCTCGGCACCGTGCTCCAGGTGCAGGCGGCCTTCTTCCAGCTCCAGCGCGACATCCACGCCGGCGGTGAATTTCTTTTCCAGGTCGTGGCAATAGCTGGCGTAAGCGTCGATCCAGGCCTCGATGAGGAACAGGTGGCGGCCCATCTCGCCGACGGAGAAAGCGGCTTCCCAGCGATCATTGCCGAGCAGGCGCATAGGCTGGCTGTGCCAGAGCCGGCTGCCGGCCTTGCGCCAGTTGAGGGTGACGGCCAGTACGTCATGGCCATCGGCGTAGACCTTGCTGGCGACGGTCACGGTCTTGCCCACTTCGGTCTTCACCGGGTACAGCCCGGCGTCGATCACCGGGGTGGTGTCCTCGATCACCACCCGCGGCAGCAACAATGCCTGGGACAGGCTCAGGGGCTCGTCGGCGGGATTGTCGCCAGCGGCCATGCGCTCGGTTTCGAAAGGCTCGTTGCGGGTCATCGATCATCGCTCCGTTACGACGTGGCGGTAAGGATTGAGAGCAATGGCCGGCGCGGGGGTTCAATAAAAAATGAGCGAAGTCGGGGGAAGGCAGTCCAATCCAGGTGTGTCTTGTTGAACGCGAGGAAAAGCCCGATGAGCATCCCTATCCCGGCGCAAACGCCCGATCCGAATATCGACGACCCGAACCTGCCACCACCGGTGCCCCAGGACGAACCCGAAGGCGTGCCGGTCAAGCCGACGGTACCGCCCACGGTGGGGGATCCGCCGAGCGAGGAGCCGCCGGTGAAAGGTAGAGAGTAGACGGGTTGCGGGAAATCTGGCCTGGGGGGGAGGGATTTCTCCAGACTGGGGGAAGTCGCTGTGGGGGTTTGCCAGCGATAGGCTTGGGAAAATCGCATCAAGGCTGCCAAGTGCTTGCCATGACAAGTGTAGTGCCTGTGAGATCGAGCGCCGCCCGCGCGGCGCATCGCGGATGAATCCGCTCCCACATTTGTTGCAACGTGCCTATGCCTGACAGGCCATGGTTGACCGCCTTTTGTGTTCGACTCGATATCGAGTCGAACCCAACAGCCTCCCCACGATACATCGCCGAAAAAACAAAGGCTGACAACCCAAATCCCACAGGCCATGGCACGTTGCAACAAATGTGGGAGCGGATTTATCCGCGATGCGCCGCGCGGGCGGCGCTCGATCTTCAGAGCGCCACAGGACTCAAGACAGGCGCCTGGGCCGGGTCAACCGCGCTTCAGCTCCTCGATGCTGATCTCGCGCATGCGGAACTTCTGGATCTTGCCGGTCACCGTCATCGGGAACTCCTCGACGAAACGGAAATATCGCGGCGTCTTGAAGTGGGCGATGCGGTTCTTGCACCAGGCCTGCAGTTCTTCCGCCGTCGCGCTGTGGCCCGGGTGGAACTTGACCCAGGCGACGATCTCCTCGCCATAGCGATCACAGGGAATACCGATCACCTGCACATCGGCCACCGCCGGGTGGGTGAAGAAGAACTCTTCCAGCTCGCGCGGATAGATGTTCTCGCCACCGCGAATGATCATGTCCTTGTTGCGCCCGGCAATGCGCACGTAGCCCTGCTCGTCCATGCTCGCCAGGTCGCCGGTGTGCATCCAGCCCGCCGGGTCGATGGCTTCGGCGGTCGCCGCGGGGTTGCCCCAGTAACCGAGCATCACACTGTAGCCACGGGTGCACAGCTCGCCGATCTGCCCGCGCGGCACCACGCAGCCATGCTCGTCGACGATCTTGCTCTCCAGCTGCGGCTGGGTACGGCCGACCGTGGTCACGCGCAGTTCGAGTTCGTCGTCCGGGCCGGTCTGCAGCGACACCGGGCTGGTCTCGGTCATGCCGTAGGCAATCTGCACTTCGCTCATGTGCAGGTCGCTGATGACCCGGCGCATCACTTCGATCGGGCAGGTGGCGCCAGCCATGATCCCGGTGCGCAGGCTGGACAGGTCATAGTCGGCGCGCTGCGGCTGGTCGAGCACGGCAATGAACATGGTCGGCACGCCGTACAGCGCGGTGGCGCGCTCGTCGGCCACGGTCTGCAGGGTCAGCGCCGGGTCGAAGGCATCGTTGGGGTAGATCATGGTGCTGCCGTGGGTAACACAACCGAGGTTGCCCATGACCATGCCGAAGCAGTGGTACAGCGGCACCGGGATCACCATGCGGTCATGCTCGGTCAGGCCCAGGCTTTCGCCGACCATGTAGCCGTTGTTGAGGATGTTGTAGTGGCTGAGGGTGGCGCCCTTGGGGAAGCCGGTGGTGCCGGAGGTGTACTGGATATTCACCGCATCGTCGAACTGCAGGCTTTGCTGACGGGCGTCGAAATCCGCCACGCTGACCCGCTCGGCGTGCTCGGCCAGGCTGCTCCACGGCAGGAAGCCCACCGGCGGTTCGGCGGCCAGGCTGATCACGCCGCGCAGGTCCGGCAGGCGTTCGCTGTTGAACTGGCCTGGCGCCTGGTGCGCCAGCTCCGGCAGCAGTTCGCCGATCATGCCGTGGTAGTCGGAGCTCTTGAACGCGCCAGCGCAGATCAGCCACTGGCAGCCCGACTGCTTCAGGGCATATTCCAGCTCGCTGGTGCGATAGGCCGGGTTGATGTTGACCAGGATGATCCCGGCCTTGGCGCTGGCGAACTGGGCGATGCACCACTGCGCGCAGTTGGGCGACCAGATGCCGAGACGGTCACCGGTCTTCAGGCCCAGGGCCATGAACGCACGCGCATGCAGGTCGACGGCCGCGGCCAGTTCGGCCCAGGTGTAACGCAGTTGCTGATGGCGAACCACCAGCGCCTCGCGTTCGGCAAAGCGCGACACCGTGCGGTCGAACGCCTGACCGATGGTCATGGCCAGCAAGGACTTGTCCTGGCGGCCCTGGGTGTAGCTCGGTTGATTCATGGCGATCCCTAATTTGTGTTTGTTCTTGGGAGCTGATCGGGGCGGAAACTACTCTGGCTTAAATTTACGTTAACGTAAAGGTCAAAGTGATGATTGACAGCGAAGGCCCTCAGGTTTACGTTAACGTAAAGGTGAGATGCCACCCGCGATCGACGCCAGACCGCCCTACCCAAGAACAAACAATAGAAGGTGCCAGAGCATGCTTTATCCCTCCCTGAACTTCGCCCTTGGTGAAACCATCGACATGCTGCGCGAGCAGGTCCAGGCCTTTGCCGCCAGCGAGTTGGCACCCCGCGCTGCCCAGATCGACCACGACAACCTGTTCCCCGCCGACATGTGGCGCAAATTCGGCGACATGGGCCTGCTCGGCGTGACCGTCAGCGAGGAATACGGCGGCGCCGGCCTGGGCTACCTGGCCCACGTGGTGGCCATGGAAGAAATCAGCCGTGCCTCGGCCTCGGTCGCCCTCTCCTACGGCGCCCACTCCAACCTCTGCGTCAACCAGATCAACCGCAACGGCACCCACGAGCAGAAACTCAAGTACCTGCCCAAGCTGATCAGCGGCGAGCATGTCGGCGCCCTGGCCATGAGCGAGCCCAACGCCGGTTCCGACGTGGTGTCGATGAAACTGCGCGCCGAACAGCGCGGCGACCGCTTCGTCCTCAACGGCAGCAAGACCTGGATCACCAACGGTCCCGACGCCAGCACCTACGTGATCTACGCCAAGACCGACCTGGACAAGGGCCCGCACGGCATCACCGCATTCATCGTCGAGCGTGACTGGAAAGGCTTCAGCCGCAGCAACAAGTTCGACAAGCTGGGCATGCGCGGCTCCAACACCTGCGAACTGTTCTTCGACGACGTCGAGGTGCCGCAAGAGAACATCCTCGGCAAGCTCAACGGCGGCGTGAAGGTCCTGATGAGCGGCCTGGACTACGAGCGCGTGGTCCTCGCCGGCGGCCCGACCGGCATCATGCAGTCGTGCATGGACCTGGTGGTGCCTTATATCCACGACCGCAAGCAGTTCGGCCAGAGCATCGGCGAGTTCCAGCTGATCCAGGGCAAGATCGCCGACATGTACACCCAGCTCAACGCCAGCCGCGCCTACCTGTACGCCGTGGCCCAGGCCTGCGACCGCAGCGAAACCACGCGCAAGGACGCCGCCGGGGTGATCCTCTACACCGCCGAGCGCGCCACCCAGATGGCCCTGGAAGCGATCCAGATCCTGGGCGGCAATGGCTACATCAACGAGTTCCCGGCGGGACGCCTGCTGCGTGACGCCAAGCTCTACGAGATCGGTGCCGGCACCAGCGAGATCCGCCGCATGCTGATCGGCCGCGAACTGTTCAACGAGACGCGCTGAGGGGCTCCACGATGATTCTGAAATCCCAGTTGAACACCCGCACGCCGGACTTCGCGCAGAACAGCGCGACGATGCTGGAACAGGTCGGCGCCCTGCGCAACCTGCTCGCCCAGGTCCAGCAAGGCGGTGGCCTGAAGGCCCAGGAGCGGCACACCTCGCGTGGCAAGCTGCTGCCGCGCGACCGCATCGACCGCCTGCTCGATCCGGGCTCGCCGTTCCTTGAAATCGGCCAACTGGCCGCCCACGAGGTGTATGGCGAAGACGTGCCCGCCGCCGGCGTGATCGCCGGTATCGGCCGTGTGGAAGGCGTCGAGTGCATGATCGTGGCCAACGACGCCACGGTGAAAGGCGGCTCCTACTATCCGCTGACCGTGAAGAAGCACCTGCGCGCCCAGGCCATCGCCCAGCAGAACCGCCTGCCCTGCCTGTACCTGGTGGACTCCGGCGGGGCCAACCTGCCGCGCCAGGACGAGGTGTTCCCGGACCGCGAGCACTTCGGCCGGATCTTCTTCAACCAGGCCAACATGAGCGCCCAGGGCATCCCGCAGATCGCCGTGGTCATGGGTTCGTGCACCGCGGGCGGCGCCTACGTGCCGGCGATGTCCGACGAAACCATCATGGTGCGCCAGCAGGCCACCATCTTCCTCGCCGGCCCGCCGCTGGTGAAGGCGGCCACCGGTGAGGTGGTCAGCGCCGAAGACCTCGGTGGCGCCGACGTGCACTGCAAGACCAGCGGTGTCGCCGACCACTACGCCGACAACGACGAGCATGCCCTGGCCATCGCCCGCCGCTGCGTGGCCAACCTCAACTGGCACAAGCAGGGCGAACTGCAGCAGTGTGCGCCGATCGCCCCGCTGTACGCCGCCGACGAGCTGTACGGGGTGGTCCCGGCCGACGCCAAGCAGCCGTTCGACGTGCGCGAGATCATCGCCCGCCTGGTCGACGGCTCGCAGTTCGACGAGTTCAAGGCGCTGTTCGGCACCACCCTGGTGTGCGGCTTCGCCCACCTGCATGGCTACCCGATCGCGATCATCGCCAACAACGGGATCCTCTTCGCCGAAGCCGCGCAGAAGGGCGCGCACTTCATCGAACTGGCCTGCCAGCGCGGCATCCCGCTGCTGTTCCTGCAGAACATCACCGGCTTCATGGTCGGGCAGAAATACGAAGCCGGCGGCATCGCCAAGCACGGCGCCAAGCTGGTCACCGCGGTGGCCTGCGCGAAAGTGCCGAAGTTCACCGTGATCATCGGCGGCAGCTTCGGCGCCGGCAACTACGGCATGTGCGGCCGCGCCTACGACCCGCGCTTCCTGTGGATGTGGCCGAACGCGCGGATCGGCGTGATGGGTGCCGAACAGGCCGCTGGCGTGCTGGCCCAGGTCAAGCGCGAGCAGAGCGAGCGCAGCGGCCATCCGTTCAGCGCCGAGGACGAGGCGAAGCTGAAACAGCCGATCCTCGACCAGTACGAGCATCAGGGCCACCCCTACTACTCCAGCGCCCGCCTGTGGGACGACGGCGTCATCGACCCGGCGCAGACCCGCGAGGTTCTTGGCCTGGCCCTGTCCGCTGCCCTCAACGCGCCGATCGAAGCCACCCGCTTCGGCATTTTCCGGATGTGACCGATGACCGACTTCAGCACAATCGAACTGATCAAGGATCCCCGCGGCTTCGCCACCCTGTGGCTGAGCCGCGCGGACAAGAACAATGCGTTCAACGCGCAGATGATCCGCGAGCTGATCGCCGCCATCGATGAGCTGGCCACCGACGCCGGTCTGCGCTTCGTCGTCCTGCGCGGTCGCGGCCGGCACTTCAGCGCCGGCGCCGACCTGGCCTGGATGCAGCAGAGCGCGGAACTGGACTACCAGCGCAACCTCGACGACGCCCGCGAGCTGGCCGAACTGATGTACAACCTCGGCCGCCTCAAGCTGCCGACCCTGGCCGTGGTCCAGGGCGCGGCCTTCGGCGGTGCCCTGGGCCTGGTCAGCTGCTGCGACATGGCCATCGGCGCCGACGATGCACAACTGTGCCTCTCGGAAGTGCGCATCGGCCTGGCCCCGGCGGTGATCAGCCCGTTCGTGGTCCAGGCCATGGGCGAGCGCGCCGCGCGTCGCTATGCCCTGACCGCCGAGCGTTTCAGCGGCGCCCGGGCGCGCGAGCTGGGCCTGCTCTCGGAAAGCTACCCGGCGGCGGAACTGGAAGAACGCCTCGAAGACTGGATCGCCAACCTGCTGCTGAACAGCCCGCAGGCCATGCGCGCCAGCAAGGAGCTGCTGCGCGAAGTCGGCCCGGGTGAACTGACCCCGGCCCTGCGTCGCTACTGCGAGAACGCCATCGCCCGGATCCGCGTCAGTGCGGAAGGCCAGGAGGGCCTGCGCGCCTTCCTGGAAAAACGTCCACCGGCCTGGCAGGCCGAACCATCCGCCAAGGAGCCCCGCCCATGAGCCGTCCCGAGCTGACCACCCTGCTGGTCGCCAACCGTGGCGAGATCGCCTGTCGGGTGATGCGCACCGCCAAATCCCTCGGCCTCACCACCGTTGCCGTGCACAGCGCGGTCGACCGTGAAGCGCGGCACAGCCGCGAGGCCGATATCCGTGTCGACCTCGGCGGCGCCAAGCCGGCGGAGAGCTACCTGGTCATCGCCAAGCTGATCGCCGCGGCAAAAGCCAGCGGCGCCCAGGCGATCCATCCCGGCTACGGCTTCCTCTCGGAGAACGCCGGCTTCGCCCGCGCCATCGAAGAGGCCGGGCTGATCTTCCTCGGCCCACCGGCCAGCGCCATCGACGCCATGGGCAGCAAGTCGGCGGCCAAGGCCCTGATGGAAACCGCCGGCGTGCCGCTGGTGCCCGGCTACCACGGCGAGGCCCAGGACCTGGAAACCTTCCGCGCCGCCGCCGAGAAGATCGGCTACCCGGTGCTGCTCAAGGCCACCGCCGGTGGTGGCGGCAAGGGCATGAAGGTGGTCGAGCAGGAAAGCCAGCTGGCCGAAGCCCTGGCCTCGGCGCAGCGTGAAGCGCAATCGTCGTTCGGCGATCCGCGGATGCTGGTGGAAAAATACGTGCTCAAGCCGCGCCACGTGGAGATCCAGGTGTTCGCCGACCAGCACGGCAACTGCCTGTACCTCAACGAGCGCGACTGCTCGATCCAGCGTCGTCACCAGAAAGTGGTGGAAGAAGCCCCGGCCCCGGGCCTCAGCGTCGAACTGCGCCGGGCCATGGGTGAAGCCGCGGTGCGCGCCGCGCAGGCCATCGGCTATGTCGGCGCCGGCACCGTGGAGTTCCTGCTGGATGCCCGTGGCGAGTTCTTCTTCATGGAGATGAACACCCGCCTGCAGGTGGAGCACCCGGTCACCGAAGCCATCACCGGCCTCGACCTGGTGGCCTGGCAGATCCGCGTGGCCCGTGGCGAAGCGCTGCCGATCACCCAGGAGCAGGTACCGCTCAATGGCCACGCCATCGAGGTACGCCTGTACGCCGAGGATCCGGCCAATGACTTCCTGCCGGCCACCGGCAGGCTGGCGCTGTACCGCGAAAGCGCGGCCGGCGACGGGCGTCGGGTGGACAGCGGGGTCGCCGAGGGCGACGACGTCTCGCCGTTCTACGACCCGATGCTGGGCAAGCTGATCGCCTGGGGCGAAGACCGCGAACAGGCGCGTCTGCGCCTGCTGGCCATGCTCGACGAGTTCGCCATCGGCGGGGTGAAGAGCAACATCGCCTTCCTGCGGCGGATCCTCGCGCACCCGGCCTTCGCTGCCGCGGAGCTGGATACCGGCTTCATCCCGCGTTACCACGACGACCTGCTGCCGGCACCGCGCGCCCTGCCCGCCGACTTCTGGCAGGCCGCCGCGCAAGCCTGGGTACAAGGCCTGCCGGCAACCCGGCGCCAGGACGACGCGCATTCGCCATGGGCTTCGCGCCAGGGCTTCCGCGCCGGCATCCCCGCGCATGTCAGCCTGCACCTGAGCTGCAATGGCGAGCAGCAGGCGCTGGGCCTGGATCGCACGGCGGCTTCGAGCTTCATCCTCGACGGCGAGCAACTGCGCGTGGATGACGGCGGCCTGCGTCGCCAGCACCTGGCGATCCGTCGCGGCGACACCCTGTACCTGCGCTGGGATGGCGAACTGCAGGCGATCACCGCCTACGACCCGATCGCCGAAGCCGAGGCCAGCCATGGCCACCAGGGCGGTCTCACCGCACCGATGAACGGCAGCATCGTCCGGGTACTGGTGGAGCCGGGCCAGGTAGTGGAAGCCGGCACCCAACTGGTGGTGCTGGAAGCCATGAAGATGGAGCACAGCATCCGCGCCCCGCATGCCGGGACCGTGACCGCGCTGTATTGCCAGGAAGGCGAGATGGTCAGTGAAGGCAGCGTGCTGGTAGCGCTGGAGGAAAACGCGGGCTGATTTGCCCGCGAATGGACCCTGTAGGAGCTGGCTTGCCTGCGAAGGACCGCGCAGCGGTCCCTGACAACTGTCAGGACTGCTTCGCGGTCCTTCGCAGTGGTTCGTCACACGACGAACCAGCGCCTACAGGGTTCCCATCACGTCAACAGCCATTGCGGGGTTTCAGAAGCGGATCCCTGCCTGAATCGCCACCCCGAGCAATTCGCAATCCTCACCGCACAGGGTGATCGGATAGCTCGGATTGAGCGGCTTGAGAAAACGCTGGCCGCCCTCCACCACCAGTTGGCGCAGCAATCCCAGGCTGTTGCCCGGCACCCGCGCAATCACCAGGCGCCCCACCTGCACCTCGACCCCGGTATCCACCAGCACCAGCATCCCCGCGGAGATGCTCAGGCCGGTCGGCGCGGTCATCGCATCGCCTTCGACGCGCAACCAGAACGCCGTGCCCAGCGCCTTGTAGTCGGTGATCTCTTGCGCGCCCGGAGCGTCCTCGGCGATCGCGGCCAGGCGCTGCCAGTCCGACAGCGGGTAGCGAAAGGTGGTGGGCAGGCCGTAATTGGCCGGTTCCTCGGCGAGCATGGAGGTCGCGGTCATCTGCATGTGCGGCAATTCGATGGCGACCAGAATCTGGTTCATGCGCTTGAGGGTGAGCTCACGCTCGCCGCGCAACCAGAGGCCGACGGCACCCTGGGTGACCCCTACCCGCTCGGCGAGCTTTTCCTGCGTGAGCTTGAGTTCACGCATCCGTTTCTTGATTAGTGCGATCCATTTTTCCATCGCAGGCACGATACGGACTGCCTATTCTCGCTCAATACATAAATTGTAGTATTTAAGATCCCGATAAAAATACTCTGGGTACTATATTTCCCCGGTATCCCTTCAATTCTTCAAGGAAGACCGTATAGATGAGCGCGCCCACCTTCAGCCAACTGGACAACGATGCCGCCCGCCGTGCCCTGGACTACTATTTCAACCCCGCGCCCGAGGCCTCGCCGGTACAGCAGGACATGCAACTGGTGGTCGCCCGCCCCGGGCTGTCCGCGGAGGCAGCCTTCGAGCAGGCCACCTGGCTGCTGCGCCACGCCTCCTGCACCGCCTGGGAAGGCGCCCAGCAGCTGCGCGACAAGGCCCAGGACCAGGCGCTGCTGATCATGCACCTGATCAATCTGGCCCGCGCGCTGATCGAGCACAGCCAGGGGCAGACGGCCAGCGAGCCGGAGGATCCGCTTGAGGAATAACGCAGGGAGGGGCGAAAAGGAGGAATAACACAGCCTGAAAGGCCCGAAATAGCTGGGTTCCAGGGATAGCGAGGAAGAATTTTCGTAAAATTACCGAAAATTCATTTGACTTGAAAATGAGAACGATTATTATTGGACGCAACTGGTCGCGAGACTGGTTGGATAACCTGGAGCCCTTAGGTCGGACTCTCAGATTATCTCCTCATCAGGCTAATCACGGTTTTTGACCCGGCTTTTTGCCGGGTCTTTTTTTTGGCTCTTCAGGCTAATGAAGGCGGTGTGTTACTTGATGTGGCGATGATAGCAAAGGACTATCGCCGCCGTAACCCCGTAACAAAGCTTTGCTGAAAATAGCACTTGAGAATCAATCTCGTTACGATTAAGCTCGGCAACGCATCAGGGAAGATGCCCCCTACCCCCCGCCTCCGTTTCCCCGCAAGGAGCTGGAACCATGACCCGTCTGCTGCTGCCTCTGGATCACCACGCCGATAGCGCCGACTGCGCGGAAGCGGTCTTGCTGCAACGCCTGAAGAAGCTGCCACGCCGGGTACAGCAGGTGTTCCTGCTGAACCGCCTCGATCAACTCTCCTACGCCGCCATCGCCCAGCGCCTGGACCTGCCCGACAGCAATGTCGAGCACCACATGAACCAGGTCCTGCAATACACCCTGCCCGGGCCCGACGCGCTCGCCCGTGTCGCCGGCCAGTGGTACGTGCGCCTGCAGAGCCCGCAGGTCACCGCCAGCGAACGCATCGACTTCCGCCGCTGGCTGGACTCGGCGCCCGAGCACCCGGTGGCCTTCCATGCCACCGAACTGCGCTGGCGCGCCCTGCTCGTCCCGGCGCGCCAATTGGGCGAAAGCCGCTGGTACCGGCAAGGCCGCGCGGCGTTCTCCCTGGGTGGCTGCAGCGTGGCCATGGGCCTGGGTCTGGCGGCATTGCTGGTACTGGGTTTCTGGTAACCCGCCAGGTTGTGTAGAGTGACCGGCTACAAGAACTCTACACAGGAACCTGGCAATGACCGCATTGAGCATCGACTGCGACTTCGACTCCGGCAATATCCTGGTGCGGGATGCCAGCCATCCCACGCAGGTTCGCCTGGCGATCCGTAACGACACCCACAGCGGGCATTTCCAGTGGTTCCACTTCAAGGCCAGCGGCCTGACCCCGGGACAGACCCACGCCTTCATCCTGGAGAACGCTGGCGAGTCCTCCTACAACAAGGCCTGGGACGGCTATCAGGCGGTTGCCTCCTACGACCAGCAGAACTGGTTCCGCGTCCCCTCGCATTTCGACGGCAAGGCCCTGCACTTCAGCCTCCAGGCCCGTGAAGCGCAGGCCTGGTTCGCCTACTTCGAACCCTATTCCCGTGCCCGCCACAACCAGCTGATCGAACGTGCCCGGCAGTTGCCCGGGGTCAGCCTGCTGGCCACCGGGCGCAGCGTCGAGGGCCGCGACATTCCCCTGCTGCGGGTCGGCGATGGTGCCGCGGGCAAGCGCAAGGTGTGGATCATCGCCCAGCAGCATCCGGGCGAGCACATGGCCGAGTGGTTCATGGAAGGCGTGATCGACCGCGTCGCACAGAACGACGCCACCCTCCAGCGTCTGCTGGCGGCCGCCGACCTGTACCTGATCGCCAACATGAACCCCGATGGCGCCTTCCGCGGCCACCTGCGCACCAACGCCCGCGGCCACGACCTCAATCGCGCCTGGCAGAACGCCAGTGCCGACCAGACCCCGGAGGTGCTGTTCGCCCAGCAGCAGATGAAGCTGTATGGCGTCGACCTGTTCCTCGATGCCCACGGCGACGAGGAGATCCCCCATGTGTTCACCGCCGCGTGCGAGGGCAACCCTGGCTACAGCCCACGCATTGCCGCCCTGGAAGAACGCTTCCGCAAGACCCTGTGCGGCCTCACCCGCGACTTCCAGGACGTCCACGGCTACCCGCGCAATGCTCCTGGCGACGCCAACCTGACCCTGGCCTGCAATGCCGTCGGCCAGGCCCATGACTGCCTGTCGCTGACCCTGGAGATGCCCTTCAAGGACCACAACGATGCCCCGGACGCAGTCACCGGCTGGTCCGGCAAGCGCTCGAAGGCCCTGGCCTCGTCGGTGCTGGATGCCATTGGCCAGATGGTTCACGAATTGCGCTGACGCAGTCAGGCACTCCCCTCGTAGGAGCGTGGCTTGCCCGCGAAAGGACCGCGCCAGCGGTCCCAGACCTCACTGCCATCGGGACCGCTGGCGCGGGGCAAGCCGCGCTCCTACGAAGGCAACAGCCCTCAGAACGCCACAGTCGTCGGCCAGATGGTCCGCGAACTGCGCTGACTCAGTCAGACACTCCCCTCGTAGGAGCGTGGCTTGCCCGCGAAAGGACCGCGTCAGCGGTCCCAGACCTCAGCCCCCCACAAGCCCTCAGAACGCCACATCAAGAATCACACTGTCCTGATACGCACCGGCCGGCGGCGTGGCCTGGTCGGTGTAGACCCTGGCGTTGTAGTTGAACACCTGGCTGCCGGTCCCGGTGCCATTGCCCGGGTTGATGTCGGCATCGCTGCTGGCGCGCCGGGCGCTGGTCACCGAGCCCCAGCGCACGCTGCCGGCGCTCTTGAAGATGTCGTAGGCCAGATAGTTGCTGGCCGTGGTCGACTTCATTCGCCGCCGCCCGCCCGAGACGTACAAGCCATCGTTCAAACCCACGGTGTAGGCACTGCCCTTGGTGCAGGACAGGCTGACGCTCTGGCTCACCGTGGAGAAACCGCCGACCACCGGCGCCGTGCCGAAGTTGATGGTCGGCGTGGTGATCTGGCAGTCGGCGGTCACCGTCAGGCTGACGCTCATGCTGGTGGTCCCGCTGGTGGTCTGCCGGCCCAGGCACAGGCCGCCGACACCGATGCCGTAGCAATAGTCCCAGTCCCAGAACACGGTGAACGTTTCCGTGTAGGTGCCAGCGGCGACGTTGCTCCCGGTGAGGGTCTTCAGATACAGCGGCACGGTGCTGGGCACGATGCTGCCAAGCAGGCCCAGGGCTTCGAGAATGCCATGGCGGGCGAAGTCGAAGGGCTGGCCACGGGTGATCGGGTAGGCCGTGGTGTTGTCCGCATAGAGGGTGTACTTGATCACGTCGCCGGTCGGGCCGACCATGCCGGTGGTGCCGCCCTGCGGCGTCAGGGTCAGCTTGAAGAAGTCGTCCGAACGCAACAGGCTGACCAGCGCTCCGCTGCAGCGCAGCCCGGCGTTGGTCGTCGAGGTGGACTGCTGCGTGGTGTTGACCAGCGTCGACGCGACACTGCCAAAGGCCGCACTGGTCGCCTGCACCACCGCGCATTGCGCCCGCGCCTGCGTCGCCAGCAGGCACAGGAGCAGCAGCGCCAGGCCGCGTATCACCGGCACACCAGCGGGCCGATCAGCGGCACGTCGTCATGCCCGCCGGCGAGGCTGAATTGCGCCTGGCAGGTGCCGCCCCCGGCCAACTGGACCCGCAGGGTGTTCTGCTCGGCGAGGTTCTCCAGATACACCAACCCGTCCCAGCCCACCACCGCCAGCGAACCGCTCTGCTGGTGAGTGACCTGGCTGCCCAGGGGCAGGTCGCGGTGCTCGCTGTCCACCAGCTCGACGCTGGCCGCCAGCACCCGGTTCAGCGGGAAGTTCAGCAGGTAGCCGGCGCCGCGGCGCACCGCCACGCGCTGTTCGACGTCCTCGGCACGAACGTTGGCCGGCAACTCCAGCGGGTCGATCTCGTACTTGCCGCGATAGTAGGCGCTGCTCCACGGCACCAGCAACTGGCCCTTGCCGTTGGTGCGCCCCACGGTCTGGTTCTCGTAGCGCACCGGGATGTCGGCGAAGCCGTTGGTGCTGACCACGACGAAGGCGTCATCGATGCGGTTGGCGGCGAACAGCCCGTTGTCCATCCACACCACCGAGCCGCTGGCGTCGGCCCAGCGCGTCATGCCGTCGCTGTTGCCGTAGGTGCCGGCCTGCAGTTGCACCGACTGCAGGCGCCAGGTCAGGTCGGCCTGGCGGTAGGCCTGCTGGTCGCCACCGGCATAGCCGATATTGAAGCCGACCCCGCCGGCGCTGGGCACGCCACGGCTGTAGTTGACCCGCTGCACGCTCTCGCCGCTCTGGTTGCGCTCGGCGCTGAAACTGAGGGTGCCGTACAAGTCGAAGGGAATCACTAGTTGCGCCTGGGTCGCCCATTGCCCGCCACCCACCTCGCGGTTGGCCGACAGGTACAGGCTGGCGCTGCCCCACAGCGACTTGCTCCAGCTCAGGTTGACCAGGCGCGTGCGCGAACTGTCGGCGGCGCGTACATCGAAATAGCCGGCGCCGAGGCTGCCGTAGCGGTCCAGGTTGAGACTCAGGGTGACCTGCTCGCTGCGCTGGCTGAGGCGGCTGTAGGGGCTGTCCAGCAGCGAGGCGTCGGCGTAGTCGCCGAAGCGCTCCAGGCGCTGGTAGCTGAAACCGATGCGCTGGCTGTTGTACTGGTAGCCGAGGCTCAGTTGCCGGCCACCGCGGCTTTCGAAGCTGCTGTGGCTCAAGGCCGCGTTGACCACCCCGAAATTGCCCAGCAGCAGGTTGCCGCCCAGGCCGCCGAGCAGCAGGGACTCGCCCGCCTCGGCATGGCTTTCCAGGGTGAAGCTGTCGCTCACGCCATAGCGCAGGCTGGCCGAGGTCAGCGCCGAGCCATAGGAGAAATCGCTGATCCCGTAGTTGCGCCGCAGCTTGCCGGCGGCCACCGAGAAGTCGCTCAGGCCCTTCTGCAACAATGTGCTGGTGACATAGAACGGCAAGGTGGTGGACACCTGGCGGCCAAGGGCATCGGTGGTCACCACCACCGCCTCGCCGGCACCGTTGATGTACGGCACGTTGGTCAGGGTATAGGGCCCGGGCTGCAGGTCGGCGCTGGCGCTCTTGTAGCCGTTGATGAACAGGTCCAGCGACGACGGCACCGCCGCCTCCCCGGCGAACGCCGGCAAGGGATAGGTGACCAGGTCCGGGCGCACCGAGAAATCCCGCGACAGCTGTACCCCGCCCAGGCGCACCGAACTGCTCCAGGGCAGCGAGCCGCTGACCACGTCGCCGGCTTCGAAGGTCAGCAGGCGCTCCTCGTCGGTGTAGCGAAAGGTCGTGTCGTAGCGCAGGAAACCGCGCTGGCTGTCGTCGAAGCGCTCGCCGCTGATCTGCTGGCGCCATTGCCCGGTGGTGGAGAACGTGCCCCAGCTGTCGAACAGGCGAAATTCGTTCCACGCTGACAGGCTGGTGCCGACGTCGTCGGTATCGTTGAGGTACAGGTCGTAGTTGAACAGCGCGCCGAAGCTGCTGCGCGCTTCGCTGCGCGGGTACAGCGAGCGCCCGCCGATCCGCTGGTTCGGCAGCCAGCCTAGCGGCACCTCGAGGAGCAGGCGCTGGGCCTGGCTGTCGTAGTCGCTGTGCAGCCCGGCGATGCTGTCCAGCGCCACCTCCTCCGGCACCGGCACGGGAAACTGGATGCCGGCGGCACGCAGGTCGCTGGCGGCCACGTACAAATGGCCGGAGCGCTGCTGCACGGGCACCACGTTACCGCTGCTCATCTGGTTGACCACCAGTTCCAGATACAACTGCGCATCGCTGATCGCCTCCTGACCGCTGGGTGGCGGCGGTAGTTCGCCAGCCAGCAACGGCGCCATCGCGATTACCGTCATGCCACTCGCCAGCGCCAGACGACGGGTACTGGCCAGAAATCCCTTCACGCACTGTTCCCACCCTTGACGGGGCTACTCCGGCCCCTGGTCCCTGATCTATCCGCTCACTTCAATGCCCCTGACCGATGGTCTGAGCGGTTTCGCCGCCATTCACGCGGCCCTGCAGCACGGTCGCCGCCGACGCCTGCAAGGGCGCCGGCCAGCGCATGCTGGCGCCGGGCAGCACGTAGCCAAGCAGGCCTTCCACCACCGGGCGCCGCTGCCCGCCCTGGTGCATGACCACGTCGGTCAGGCGCGCATGCACCGGACCGCTGTTGCGAATCTCGACGAACGGCTGGCCCTGCACCGAGACCTGGCGCCAGCTCAGCTGCGGCTTGCCGACCCCGGCGCTGTCGCGCTGGCCCTGCGGATCGGGCTTGCCCCACAGGCCCTCGCCATAGACGAACAGCGGCACCGAGTAGCGCATCTGGAAGCGGATCGCCGCCTGCGCCTTGCCGGTCTCCTGGCTGGGCGGCACGGCCGGCGGGATCTCGTCGATGATGATGCGGTAGGCCTGTTCCTGGCCGACCGGCGAGGTGCCGGTGCGGGTCAGGCGGATGAGCTGCTTCTGTCCCGGGGCGATCTTCGCCAGCGGCGGGCTGCCGATGATCTCGCGCTGGTTCTGGTACTGGTCGTCGAATTCGCCCTGGCGCCAGGCGAAGATGCGGATCTGCAGGTTGGCCACTTCGCTGCCGCGATTTTCCAGCCACAACGCACCGGCCTTCTGTTCGGCCTCGATCACCGGATCGATCGGCCAGATCAGTACCGAGGTCGCGGCCTGCGCCATGCCTCCCCACCACGCCAGAAGCAGCGCCAACCACGCCATCCCCGGGCCGCGACGCCGAGCGTCCATTGCCATGCCAGCCTCCTGTGTTGTTCTTGTCGCCCGGCAGGTTCGCCTACCAGGTCAGTGTCACTTGCAGCACATCGGTGTAGGTCCCCGCCGGCAGCGCCCCGCTCAACTGCGCGCGGGCATAGATCGGCAGCTTGATCGCGGTCGGGTCGCTGTAGCTGACCGCCACGCTCTGGTTGATGCCCAGCGCCTGGCTGAAGGCGGCATCGCGAAACAGCTGGTAGACCTGCAGGTTGCTGCCGGTGCCGCGCTTGAGGTTGCGGCTGCCGTTATTGTTCTGCCCGCCGTCGACCGCCATGTTCAGGGTCGTCCCCGGCGTGCATTGCAGCGTCACCGTGGTGCCGCCCAGCGCAGTGGTGGCGGCGGCCGTGGACAGCGCCGAATAGCTGCCGAAATCCAGGTTGCCGTAGTTGCTCACGCCGCCCACCACCAGGCAGCCGGCCTGGATCGTCGCGTTGACCAGGAAGGTGCTGCTGGTGGCGGCGTCCAGCGTTGCCGGCACGACTGCCGCGACCAGCGCCAGGCCCAGTGCCAGACGCCCGTGCATGGCTCAGAAACTCAGCTCGACCGCCACCGTGTCGCTGTAGGTGCCCGGTGGCAGCCCGGCCTTGCCCACCGCCTTGCCGTACAGGTTGACGGTCTGCGCCGCGCCGCTGCTGGTGGGCAGGGTGATGGTGCCGTTGATCGGCAGCAGCGTGGCGAAGCCGGCGTCGGTGTAGAAGTCGTAGGGCACGAAGTTGCCGGAACCGTCGGCCAGCGCCCGGGTGCCGCCGCTGGACAGGCCGTCATGGGCACCGACGCCGACCTTGATCACCGGAATCGCACCGTTGGAGCAGAGAATGCTCATGGCACCGCCGCCCCCGGCCAGCACCTGGGCACCGGCCTCGGTGAACAGCGCGGTCTGGGTACCGAAGTTCAGCGCACCGAAGTTGACCCCGGTGGTCGCCGTCGAGCCATTCACCTGGCAACTGGAGATCAGCACCAGCGAGGCGTTGATATTGCCGGTGACGCT
This sequence comes from Pseudomonas sp. zfem002, assembly GCF_032621685.1. Classification (NCBI taxonomy): domain Bacteria; kingdom Pseudomonadati; phylum Pseudomonadota; class Gammaproteobacteria; order Pseudomonadales; family Pseudomonadaceae; genus Pseudomonas; species Pseudomonas sp. zfem002. The sequence goes on along the minus strand of NZ_JAVYJH010000027.1, from coordinate 27,364 downwards.
AGCCGCCTGGGCCTGGGCGGCGCAGACCAGGGCAGCGCCAGCGAAGAGGAAACGGTAAAGGTTGGCTTGCATGGTTCACTCCTTTGACTGTCACCAGTCCAGCGTCACCGTCAGGGTGTCGCGATAGACGCCCGCGGGCAGGGCTTTGGGGTTGGCTACGACGACGCCGTAGATGGGAATCGGGATCTGCGCCGCACTGCTCACCGAGAAGCTCAGTTGCTGGCCGATGCCGTAGTTCGAACGTCCGGCCGGGTCGGTGGACAGTTGATAGGGAATGAGCACGCCGCCATTGCTCAGGCGGCGGGTAGCGCCATCGGGATTGCTGCCGCCATTGATGGTCACGCTGAAGGCGCGCACCGCCGGGTTGCAGCTGACCTGCAGGTTGCCGCTGCCGGCGGCATTGTCGAGGGCGGCACGCAGCGGGTTGTCCCACATCGGCCCCTGCGCGCCGAAATCCAGCACACCGCCGGCGGGCGCCTGCGGCGTCGGATCGTTGCTGACCTGGCAGGCGGAGGTGATCACCAGCCGCGCCTGGATCTGACCGCTCATGGCGCCCTGGGCGCTGGTGCTGAGCAGGAGCGGTCCCAGGCTCAGCAGAAGAATGCGGGCTGTGTGCATGCTGCTCGCTCCCTAAGCAGTACCCTCGACCGTCACCAGGTGACGGTCACTTTCAGTAGATCCGAATAGCGTCCCGTCCGTGGAAGCTCGGCTTGCGTGTCGATACGCGCGTACAAGGGCAGTTCCACCGAACCGCTGTCCGGCACCCGGCCCTGCTGGGCGATGTTCACCGCCAGCGGCACACGCCAGGCGGGATCGCGGAACAGCCGGTAGGGAATGGGCCTGGCCCGGGGATCGGCGGAAACCAGATAGCGCACCTCGCCGGTGCCACCGTGCAGGCCGCCGTCGACCTCGACCTGATAGGCGGTATCCGGATTGCACTCCAGCCGTGGCGGGCGCTGCACCAGCAACTGGCTGGTCAGGGGCCCGGCGCGATCGTCCAGGCGCGGGCTGTGACCAAAATCCAGGATGCCGAGAGCCTCGCCAGAGGCGCTGCGGGTTTCATGGATCAGCAGGCAGCCGCGCTGCACGTCGATGCGCACTTCGACGAGAAAATCCGTGGCCGCCACGCTCTGCGCCGTACACAGTCCCACCAGCGCCAGCAGTGATCGTCCCTTCACCTTCCCTCCCTGTCCTTGCAGGAGTGATCTGAAATTGAGGGTAGCAGCCGAGGAAAATGCTGCCAGCAGATTAAGAAATGTACAGACTTTGTATAGGAATTATCCGCGAGCCACGTCAGTCCGGCTGGCGACCTTTTTCACTATCTGGTTAATATTGCCGCCCCCATCATCCCACCCTCGTCGAGGAGCCCCGTTTTGCCTGCCTGGATCCGCTCGTCCCTGCGCGCCCTGCACAAGCGCCTGACCTCCCGCGCCGCGCCCGAACAGGCCGCGGGCAGCGCAGTCCGGCGCTTCTTCGCCGAGAAGGCGCGCGAGCAGGGCTATACCCTGAGCCCGGGTCAGCAAGGCGTGATCGCGGCGATGGCGGAACAGGCCACCCGGCTTGCCAGCGGCCAGGCGCGCAGCCTGTACCTGTATGGCCAGGTCGGGCGCGGCAAGAGCTGGCTGCTCGACGGCTTCTACAGCGCCCTCGGCGAGGTGCCCAGGCGCCGCCTGCATTTCCATGATTTCTTCGCCCGCCTGCACCAGGGCATGTTCGACCACCGTCACCAGGACGATGCCCTGGCGCTGAGCCTCGACCACCTGCTCGGCGATTGCCGGGTGCTGTGCTTCGACGAATTCCATGTCCACGATATCGGCGACGCCATGCTTCTCACGCGCCTGTACCAGGCGCTGTTCGCCCGCGGCATCCTGGTCCTGGTGACCTCCAACTACCCGCCTGCGGGGCTGCTGCCCAACCCGCTGTATCACCAGCGTTTCGAGCCGGTGATCCGCTTGATCGAGGCGCGCATGCAGGTCCTCGAAGTGGGCGGCGAGCAGGACTATCGCGCCCTCCCCGACGCGGGCCGGCAGCAGCGCTTCAGCCAGGGGCATTACGTCTGGCCCGGCACTGTGCAGCAGTTGGACGCGCTCGGTTTCGCCGAACCTGCGCAGGCGCTGGTGCTGGAGGTGAACAAACGCCGGCTGCCCGCGCGGGTGCGCGATGAACGCAGCGTGGTCTTCGATTTCGCCGGCCTCTGCGAGCAGGCCACGGCGGTGATCGACTACCTGGAACTGATCCCGCGCTTCGAGCACTGGACCATCGAGGGCCTGCCGAACCTGGAGGATTGCAGCATCGCGGCGCAGCAGCGCTTCATCAACCTGGTGGACGTGCTGTATGACCGCGACCGGCCATTGCTGCTGATCGGCGCGCGGCCCCTGGCCGAGAGCCTGGGGGGCAGCGTCGCGGACCTGGCGCGAACGCGCAGTCGCCTGGGCCAGTTGCGACAGATCGGACCGCCGCCGGGCACTGCGATCAGCTGACCGCTTCGACCCGATCCGCCAGGCCCTGGGCCCGCGCCAGCCCGTCCCCCGGCACCGCCACCCGCAGGCGTCCCAGCGCGCGGCCCTGAATCCGTTCCACCCCGCCCTGCAACAAGCGCACGCCGGGTAGCGCCGCAGTGAGTGCCGCCAGGTCCGGTTCCAGCCCGCGCGCGCCGGTGTAGTGCAGGTCCAGCACCTGCTCGCCGGCCACGTCGATCGCTTCCTCGTGCTGCGAGGGCGCCAGCAGGATGCGGCTGACGGCATGTTGCGGATCGCCGAAAACCCGCCACACCTCGCCCTGCTCCACCACCCGCCCGCGCTCCAGCACCGCGACGCGGTGGCAGAGGTCGCGGATGACTTCCATCTCGTGGGTGATCAGCACGATGGTCAGGCCCAGGCGGCGGTTGATATCGCGCAGCAGTTGCAGGATGGCCTGGGTGCTTTCCGGGTCCAGCGCCGAGGTGGCTTCGTCGCACAACAGGATCTGCGGTTCGAGGACCAGCGCCCGGGCGATGCCGACCCGCTGTTTCTGCCCGCCGGAGAGTTGCGCGGGGTACGCCGCGCGGCGCTCGCTCAGGCCCACCAGTTGCAGCAGCTCCTCCACCCGCCGCGCCCGTTCGGCCGCCGGCACGCCGGCCATGCGCAGGGGCAGTTCGATGTTTTCGGCGACGCTGCGGGTAGCCATCAGGTTGAAGTGCTGGAAGATCATCGCCACCTGGCGCCGCAGGGGGCGCAGTTGCCCGGCATCCAGACGGGCGATGTCCTCGCCGTTGATCAGCACCTGGCCGGCGCTGGGGCTTTCCAGGCGGTTGATCAGGCGCAGCAGCGAGGACTTGCCGGCACCGCTGCGGCCGATGATGCCGAAGATCTCGCCGCGCTGGACCTGCAGGTCGATGTCCTCGAGGGCGACCAGATCGCCGTAGCGTTTGCCGATGCCGCGCAGGTGCAGGGGGGTGGCGGTTTGCAGTTCGGGGGTGAAGCGGGTCATGGGGGCATGTTTCCAGGTAGATGTAGCCGGTACCGGCCCTATCGCTGCATGGGTATCTACACATCTTCGAAGGCTTGTCGGGGAACCGCATCAAGGCCACCAGGTGCCGGCCTTGAGTCTTGCAGCGCCCTCAAGATCGAGCGCCGCCCGCGCGGCGCATCGCGGATGAATCCGCTCCCACATTTGTTGCAACGTACCTATGTCTGTCAGGCCATGGTTGACCGCCTTGTTGGTTCGTCTCGATACCGAGTCGTGCCCAACAGCCTCCCCGCGATACATCGCCGAAAAAACAAAGGCTGACAACCCAAATCCCACAGGCCATGGCACGTTGCAACAAATGTGGGAGCGGATTCATCCGCGATGCGCCGCGCGGGCGGCGCTCGATCTCAAGAGCGCTGCAAACCTCACGACAGGCACCTGGCAGCCCTGACGCGATTCACAAGGAATCACCGCTGGAACTTCGCCTGCGCCACCAGCCCTTTCACATAGTCGCTACCAGGCCGATCCAGCACCTCGGCACTGCCGCCCTCCTCGATGATCCGCCCGTCCTTGACCACCACAATCCGGTCGGCAATCGCCCGCACCACGCCAAGATCATGGGTGACGAACACCAGGGTCATGCCCTCCTCCTGCAGCTCACGCAGCAACGCCAGGATCGCCGCCTGCACCGACACGTCCAGCGCCGAGGTCACTTCGTCGCAGATCAGCACCTCCGGCTCGCACACCAGCGCCCGGGCGATCGCCACGCGCTGACGCTCGCCGCCGGACAACTGATGGGGATACTTGCCCGCCGTTTCCACCGGCAACGCCACCCGCGTCAACGCGGCCTCGATCCGCTCGCGGCAGGCCGCACCCTTGAGCCCGAAGAAATGCTCCAGCGGTGCCTGCAGGCACTGGAACACCGACTGCCGCGGGTTCAAGGCACGGTAGGGATTCTGGAAGATGTACTGGATGCGGTGCCGGGTCGCCGCTGCGCGCTTGCGCGCCAGCAGGCTCAGCGGCTGACCGGCGAAACGCAGCTGGCCGATGCCGCCATCGCCCAGCCCGGCCAGGGTCCGCGCCAGGCTGGTCTTGCCCGACCCGGACTCGCCGACCACCGCCAGGCACTCGCCGCGATGCACCTGCAGCGACAGGTCGAACAGCACCTGGCGGTCATAGCTCAGGTTCAGCTCGCGCAGTTCCAGCAAGGGCTCGCGCGCCGGCGCCAGCACGCGCAGCGGCACCGCCTCCGGCGCCGGCAAGGCGGTCAGTTGCGGATGCACGCACGCCACCTGCTGCGTGCCTTCCAGCACCTGCAATGCCGGCTCGGCCGTCGCGCACGCCGCCGTGCGCCGCGAGCAACGTGGCGCGAAGCTGCAGCCGGACGGCCGCTGGCCAGGCGCCGGTGCATGCCCGGCGATCGCCCGCAGCACCCGCTGGCGCCCCACTTCCGGAATCGCCGCGAGCAGGCCGAGGGTGTACGGATGCGCCGGGCGCTCGAACAGCCGCTCGCGACTGGCGACTTCGACGATGCGCCCGGCGTACATGACCATCACCCGGTCCACCAGGTCCTTGATCACGCCCAGGTCATGGGACACGTACACCGCCGCCACGCCCTGCTCCTTGCACAGCCTGCGCACGGTTTGCAGGATGTGCGCGCGGGTGCCGACGTCCAGCGCGGTGGTCGGCTCGTCGAGGACGATCAGTTTCGGCCGCAGGACGAAGGCCAGGGCCAGCATCACCCGCTGCTGCTGACCACCGGACAGTTGATGGGCGAAGCGCCGGAGGAACTCGCGCTCCCCCGGCAGGCCGACATCCACCAGGGTCTGCTGCAGGCGCAGCTCCCGTGCCTGGCGGTCCAGCCCCGGCTCATGGGCCTGCAGGGTTTCCAGCAGCAGCTTGCCGATGCGGATCGCCGGGTTCAGGGCCAGCGCCGGGTCCTGCGCGACATAGCCGATCAACCCACCGCGGGCACGCCGCAAGGCTTCGCCGCCGAGGGCCAGCAGGTCGGTCCCCGCCACCCGTACCTGCCCGCCGCTGATCCGTGCGCCGCGGCGCGCATGGGCGAGCAAGGCCGTGGCCAGGGTGGTCTTGCCGGAACCCGACTCGCCCACCAGGCCGAGGATCTCCCCCGGCGCCAGGCTGAAGTCGATGTGCTCGATGACATCGGCGCCGCTGTCCAGCTCGACCCGCAGCCGTTCGACCTGCAAGGCCGCGATGCCCGCCTGCGCCGGCGTGGAAAGAACGAATGCATTCATGTGCGCGCTCCCGCGCTGTACCGGGCGATGCCTTCGGCCAGCAGGTTGGTGCCATAGGCGAACACCGCGATCAGCAGCGCCGGGGCCAGCACGGCCCAGGGCTGGATCAGCAGGCCGGCCTGGTTTTCATTGATCATCAGGCCCCAGTCCGCCGCCGGTGGCGCGACGCCGTAGCCGAGGAAGCTCAGACCCGAGAGCATGCCGATGCCCCAGGTGAGCATGTTGCCGAAGTGCACCAGCAGCGGGGTCAGCACGTTGGGCAGGATCTCGCGCAGGAGGATGCGCGTGCGCGAAAAGCCCATCATCTGCGCCGCCTCGACGAACTCCTGGCTGGCCACCGCCACCGCGCTGCCACGGGCCAGGCGGATCACCCCGGGGGTGAAGGCGATGGCTACGGTGAGCACGATCAGCCACGGTTCGCGGCCGAGCATGGAGACGATCAGCAGCACCAGGATCAGGTCGGGAAAGGCCAGCCAGATATCCGCCAGCCAGGTGATCGCCTGGTCCAGGCGCTGGCGCGACAGCCCGGCGAGCATGCCCAGGGCGCTGCCCACCAGCAGGGCCAGGGCGGCGGCGGCCACCGACATCCAGAGGATCGACAGGCCACCGGCCAGCAGCCGCGACCAGACATCATGACCGAGGAAATCATGCCCCAGCGGCGCCCCGGCCGCCGGCGCGCCATACACGCCGCCGAACATGTCGGTCGGCGCATGGGGCGCCAGCCAGGGCCCGAACAGGGCCAGCAAGACCACCGCCAGGGTCACCAGGGCGCCACGGCGAATCGAGGGTTCACGCCAGAATCGTGCGCTGAACATAGAACATTCCTTATCAAGGGGCCTTGGCCGCGGGACGCCGCCACCAGCTCTGGATGCCACGGCGATTGCGCTGGATCAGCCCGGCGCGGCGCGCCGTGCGCAGTTTCGGGGTGAGCAGCACGGTGAGCAGGTCGGCCAGCAGGTTGATCGCCACCACCCCGAGGGTGATGACCAGCACCGCGCCCTGGATCAGCGGCAGGTCGCGCATCTGGATCGCGCTGTTGAGCAAGGTGCCGACACCGGGGTAGCTGAACACCACTTCCGCCAGCAGCGCGCCGCCGATCAAGACCCGCAGGGTCAGGGCCACGCCCTGGATCGCCGGTACCAGGGCGTTGGGCAAGGTGTGGCACCAGACCAGGCGCCGTTCCGGGATGCCGCGCAGGCGTGCGGCGCCGACGTAGTCGGAATCCAGGGTCTCGATCATCGACGCGCGCACCAGCCGCGCCAGGTACGGCAGCGCCGACAGGCTCAGGGCCAGGGTCGGCAGGGCCAGGTAATCCAGTTGCCGCCACAGCGGGCGGTCCGGGTCGATCAGCGACACCGCCGGCAGCAGGTCGAAATGCGGCATGGAGAACAGCAGCACCAGGCCGATGGCGATCAGGTAGCCCGGGGTGGCCTTGAGCACGATCAGGCTCGCCAGGCCCCAGCGGTCCAGGCGCGAGTCGCGGCGCAGGGCCAGGCCGACGCCGATCACCAGGGCCAGCGGCACCACCAGCAGCAACACCCCGAGCAGCAGCGCCAGGGTATTGCCGAAGCGGATCAACAGCAGGTCGGCCACCGGCTGCGCGGAGTCCAGCGAGACACCGAGATCGCCACGCAGCACCTGGGCCAGCCAGCTCAGGTACTGCACCAGGATCGGCCGGTCCAGGCCCAGTTGCTGGCGCAGGGTGAGGATGCTCTCCAGCGGCGCCTCGGGACCGAGGATCACCCGCGCAGGATCCGACGGCAGCGCCTGGGTGGCGACGAACACCACCAGGCTGATGACCCAGGCGGTGAGCAGGCCATAGCCCAGGCGCCCGAGGAACCACGGCAGCCAGGCGGGCAGACGGGAGGTGCGGATAGGTTCAGGCATGGTTCAACCACAGGCTGTCGAAGCGCCAGGAGGCGAAGGTGGTCTGTTCGCCGTGCAGGCCGCCGACCTTGTTCGAGGCGGCGTCGAGCACGTCGGTGAAGCCCCAGATCAGCAGGCCGCCGCGCTGGTGCTGGATGGTCTGCGCTTCGTGCACCAGCTCGCGGCGCAGGGCCAGGTCGGGCTGGCCGAGGGCCTGGGTGAACAGCTGGGAGAAACGCTCGTCGCGGAAATTGCTGCGGTTGTAGATCGCCAGCGGCGCGTCGTTGTGCAGGCCAGTGGCGAGGAAGCCGCGGGCCGGGGTCGAGCACGGCGACACCAGCCACTGCTCCTTCTGCGGGCCGTTGAACACCGAATTGTCCACCGGGGTGACCTTGATCTCGATGCCGGCCTTCTTCGCCTGCTGGGCGAAGACCAGGGCGGCGTTGACTTCATTGGCGGTGGTGGTCAGCTCCAGGCGCAGGTCGCTGGCGCCGGCCTGGCGCAGCAGCGAACGGGCCTGGTCGAGGTCGTAGGGACGCTGGGCGATGGCGTGGTTGTAGGTCGGGTCCTGGGGCGAATACAGGTCGTTGGCGACCCGGCCGAAGCCGTTGAGGCCACGGCCCACCAGTTCCTGGCGGTCGGCCAGCAGGCGGAAGGCCTGGCGCACCCGTTCGTCCTGGAACGGCGCCTTGGCGGTGTTGAGGTTGAAGCCGCTGAACGAGGTGGTCGGCGACGCTACCAGTTGCAGGCGCGGATCGGCCTTGATCAGCGCGCTGTGCTCGGCCTGGATGCCGCTGGCAATGTCGATCTGCCCGGCGCGCAGGGCCGCGACCCGCGACACCTGGTCCTTGAATTCGATGATTTCCAGCTCGTCGGCATAGGGCTGGTTGGGCTTGAAGTAGTTTTCGAAGCGGGTGAACAGCGCCCGCTGGCCCGGCACGAAGCGCTTGAGCCGGTACGGCCCCGCCCCCACCGGGTTGTTCGGGTCGTAATCGGTGGGCACGATGCCGCCGAAGGCGATCAGGGTTTCGTCCAGGGGGAAGAAGCTGCGGCCTTCCTTGAAGCGGATCTCGATGGTCCGCTCGTCCAGCTTGCGCAGGGCCTGGCGGTCGATGGCGCCGACCAGCCCGGCAAAGGGCGAGGCCAGTTTCGGGTCGGTCAGGCGCAGGATCGAGAACAGCATGTCGTCGGAGCTGATGGTCTTGCCGTTGTGGAACTCCAGGCCCGGACGGATACGGATGGTCCAGGCGCTGGCATCGGCATTCGGCTCGGCGAACTCGGCCAGGCCCAGGCGCGTGCTGACGTCGTCGTTCCATTCCCAGAACTTGCTGTACAGCGCCCAGCCGCGAATGATCCCGCCGCCGGACGGCTTGTGCGCGTCGAGGTTGCCGGCCTGGTCGCCGTCGATGATGCCGACCCGCAGGCGCCCGCCGCGCACCGGGGTACCGGGTACGGCGGTGGACACCACGGCGGCCGGATCACCGCCACCGCAGCCGCTGAGCAGGCTGGAACCGAGGAGCAGGCCGCCGCCGACGGCAAGGCTGTTGCCGAGGAACACCCGGCGGGAAAATTCGTTGCGCATGGGGTACTTCCTCAGGCCGGTTCGGCGGCCGTGCGGGCGTTGAGGCGCGGAACCTCGAAGCCGTGGTCCAGATCGAGCAGGGGGAACAGCAGGTCGGCGACCCGGTGCGCTTCATCGATCAGCGGGAAGCCGGAAAGAATGAAAGCGCTGGTGCCCTGGGCCTCGTACTCGCGAATGCGCTCGGCGACCTGCTCGGCGCTGCCCACCAGGTAGGTACCGGCAGCCGGGCCCAGCAGGTTGAAGCCGAACAGGCTCGGACCGGTCCAGACGTTGGGGTAGATCTCCAGGTCGCGGGCGCTCGGCAGGCGGCCCTGGCGAATCGCCTCGACGTTGGCCTGGATGCGCGGGTCGTCGCTGTGGAAGCTGTCCAGGGTCTGCCCCGGCGGCAACTGGCGCTCGATGGCAGCGCGGGCGGTGGCCAGCGAGGTGTTGTCCAGCAGCTTCTGCGCGTGGGCCCAGGCTTCTTCCTCGGTTTCCCGGACGATGATCTGCAGGCGCGTGCCATAGGTCAGCTCGCGACCGATCTTCGCCGCCTCGGCGGCAACCTTGCGGAACTTGGCGCCGAGCCTGGGCGGGGTGTCGGCGAAGCTCAGGTAGACGTCGAGCAACTGCACCGAATGGGCCACGCCCGGGTCGGAGGTGCCGGCACCCCACAACGGTACGGAAAGACGCTTCGGCGGATGCCAGCCCCCCAGCGGATGGCGCGCGGCAGCGGCCGGACGCGGCGCCAGCTTGACGAACTGGCCGTCGTAACCCTCGGTGCTGCCGGCGTAGATGGCCTGGAACGCGCGCCAGTATTCGAGACTGAACTGATAGCGCTCGTCATGCGGGTAATGCACGCCGAGGGTCGCCAGCCCGGCATCGCTGCCGTTGACCACGTTGAACAGCAGGCGCCCGCCAGAGAACTCGTCGAAGGTCAGCGCCCACTTGGCCAGCACCGCCGGCGACACCTCGCCGGGGTGCTGCGCCACCAGGAAGCGCAGGCGCTCGGTGGCGTCGATCAGCGCCGCGGCCACGGCCAGGCTCTCGTTGGGGCTGGTGCCCAGCAGCGAGCCGTAGTAACCCAGGCGATCGGCGCTGGTCGCGAGGTGCTTGAGGTGGTTGAAATCGGTGCTCCAGCGGCCTTTCTCTTCCCACGGATAGGGGCCGTCGGGGCTGGTGAGGTACCAGAGAATCTTCACTGCCATGATCGAATGTCCTTATCCGCGGGGGCTGTCGTTGGCGGGCACCAGGCCCAGTTCACGGGCCTGGTCGAGCAGCTTGCTCATGGTCCATTGCTGGGTCAGCACCCCCGGCCCGTAGGGGCGCGAGCCGCCGAGGGATTCGGCGAGCAGTTGCAGTTGCGCGCCCTCCTCCAGCAGCAGGATGAACTCGGCGGTCTGGCGCAGGCCCTGGTTGCCCCACACGGTGGCGCCGCCGTTGGCTTCGAGAATGGCCGGGGTGAAGGGGTTTTCGGCCAGGCTGTCGAGGATGAAGTCCACTTCGTCCTGGCGCCGGTCGATGTACACCGGCAGTTCGCGGGCCAGCTGGAAGCGCTGCACCGGCACGTAGTGGAACGGCAGGGTGCGCTGGGTCTGGGCCCAGGCGCCGAGGTAGGGGCTGTGCACATGGGACACGGTGGTGATCTGCGGCTGCTGCTGGAACAGTCGGGTATAGCGATTGAGGCCGCCCTTGCCCTGGCCCAGCAGCAGGTTGCCGGCGAAGTCGGTGACGCTGGCCTTCAGTGGCTTGTGGTAGTTCCACGGGCCCGGGTAGTTGACCGAGACCAGCAGCTCGCGGCCCGGCACGCGCTCGATGAAGCCGACGGTGCCGTTGGCGGTGATGGTGTTGGTCTCGCGGTAGACGCGGAAGGCCTCGCCGGCCTCACGGGTGACTTCCTCGACGAAGTCCTTGAGCTCGGCATCGATCAGCGATTCGGTGGTCAGTACGGTCATCTCAGCGGTCCTTGTCTTGGTTGCGTTGCGCGAGCAGTTCACGGGCGGCCTGCAGCGGGCGGTGGTCGACCCAGTCGGCCAGGTCGAAGTCGGCTTCGAGGAAGCCATGCAGGTTGAGGAAGGTCTTCTGCAGGTCGAGGAAGGCCAGGCGCTGTTCGGACAGGTCCGGGGCCAGGGTGGTGTGGAAGTCGCCGCGGTAGGCCTGGTCGACCCCGGCGGCGCCGGCGCGGGTCTCGTCCTGCAGGATGCGCAGCACGCCGTCACGGTTGTCCCGCGCCCAGTCGGCGGCGCGCAGGGTCTGGGCGAGGAAGCGCACCACCAGGTCGAAGTGCTCGTCGAGCAGGTTCTGGTGCACGGTGATCGGCCGCGGCGTGCCGTTGTTGATGCGGTAGCGCGGGTCTTCGATCTGGTCGAGGTCGATGCCCACTTCCAGGCCCAGGCGGCGCGCCGCGTCGGCGGCCGAGGCGCCCTTGACGTAGACCGCGTCGACCTCGCCGCGCACCAGATAATCCAGGCCCGACCACAGGCGCTGCAGGCCTTCGTTCGGATTCGGCGCCTGCTCCTGGTCGTGCAGCGGCACTTCCACCAGGGTCACGTCGTCGAAGCCGAGGCCGGCCAGGCTCAACGCGCCCTTGTAGCCATGCAGGCTCATGGCCCGGGCGATGCTGCCGGGGCGATTGGCGCCCCAGGCCGGCAGGGCCAGGCGCTTGCCCTTGAGGTCGGCGGCGCTGCGGATGCCGGAGCCGGGACGGACCAGGATGGTCTGCCATTCCTCGATCCAGGTCAGGCCGATCAGCCGGCTCGGCGAACCGGCAGCGCGGGCGGCCAGGGCCGGGACGTTGCCGCCCTCGCGAAACAGCCCGGGCAACTGGTGATCGTAGTGGTGATGCCCGAGCTGGCGGGCTTCCTGCAGGGTCAGCAGCGGCAGGCCGTCGGCGGCGAACTCCTCGCCGAGCCAGCCGAGGGTGTAGGCGATGCCGGATGCGGTAGGCACCGGGCAGCGGGTGAACCAGAGTTGCTCCAGGGGCGCCGGGGTGAGCGACGGCAAGGTAGCGGCAAGTGACATGAACAGGCTCCATCAGGGGATCGAACGGGCCGGGTGGCCTTTGCCTGGGCTATTGCAGCGCCCGTGCCAACTCGTCAAACCATTGATTTCATTGGGTTTTACATTCTCGTCGGAAGCCGATTGCTGATCTGCCAACACCCGCGCAGCGTCACTGCTGCTGCCTGAGCAACAACCACCCGTGAACTGCTGCTGGAGCAGCAACGGCATTTCGCAAAATCGCTGCAGGCCACGGCCGGCAAGGCTTGCAGGGCACTGGCACAGAACCTGCTCAAGTCCGCGCACCTGTTCATTCAAGGAAGCGTTGATCGTGACTACCCTGCCCCGCCGCCTGGAAAGCCAAGCCCAGGCCATTACCGTCGCTCATGAAGTGGCCGGCGAGATCGCCGCCATCGCCGCCGATCCGCGGAACAACCGCAGCCTGCCGCGCCGCCAGGCCGAACTGCTGTCCAGCAGCGGCCTGACCGCCATCGGCGTACCCGAGGCCGATGGTGGTCTTGGCGCCTCGGTGGAAACCATCGTCGAGACGGTGCGCATCATTTCCCGCGCCGATGGCGGCGTCGGCCAGTTGCTGCAGATCCACAACGTAATGCTGCGCGGCGTGCTCAGCGGCTACCCCGACGAGGTGCGCCAGCGCCTGCTCGCCGACGTGCTGGCCGGCAAGCGCCTGGGCAACGCCCTGGCCGAAGTCGGCGGGAAGAACAAGTTCGCCCTCAAGACCCGGGTCGAGCGCCGCGAGGACGGCGTGCTGGTGCTCAACGGCAGCAAGTTCTACTCCACCGGCTCGTACCTGGCCGAATGGATTTCCCTCACCGCCGCCAGCGACGACGGCGGCGCCGGCGTGCTGCTGCACCGCGACACCCCGGGCCTGACCCTGGTCGACGACTGGGACGCCTTCGGCCAGCACAACTCGGTGAGCGGCACCGTGCGTTTCGACAATATCGAGCTGGACGAACGCTACGTCCTGCGCCGCCAGGGGCCGATGAAGCGCACCGGGCTGACCTTCCCGCAGATCCTCCACGCCGCAATCGACACCGGCATCGCCGCCGGCGCCCTGCAGGCCGGCATCGACTACCTCAACCAGCACGCGCGGCCATGGGTCGAGAGCGAGGTGGAACGGGCCAGCGACGAACCGCACATCATCCGCCAGATCGGCGAGTACGCGGTGGCCCTGCGCGCCGCCGAATCGCTGCTGCGCGATGCCGCGCGGACCTTCGACGCCCACGAGCGCGACCCGGACAACAAGGCCCTGCAGGACGAACTGATCCTCGCCGTGGCCACCGCCCGCGCCCACTCCGACGGCGCCTCGCTGAAGATCTCCAGCGACATCTTCTCCCTGCTCGGCGCCAGTGCCTCGCTGAGCAAGTGGAACCTCGACCGCTTCTGGCGCAACGCCCGGGTGCACACCACCCACGACCCGATCCGCTGGCGCCTGCACCATGTCGGCAACTACTACCTCAACGGCGTCGATCCGGGCGAATACACCGCCATCCTCACCGCCAAGCAGAAGGCCGGTGCCAGCCGCTGACTCCATCGCGCGGGGCTGCCCGCGCTTCTTCGTCCCGTTTCGAGTCCTTCATGAGCCATCGATATCCGCTGCTGCGCAGCCTGGCGATCTACCGCGAAATGCCCTGGCGTTTCGCCCTGGTCGCCGGGCTTTTCGTGCTTATCAACCTGGGCCTGGTCTGGCAGCAATGGCTGATCGGCCACGCCCTCAACGACGTCACCGCCGGGGTCGCGGTACGCCGTCTCGACGACGGCGGCCTCGACGCCCGGGTGGCCTGGCAGTGGTTCTGGGCCATTCTCGCCGTCGCCTTCGCCCGCGCCGTGCTGCAGTACGCGGCGGCCCTGGGTTCGCTGATCCTCGGTCAGGAACTGCTGACCCGCCTGCGCGCGCGCATCCTCGAACAGGTCCTGCGCCTGCACCTGGGCTACCACTGGCAGCACGGCATGGGCGAGATCGTCACCCGCACCACCCGCGACGCCGACAAGGTCCGCGATGCCCTGGTCAGTTTCTGGCGCCAGCTGGTGGAAACCCCGCTGGTGGTGCTGGCCACGGTCGGCCTGCTCGGCTGGTATCACCCGCTGCTGGCCCTCGGTCCGCTGCTGCTGACTCTGCTCGGCCTGTACATCTTCGTCCTGCAGACCGAACGCCTGGTGGAACTGGACCGCGCCGTCGGTGGCGCCTACGACCGGGTCAACCAGGACCTGGCCGAAGGCATCGGCGCGGTGCGGGTGATCAAGTCGTTCGGCCTGCAACAGCAGCGCATCGACGGCTTCGCCGCCCAGGTCGGCGAATTCACCGGCCTCGCCCGCCAGGCCCTGAGATGGTCCAGCTCGCGGATTCCGCTGCCACAGGCGGTGGTGGCCCTGGGGCACGTGTGGATCCTGGTGATCGGCGCGCAACTGGTGGCCGCCGGGCACATCGGCATCGGCGAACTGGTCACCTCGCTGCTGATCGCCACCACCCTGGTGTTTCGCATCGAGGGCATCGGCCGGGTCATGCAGACCTTCGCCGACGCCCGCGCCTCGGCCGGGCGCATCTGGCAGTTGCTGGACGCCCCGGCGCTGATCGAGAGCGGCCCGCGGCGCCTGCCGCCAGGGCCGCTGGGGCTGAAGCTGGACAACGTCAGCGTCGCCGCCCCCGGCAGCCAGCGCGACATCCTGCGCCAGTGCTCGCTCAGCCTGGCACCGGGTGAAGTGGTCGCCCTGGTCGGCGCCACCGGCACCGGCAAGAGCCTGCTGGCCAGCCTGCTGCCGCGCCTGAGCGACGCCGACAGCGGGCAGGTGCTGATCGGCAATGGCCGCGGTGGCTGGCAGGATGTGCGCGGTGTCGACCTCGCCGACCTGCGCCGGCGCGTGCACGTGCTGCCCCAGGAGAGCTTCCTGTTCGCCGACAGCCTGGCCGCCAACCTGCGCCTCGGCGCGCCGCAGGCCAGCGATGCCGAACTGCTCGACGCCCTGCACCGGGCCAGCGCCGACGACATCCTCGAACGCCTGCCGCAAGGCCTGGACAGCCCGCTGGGCGACCGCGGCGTGACCCTCTCCGGCGGCCAGCGCCAGCGCCTGTGCCTGGCCCGCGCGCTGCTCGCCGCGCCGGACCTGCTGTGCCTGGACGACGCCACCAGCGCCCTCGACGCCATCAGCGAGCGGCATGTCCTGGACAACCTGCGCCGCCCCGGCGGGCCGACCCTGCTGCTGATCGCCAGCAAGGCCTCCACCGTGCAGCGCGCCGACCGCGTGCTGCTGCTCGACCAGGGTCGCATCGTCGACAGCGGCCCGCACCGCGAACTGCTGCGACGCAACCCGGCCTACCGTGACCTGCTGGGGATCGAGCATGACTAAAAACGCCGGCAACACCGCCATGAGCGATATCGAGATCGAAGAGCGCCTGGCGAAAAAGGCCCTCGACCGCGGCATGCTGCAACGCCTGCTGCCGCTGCTGAGGCCGGTGCGCCGCCAGGTGGCCTGGGTCATCGGCCTGGAACTGCTGCTGGTATTCACCGTGTTCCTGCGCCCGTGGTTCGTCCGCGAACTGCTCGACCGCGGCCTGATCCACGACGGCAATGCCTGGCTGCTCGACCTGCCGCTGGTGCTCTGGCTCGGCGCCGGGCTGGCCGCCAGCTGGCTCGGGCGCTTCCTCCTCGCCGGCGTATCGCAGTACCTCGCCGGCAGCGCCGCCATCGAGGTGCTGAACCAGTTGCGCGTGCGTGTGTTCGCCCATGTCCAGGCGCTGAGCATCGGCTACTTCGACCGCACCCGCGCCGGGCGCATCCTGTCCCGTGCCGATCGCGACGTCGACGCCCTCGAACCGCTGCTGATCCAGGGCCCGCCGGAACTGCTCGGGGCCTTGCTGCGCTGCAGCCTGGCGGCGCTGATGCTGTGGCTGATCGAGCCGCTGTTCTTCTTCGCCCTGATCGGCAGCGTGCCGCTGCTGTTTCTCGCCACCTGGGCGTTCAAGCGCGTGGCCCAGCGCAACTGGGCGAAAGTCGCCGAACAGCGCAGCCGCTTCACCGCGCACCTGGTGGAAAGCGTCAGCGGCGTGCGCCTGTTGCAGCAGAGCGGGCGCGAAGGCGACAACCAGCGGCGTTACCGGCAATTGCTCGACGACTTCAACAGCGCCCTGATCACCGGCAGCCTGCGCTCCGGCTGGTTCGCCCCGTTCACCGCGCTGCTCGCCGCCGCCGGCATGGCCGTGCTGGTGCTGGTGGGTGGCTACTCGCTGGCCGAGGGCAAGGTGAGCGTGGGGCAGATCGGCGAGAGCCTGTTCTACGTGATGCTGTTCCTCGGGCCGTTGCAGGAGCTGACCGACCTGTTCGAACGCTATGCCACCGGCTCGGCCTCGGCGCAGCGGATCTTCCTGCTGCTCGACACCGCGCCGGAGATCCTCGACCCACCGCGCCCGCTACCGCTGCCACGGGTGCAGGGCGAGGTGCATTTCGAGCGGGTGCGCTTTGCCTACCAGCGCGATGCCGCGCGGCCGGTGATCGACGGCCTGGACCTGCGCATTCGCGCCGGCGAGGTGCTGGCCATCGTCGGCGCGTCCGGGCACGGCAAGAGCACCCTGGTGCAGTTGCTGACGCGCTTCTACGAAGTCGACGAAGGCGCGGTGAAGCTGGACGGCGTCGATATCCGCCACCTCAGCCAGCAGCAACTGCGCCGGCATGTCGGCGTAGTGCTGCAGGACAACGTGCTGTTCGCCGGCAGCATCCTCGACAACCTGCGCCTGGCCGCGCCGGGGGCGGACGATGCCAGCCTGATCGCCGCGGCGCGGGAACTGGGCGCGGACGAAGTGCTGGAGCGCCTGCCGCATCAGTACGCGACGCAGGTGGGCACCCTGGGCAGTCATCTCAGTCATGGGCAGCGCCAGCTGGTCTGCCTGGTCCGCGCCTACCTCGCCAACCCCGCCGTGCTGGTGCTGGACGAAGCCACCTCGGCGGTCGACGTGCATACCGAGCGGCGCATCCAGCAGGCGCTGCGGCGGCTGTGCGAGGGGCGCACGGCGATCATCATCGCCCATCGGCTGGCGACCATCCGCGATGCCGACCGCATCGTGGTGATTCGCCAGGGGCAGGTGCAGGAGCAAGGGGCGCATGCGCAGTTGCTGGCGGCGGATGGCGCTTATGCGGGGTTGTATCGGAGTTATGAGCAGCGGGGGGAGTTGATGGTGACCTGAGGGAGAGCGGCCATGCCAACTGTGCAACTGACGTGTATTCACTGCAGTTGCACAGTATGACCATCGTTTTCACGAACCTCCGAGCTTCTCCAAAATGGTTCTTAAACTATCAAGGGTTTCGGCGTCCGCACCGAAAATGTTTTTTTCTGAAATGGCTTTATAAGCGTCGAGATTCTCTCGATCAGGCGGATCACACAGCAAAAGATTTTCCAGCGATGCGAGTGTTCCTCCATGGGGTACCGACCTTCCCTTTGCGTAGTCCCACGCTCGTGGCGATTGCGCCTCCAGATCAAAGTCAGGGTAAGTTGGGTTATCCCACCCGCCTTCTTTCGTAAATGACCCACCGCAAAACTCACCCGTTTCTCTTGCTATCAAGCATCCTGTACGCATGTTGACGATTCCGCAGTAGGCAACCTCGTGTACAGCGGCAGGTCATCCGGTCCGATGACTTCGCCTGAGTCAACCTGGCTAAAGAGAAGGTACTTGTGGTCCTCTGAGAAATGGGGAGGTTCTATTTTTTCGAACGTTCCGCCATCATCGTCTCTCCCTCGAAACAATCTGACCAGTCTACCAGAGTCCAGTATTTTCAAAACGGCGTAGCGGTGCCCCTCATTCTATTCATATTGCGTTACGGGATCTGAGTGTATTAACCCTGCAAATAGCAAGGTTAGAAGTGCCAAAAGAAAAGCTACTGCCTTCATGGTTCCCTCCGATATTCCGCTCAAATCATGCACACCACGGTATACGGTGCAGATCGGCGCCCCGAATAGCTATACACACTTAGCCAGGTTATCTAGATAAAGTCGAACTCAACGATCAGGTTCGACCAAAGTGATCTCCAGCGAGATCGAGGGGCGATTGTTCGAGTACTTAACCACATTTCCTTGCTCATCCACTTCTTCAACATCATAGACAGTCTCAAAAAGGCGCAACGAATCATCGCCAAGGAGCGCGTCACGCAAGCGTATCGCACCCTCGTACTCGTACCACGACGAAACTTCTTCAATTAAATTGACGATCATGCCAAACGAATCATAACGAACAAGAGCGAGCACGATTGACTCGCCCTCACCATCACCGACCTCGTATTTTTTGTACATATAAGCTGCAAAGAAGCCTTTCTCGACCCGCCACAACTTATAAACACTTAAATCATCAGGTGTACCCTCTCGAAGATTTCCATCCTGCTCTAGGACATTAAATTTTATGGAGGGTCTTTCAAGGCAAGCACCGTCCAGACCAACAATCCTTTTCCCCAAGAAGCTCACTGTATCCGGTCGCAATATGGAAGCCACTGGGGGATATCGGTTGAAAACCCTAAATGCACTGAGCCGAGCAGGCGCTCTGGGGCTGAACCTAGACTCTATATTTCTTACGCAATCCGTTTTATCTTCAATATGCGACGAGCCTTCATTTTTGTAATTTTTGCCGTACTCTCTCTGCGATTGAGCATCCGCCAGACCAGAAAAAAGAGCAAAAATTAAAACCACGACACAAGACCGCACGACTCATCGCTCCCTAATGTTAGGACTGTACTTACCCACGTGCAAATGATGCTGATGATTGGGAAAGTGCTGAGTCCTTGAGAGCAGCCTGTACTCACCGTTCTTCAAGTACTTCCAGGCCAGTTGTGTATGCCATCCAAATTTGTACAGCGCA
Source organism: Pseudomonas sp. zfem002 (assembly GCF_032621685.1). NCBI lineage: Bacteria > Pseudomonadati > Pseudomonadota > Gammaproteobacteria > Pseudomonadales > Pseudomonadaceae > Pseudomonas > Pseudomonas sp. zfem002. The sequence goes on along the minus strand of NZ_JAVYJH010000027.1, from coordinate 8,379 downwards.
TTATTGAAAGCTGCCTGCCTGGTTTCATCCAAAGCATTGACACCAGCGATTCTATTAAGGTGAGTCGGCACGCGCCAATCTCCGTCCGTTCGCAAAAATCTGAAATCTCCATTTTCACCGTTAATGTGAGACTTACTAACCCCAGACGAACCATCAGACATACTGAATCCGGTCGACGCTACATCTTGATATCCAACATCCATCAAAGCTCCAATCAAGCTTGCCAAAGCTGACTGACTGAGATAACGGCGCTGAGTATCCACAAAACGAAAGCCAAATTTCCTCGCCGGATTGTCACCCAGGCTCGATGCATCGACCAAGTAAACTTCTTCACTGCCCTTCAGACCGCTCCTGATCCAGCGGGTAGCTTTCACTCCCGAGAACCTGCCGAAATCATGTTTTTGCCCTGCACTATCAATATAAATATAATGCGCACCCGCCTTATCCGTTTCAAAGTCGGCGGGAGGTGTTCGCTCGATAAGTCCGTCATGATAAATATAGTAAACGGCGGTACTGGGACCTATTGATGAAAGATGCCCAAACAAACCAATCGGATGCAGAAAGTGCACCGCGTCCATCGGAAACTTCAGCACCTGCGCCACATCCCCCCACCAACTCAACGCCTTGATCCGCTCCTTCTCCGCCATCCAGTTCAAGATCGGCGCCGACGTGGTATGCCCGAAGATCTGATCCAGGGCATCCCACTTCTCCTGGCGGTAATACCACTCGCTTTCACACTCCAGCACGATTCTCGACAGCGCCTGGGCATGGGCGGGAATGCTCAGGGCAGTGCGGATTTCCTCGGTGGATAGCTTGCGATCACGATTGCGGTCGATGATGGCGTAGAGGCGGCTTTGCAGTTCGCCCTGCTCCCACTGGTCCGCACTCGGTTTCAGCCGGGCGAGGTCTTCCTCGCTGGTTTTCTTGTCCAGCGACAGGCGATAGGCCATACCCAGGGTCTGCGAAGGACTGTTGTGGATGACCTCGTAGCCATCCCAGTGCCATGGGCTGACCCACGGGGTTTCGCCGATGATTTCCGCGACCCAGCCATCGACGATATTGCCTTGCTCATCGTTGAGCAGGCCTTCGAGGTAGTACCAGTTGCGCTTCTTGCCACCACCGGGTTCAGGCTGATGGATCTTGTTGGCCGCAGGCAGGTTGTCGATCAGGCTTTTCGGTACCAGCAGATCGGCATCGACGACGTGGTGCGGTTCGACGAAGGCGGGAAAACGCCTGCCGTGCTCGGGCTTGCGAATGATCGCGAGGGAGCCCTTGGCGATCTTCAGCCAGGTACGTTCCTTGGCCGGCAGACGCTCGGCCCACGCGCGGCTGGCGTAGAGGAACTTGGGCAAGTAGTCGGTGCAGAACACCTCCAGGTGCAGCTTGTGCCGCGGCTGGCTGTCCTTGGCGTGCTGGTAAGGGCCGATATGGCCGATCAGCTCGCCCGCCTTGATCGGTATCGGCTTCTCCGGGACGAAGACCTGGTCGCGCAGGGCCGGGATGTATTCGCTGCGCAGTGCCGTGATCGGAACATATTGCTCGATGCGCTCCAGCTTGACGAAATCGCCCGAACCACTGATCTCCACCAGCGTCCTCGCCGGTAACTGGCCCAGTACCGCTCCTCCCGCGTGGGGCTCGGCGCGGACATTGAGTGTTCTGGTGATTTCCAGCATGTCGCCGGCACGCTGCCCGAGATAGGCAGCAGCCACATACCCCTGCAACGCACCGTTTTCGTCTAGCAGGGAGCTCGGCCCCAGGGTCCCCTTCAACTCTCGGTAGTGGCCGTTGCCGGAAATTTCGACCTGAGTGCCCGCTGGCAGGAAATCGAGGATCCGCCATTCCGTCATGCGATGCGCTACCCAGACACCACGCTGGTTTTTACGATTGATATCGGGTGCGTCCTTCCCCTCCTTGACCCACTTGGCCTCGCTCTCCACCCAGAACGCCGGTCGCTCCAGCGCGCGGTCCTCATACGCCGCCCAGTCCTGCAGGTGCATGTACAGGCTGTAGAACGTCAGCGCCGGCGGGGTCTCGTCGCAGCCCTCGATGGCGGGGGCCTGGATGCGGTGGCGCACCAGGACGAAACCGGAGGCGGACGGTGCGTCGAGCGGGGTATTGGGGATGGGGAAATAGCGGGTGGTCGGTGTCTGCGTGGGGATGCGATAGGCAACGACTTCGCCGTCCGCCAGGCACAGCACCCGCGATTGGTCCAGCGCCCCGGCCGTACCACCATCGAAAATGCACGCCGCCGTGCCAACTGCCATGGACACCGATCGGGTAATAACCATCGGCGGCCTTGGCCAGGTGCGTCAGTTGCTGCAACGGGTTGGAACGATCGCCGAACGGATGGCTCCAGTTGCGGGTCAGCAGTTCGGGTTCGGCTTGTGGTTCGGGCTTGAGCGGACTGGGGAAGTCGGTCAGGAAAGGGCCTTGCTGCGGGAATGAGGAAACTTCTTCGATACAAGTTTCCTTTCTTGTTTTACCAAAGAAAAAATCAGACAAGCGATCCAGCATGTAAGCAACCCTCCTTCTTCGGAACCACCGGCAGGCGAAAGAGCGAACGCTCCGCCCCGGCTTCTCAGCCTGCGAAGGAAGTCTTTACCCATGAACAGCGGCGAAACTTGAACTATCCAAACAATAAAATTCAAGTAGCTGCAGAGCTGAAAACCAACTTTCAGAAACGCCCTTGGGTAAATAAGTAATTTCCTACATATATCCAAGATATATCCGTGTGCCAGTGTTGCACTGGGGACATTTAGCTGCGTATCAGTTGCTGCTGTGGCAGCACCTGGCTGAACGATGTGTCGATCCTGAGGGGCTCATCGCTGGCAAGCCAGCTCCTACAGGGACCGCGTCGTGCCCGTATTTCGGGCCTGCAACGGACCTTGTGGGAGCTGGCTTGCCAGCGATGAGGCCGGCGAAAGCAGCGTGGCATGCCGGTTGCAAACCCCCTTTTCACTTTCACCGAGGACCCGCCATGACCACCGAATTCTTCTGGCGTCTGCCCCTGGGCACCGACGGCCCGCAACTCACCACCGACAAGCACAACCGCGGCAGCTTCGCCGCCCGCCACGGGCATATCGCCCCGGGCCTGCTGGCCGACGGCACACCTGACGGTTTCACCTACATCGACTACATCGCCCAGGTGGCCAAGGCCGCCGAACTGGCCGGTTTCGAAGGCGCGCTGCTGCCCACCGGCCCCGAGCCGTGGATCGTCGCCGCGGCGCTGGCCCGGGAAACCCGGCGCCTGCGTTTCCTGGTGGCGTTCCAGGCGACCTGGACCCTGCCCGCCTACGCCGCGCAGCAGGCCGCGATCCTCCAGCACCTGAGCCATGGCCGCCTGGACTGGAACATCATCACCGGCGGCAACCCCACCAGCCAGCGCGCCCAGGGCGACTTCCTCGAACACGACCAGCGCTACCGACGCACCGGCGAATTCCTCGACATCATCGACGGCCTGTGGCGCAACGAGCGCTTCAGCTACGAAGGCGACATCTACCGCCTGGAGAACGGCGCCCTGCCGCCGGGCCTGGGCAACGAGCGCAAGCCGGCGGTGTATTTCTCCGGCTTCTCCGACCCCGCGCTGGACGTCGCCGCGCGCCACGCCGACGTCTACCTGAACTGGGCCGAGCCGGTGGAAAAGCTCAGGCCGCATATCGAGCGGGTCCGCGAACTGGCCGACAAGCAAGGCCGCAGCGTGCGCTTCGGGCTGCGCGTCGACCTGTTCGCCCGCGAAACCGAAGAAGCCGCCTGGGCCGACCTGCGCCGCCAGTTCGAGCGCCTGGAAGGCAAGCCCAGCGCAGTCTCGAGCGCCTTCACCCGGGCCAGCGATTCGGTCGGCGCCGCACGCCAGAGCGCCTACCACCAGAATATCCAGGGCTTCGACGAACTGATCCTCGGGCCCAACCTCTGGGCCGGCTTCGCCAAGGCCAAGCCCGGGCCCACCGTCGGCCTGGTGGGCAGTCACCAGAACATCGCCGAACGCCTGGCCGAGTACCGCGATGCCGGCTTCTCCACCTTCATCCTCGCCGGCAACCCGCACCTGGAAGAGGCCCTGCGCATCGGCCAGGAAGTGCTGCCGCTGCTGCGCGAACGGCCTGCCCCGGCGCTCAAGGCCAGCGCCTGACCTCGGCCCAGCACGGACGGGCCGCCATTCCAGCTGGCCGCACAGACGGCCATCTCTCAAGGACACGATCACCCCATGAGCAATCCCCTCGACACCCTCTGGTACACCCACAGCCCGGTGCCCACCGGCCTCGGCATCGCCGTGCAGAGCGGGCGCCTGGCCGAAGCCTTCGCGCCGCTGGGCACTTCGATCCAGTCGCTGCGCGAATCCAGCGAACGGGAAGTTCGCGAGGCCCACTACGACCATCACCTGCCCAACTCAGTGCGTCACGGCGGCAATATCCCGGCGATCTGGGCCTACTCCGCCGGGGTACAGACCCGCGTGCTGGGCCTGAGCTGGGCGGATGAAGTGCAGTTGATCCTGACCACCGCCGAGAGCGGCGTGAAGAACGTCCGCGACCTGAAGAACCGCCGTTTCGGCCTGCCGAAGTGGGCCAACGTGCAGATCGACTTCACCCGCGCCCAGGCCCTGCGCGGCCTGGAAAACGCCCTGCGCCTGGAAGGCCTGAGCGTCGCCGACGTCGAACTGGTGGACTACCCCTACGGCGGCACCCACAGCGACGAACAGATCACCCAGGTGCATGGTTCCGGGGTCTACCTCGGCGGCACCCGCATCAGCCGACGCAACAACGAGCTGATCGGCCTGCTGCGCGGCGATATCGACGCGATCTTCCTCAAGGGCGCCACGGCGCTGCAACTGGCCTACGAACTGGGCCTGCACGTGGTCATCGACACCGGCTCGCACCCCGACCCGCTGGTGCGCGCCAACAACGGCACGCCGCGCACGTTGACGGTGGACACCAACCTGCTGAACCACCATTTCGGTGCCTGCAAACGCATCGTCGACGTGCTCCTGCGTACCGAGCAATGGGCCTGGGCCAACCCCGACGAAACCCGCCGCTACCTGGCGCGGGAGCTGAACACCAGCGAATACTGGGTGGCGGCAGCCTATGGCGAGGATGCCCATCGACGGCTGCGCACGACGCTGGACAGCCGCTCGATCGGCGCACTGCAGGACTTCACCGATTTTCTCTATCGCTGGCAGTTCATTCCGCGGCATTTCGATGTGCGTGAGTGGATCGACTTCAGGGTGCTGGAGGCGGTGATCGGCTCGACGTCGCGGGTGGCGACCTGAAGCAGGCACCGGCCCGGGCCGTGCGCGAGCCGGAAAGTCGCTGACCCGGTTTCCATCCCGGACATTGCGCCTTACCCTGTGCCCCCCACGTCGATAGGGAGTTCGGGAGGCGCATGTCCTACAAACAAGACGAAAATGGCTACAAGGGAGAAGCACGCACCAGGGCTTTTCTCTCGGATCACTTCTGGATTCTCACCCGCTCGGTGGATGCCGACTCGGCCGATCTGATCGTGCAGCAGCGCATGGCGTCGAGCGCGGAGGCCATTGCCAGGAGGGACCGTACCGTCGAACTGGGCTACATACAGTCCAAGTACTTCGAGGGAAAGCACCAGGTCAGGATCCACAGGAGCTATGTGGACGATCCGCAACACCCCTACCGCAAGGGTTACTTCGCCTTTCTGCACAGCAACGATGAGCAGGAGGAGCACGTCCACTATTTCTTCAGCGCCGAGGAGATCCAGAAGCACTGGTACAAGGACCGCCAGCAGGACCACTACTGCTTTTCACTGACCGAGGAGCGGTCCTACGCGGATTTCCGCAACCTGGGGCGAAAGCACATCAAGGAGAAGATCGTCGAGGGCATCAGGGAACTGCGCGGTTCCATCGAGAACCTGATCTGGCGCGGATTCATCGCCAGCCGCTCGGATACGCGGATGCTCGGCGACACGGCGGGAAGCTATATCCTGACCCGCCCCCATGGCTGCCCGACGGTGATCTACAAGGTCGGTGAAGAAGCCAGGCCCCTGGAGCCGAGAAAGGATGTGGTACCCACCCTGAGCTATTTCGAATGGGGCTACTCCGGCTCCGGGCCGATGCTGCTCGCCGCCTCGATCCTCACCCATTTCATGGCCGGGGATATCCCCACGCGCGATGAAATCAATGCCGTGACGGACTATCTCATCGATCGCCTCGAACGATTCAATACCTCCGACCATGTGATCGACACACCGATGATCCTCTGCGCGCTGAGCTACATCCCCTATCCGGTGAGGGAGACAGACCTGGATGGGCCTCTGAAATCGCTCTACGAGGAGACCTTGAAGAAGTACGCCAGGTACCTGCCATCGACTGCGGATGCAGACACGGCCTGAGCAGGAGAAGCAGGCCGGGTGCGATCGAACAACGGAGCGAGCCAGCGTGCTCGCCGCCGCACAGCACTAATTCCCGAAAAGAATTACCAAATAAAAAATCATTATTTCTGGTTCTAAAAGGAAGTCCGTAGTCTCAGCCCATGTCTCCGGTCTTAGACAAGGAATCCACCATGAGCCACGCCGCCACCGTCATCGACTTCACCCTCCACCGCAAACGCAAGCAAGCCCAGCAACAGGGTCGTCTGCTGTGGGCGATGTACGCGCAACAGGCCGGTTTCGCCGGGCAGCCCGGGAGTGTCGCGGCATCCGCGACGAAAACGCCGCGCCAGGCGTGAGACGAAGATGAATACCCCGACCAGCTTTCTCGTGACCTCCGACGAGCCGCCCCTGACCCTGCCGGAAGCCGCCGGTGCCGATGATGACGGTATCGGCCAGCGGGTCGCGCGCAATCTGCAACGCCTGCGCGGCAAGCGCCAGCTGTCCCTGGATGCCCTGGGCCGCGCCAGCGGAGTGAGCCGGGCGATGCTGGCGCAGATCGAGTCGGGCCGCAGCGTGCCGTCGATCCGCGTGCTGTGCAAGATCGCCAGCGGGCTGAAGGTGTCGGTGGCGGCGTTTCTCGACCACAACGAATGTGCCGGCGTGACGGTGCTGCCGGCCCGCGACAGCAAACGCCTGGTCAGCGCCAGTGGCGCCTTCGTCAGCCGCGCGCTGTATCCGGTGGATGCCGCGCATCAGGCGGAATTCTACGAGTTGCGGCTGAGCCCGCTGGCCGAGGAGCACTCCGCCGGGCATGCGCCGGGGGTGCGGGAGAATCTGGTGGTGGCCCAGGGGGCGCTGGAGATCAGCGTCAACGACGAGCGTTTTCTGCTGGCGACCGGTGATTCGATCGTCTTCTATGCCGACCAGCCCCACCGCTACCGGAACCCGGTGGACAGCGAGGCGGTGGCCTACCTGGTGGTGACCCACCCGGAATAGCGCAAGGACCGCAAAGCGGTCCCCGCGGCACACGGATCAGCAGGTGCAGCACATTACCGGCATGCCGTTGCAGCTCATCATCATCGGCATGCTGCAGTCGCTCATCATCTTCATCATCAGCATGCAGCAGTTGTTCATCATCTCCATGCTCATGCCGGCCATCGGCATCATCTTGCAGGTCATGCGGTCAGCCATGACGTTGCATTCCATCATGCACTTCATCATCGGCATCATCATGCCGTTCATGGGCATGCTCATCATCGGCTGGGTCATCTGGTTCATGCCCATCAGCATCAGGTTGCCGCACTGCATCATCATCGGCATGCCGCAGTTCATCATCATGCCCATCATGTCCGCGCTGTTGCGGAACATCGCCATGTCCATGCCGGCGGCTGGCTTCATGGTGCAGAGCATGCCGTCCTCGACCATTTCGCAGGTCATGGTGGCCATCATCATCGGCATGCCGGTCATTGGCATCATCGGCATGGTGGTGTTCATCGGCATCTGCATTGCGTTCATCATGGTGAAGTCCTTTACAAGTTGACGAGAGGGGGTGGATTCGATGGGGGCGATTCTAGGGCCGGCCCGGATGGCGGCAAGATGGCGAAACAGCAGCGGGCGGGGCTGTCGTGACAGTCTTCAGGGGCAGATGACAGGACTAACGGATGCAATGACGACGATAGCGAAGCAATCGAAGACGCCGAGGCCAGCTTGACGGTGAAAACCACAGGATGGATATCGCTGGAAAATCCAAGCTCATAACCTGGATGCATATTCGATCTAAGCGGCCGGCAAATAAACGCCGAGTACGCCGCTCAACGTCGGCCTGGGCAGCCCCAAAGACCTGTGGGAGCTGGCGTTGCCAGCGATGAGGACGGCACTGGCGAAAGTGTTGTCCGGGCGGACGCCATCGCGGGCAATGCCCGCTTGTGTCTTCAGGACCTCTTAAAATCAAGGTGTGAGAGCGGTGGATGGCAGACTGGATGCCGGCGGTGCCCTAGAGCACGTGTGGGAGCATAGTCGCCATCCACCTCTCACTCTGACCCGAAGCCC
>NZ_JAVYJH010000026.1:0-124567 GCF_032621685.1 Pseudomonas sp. zfem002 | reverse complement strand
CGCTTGGGGTGTTGAAAGGAGGAGGGGTGATTTCTCCCACGGTCTGTACTGCTCGCGACAGTCAGAAGCGAGTTATGTCCCTCCTCCTCCCTTCAAGTCTCACACCATACAAGCGAGCTTGCTCGCGAAGGGCCGCAAAGCGGCCCCAATGCATTTAGTGCTCAGCCCCTGCCCGCTTCAACAGCTGCTTGCAACGCTCCGACAGATGCACCACCCGCAGGTGCTTCCCCGCCTTCGCATAGCGCTCGCGCAAGGTCATCAACGCCGCGATCGCCGAGTAATCGACGAAGCTCAGGTGCTGGCAGTCCAGCGTCACCTGCGGCGGATCGCCGGCCGGGTCGAACTGGTTGAGAAACGCCGTGCTGGAGGCGAAGAACAAGGTGCCGTGCACCCGATACAGCTTGCTGCCGTCGGCCTGCGCCTGACCGTCGGCGTACAGCTCGCGGGCGTGCTGCCAGGCAAAGTTGACCGCGGCGATGACGATGCCGAACAGCACCGCGGTGGCGAGGTCGGTGAAGACCGTGACCACGGTCACCGCGACGATCGCCAGCACGTCGCTCAACGGCACCTTGCGCAGCACCCGCAGCGAGGCCCAGGCGAAGGTCTGATGGGCCACCACGAACATCACCCCGACCAGCGCCGCCAGGGGTATCCGCTCGATCAGCGGCGACAGGAACAGCACGAACAGCAGGATCATCACCCCCGCCACCACCCCGGACAGGCGCCCGCGGCCACCGGAGCCGAGGTTGATCACGGTCTGCCCGATCATCGCGCAGCCGCCCATGCCGCCGCACAGGCCCGAGGCCATGTTGGCCACGCCGAGGGCCACGCATTCGCGGTCCGGATGGCCGCGGCTCTCGGTGATCTCGTCGGTGAGGTTGAGGGTCAGCAGGGTTTCCAGCAGGCCGACCAGGGCCATCAGCACCGCGTAGGGGGCGATGATGCGCAGGGTGTCCAGGCTCCACGGCACCTGCGGCAACGCCAGGGACGGCAGGCCACCGGCGATATGGGCCATGTCGCCGAGGGTGCGGGTCGGCAGGTCGAGCAGCCAGACCAGCAGGCCGACGCCGAGAATCGCCACCAGCGCCGGCGGCACCGCGCGGGTCAGTTTCGGCAGGACGTAGACCACCAGCATGGTCAGGCCGACCAGGCCGAGCATCAGCCACAGCGCCGGGCCCTGCAGCCAGGCCTCGCCGCTCTTGAAGTGCTCGAGCTGGGCCAGGGCGATGACGATGGCCAGGCCGTTGACGAAGCCGAGCATCACCGGATACGGCACCAGGCGCACCAGTTTGCCCAGGCGCAGCAGGCCGAAGGCGATCATCAGCAGCCCGCCCAGCAACACCGTGGCCAGCAGGTACTGCACGCCGTGCTGCACCACCAGGGCGACGATCACCACCGCCATCGAGCCGGCGGCGCCGGAAATCATCCCGGGGCGGCCGCCGAACAGCGCGGTCAGGGTGCAGATAATGAACGCGCCGTACAGGCCCATCAGCGGGTTGAGGTGGGCGACCAGGGCGAAGGCGATGCACTCCGGCACCAGGGCGAAGGACGTGGTCAAACCGGCGAGGACATCGCTGCGCACGCGCAGGGCCCGGTTCTTGGTGGGGGTCTGGGACATCGGGAGTTCCGTGGGGCAAGGCGGGAAAAATCGTGGGCGAGCTTACCGGATTCGCCTTGCAGCCGCGAATGTCTCTGGGCGACACGGCCCCTGTGGGAGCGGCTTCAGCCGCGATTACGGTAGTGCGCTCACCACGGCCATCGCGGGCAACACCAACCGTGTGTTGATCGGGTTATTTCCTTATGCCAAACAAGGCTATTGACCGCCTGAGCCCCCCACTCCATGCTGCCCCGCTCTCCCCATCGCGCAAGGAACGACTGCATGAAGCTGGAAACCCTGGCCATCCACGCGGGCTTCAGCCCGGACCCGACCACCAAGGCCGTGGCCGTGCCGATCTACCAGACCACCTCCTTCGCCTTCGACGACACCCAGCACGGCGCCGACCTGTTCGACCTGAAGGTCGCCGGCAATATCTACTCGCGGATCATGAACCCCACCAACGACGTGCTCGAACAGCGCATGGCCGCCCTCGAGGGCGGGGTCGGGGCGCTGGCGGTGGCCTCGGGCATGGCGGCGATCACCTACGCGATCCAGACCGTCGCCGAGGTCGGTGACAACATCGTCTCGGTGGCCAAGCTCTACGGCGGCACCTACAACCTGCTGGCCCACACCCTGCCACGGATCGGCATCCAGACCCGCTTCGCCCCCCACGACGATATTGCCGCCCTCGAAGCGCTGATCGACGAGCGCACCAAGGCCGTGTTCTGCGAGTCCATCGGCAACCCGGCGGGCAATATCGTCGACCTGCAGGCCCTGGCCGACGCCGCGCACCGCCATGGCGTGCCGCTGATCGTCGACAACACCGTGGCCACGCCGATCCTCTGCCGGCCGATCGAACACGGCGCCGATATCGTCGTGCACTCGCTGACCAAGTACATCGGCGGCCACGGCACCAGCATCGGCGGCATCGTCATCGACTCGGGCAAGTTCCCCTGGGCCGAGAACAAGCAACGCTTCGCCCTGCTCAACACCCCCGACCCGTCCTACCACGGCGTGACCTACACCGAGGCCTTCGGTCCGGCCGCGTTCATCGGTCGCTGCCGCGTGGTGCCGCTGCGCAATACCGGCGCCGCGCTCTCCCCGTTCAACGCCTTCCTGATCCTGCAAGGCCTGGAAACCCTGGCCCTGCGCATGGAGCGCCACACCGAGAACGCCCTGAAGGTCGCCCGCTACCTGCAGGACCACGAGCAGGTGGCCTGGGTCAAGTACGCCGGCCTGCCGGAGCATCCCGAGCATGAGCTGGCGCAGCGCTACACCCAGGGCAAGCCGGCCTCGATCCTGTCCTTCGGCATCAAGGGCGGCCAGGAAGCCGGCGCGCGCTTCATCGATGCGCTGAACCTGGTGGTGCGCCTGGTCAATATCGGCGACGCCAAGTCCCTGGCCTGCCATCCGGCCTCCACCACGCACCGCCAGCTCAACGACGAAGAGCTGGAGAAAGCCGGGGTGCCGCGGGACATGGTGCGCCTGTCGATCGGCATCGAGCACAGCGACGACATCATTGCCGACCTGCAACAGGCCCTGGCTGCCAGTCGCGGTTGATCCATCCGCGGCCGCCTTGCCGGCGAAAAACCTGTAGGAGCGTGGCTTGCCCGCGAAAGGACCGTGAAACGGTCCCGGATAGCGCTGAAATCCGGGACCGCCTTGCGGTCCTTCGCGGGCAAGCCACGCTCCTACAGGTCACCTTCGCAGGCAAGCCAGCGCCTACAGGTCACCTTCGCGGGCAAGCCGCGCTCCTACAAATAGGCGAGACAGCCCCCCGGGAACCGACAATAACCGCGGGCGTGAGCCTCCCGCTCAGGTTGCCTTGCGCACATACCTTTTCTCCCCTGAAAGCCTTGTCATCCGTGGCTTTCGCCATTTCAGCCATCGCTTGCAAAAAAATCAGTGATGGCAGATTGGCACTGACCCAATCCTCGTCAATACTGCCTCCCGCATGGAATTCCTTGCCCACACAACATAAGGATATTTGCGATGAGTCAGACCCAGCCATTGGATGTCGCCATCATCGGCGGCGGCGTATCAGGGACCTATAGCGCATGGCGCTTGCAAGAAGCCCAGGGTGATCGTCAACGCATCCAGTTGTTCGAATACAGCGACCGCATCGGCGGCCGTCTCTTCAGTATCAATCTCCCCGGTCTGCCCAACGTTGTCGCCGAAGTCGGCGGCATGCGCTGGATGCCCGCGACCGACGACGGCACCGGCGGCCACGTGATGGTCGACAAGCTGGTCGGCGAACTCAAGCTGCCGACCAAAGACTTCCCCATGGGCAGCAACCTGCCGGAAAAAGACCCGGTCGGCGCCAAGGACAACCTGTTCTACCTGCGCGGCGAGCGTTTCCGCCTGCGCGACTTCACCGAAGCACCGGAGAAGATCCCCTACAAGCTGGCCTGGTCCGAGCGCGGCTTCGGCCCCGAGGACCTGCAGGTCAAGGTGATGAACAGCATCTACCCGGGCTTCGCCGATCTCAGCCTGGCCGAGCAGATGCAAGTGAAGGTGTTCGGCAAGGAAATCTGGCGCTACGGCTTCTGGGACCTGCTCTACCGCGTGCTGAGCAACGAGGGCTACCAGTTCATGAAGGACGCCGGCGGCTACGAGGCCAACGTGGCCAACGCCAGCGCCGTGACCCAGTTGCCCGCCACCGAGTACAGCGACCAGACCGTCTTCCTGACCCTCAAGACCGGCTTCCAGACCCTGCCCCTGACCCTGGCCAAGCGCTTCGCCGAGGCCCCCGGTGGCCTGGTCCCCGCCGACCAGCGGGTACAGATGAACCGTCGCCTGGCCTCGCTGCAATACAGCGATGACACCGAATACCCGTACCGCCTGCACTTCCAGCCCACCGTGACCGTCGACGGCAACACCAGCGACCTCGACGCGCCGGAAGAGATCATCCACGCCCGCCAGGTGATTCTGGCCATGCCGCGGCGCTCGCTGGAGCTGATCGACTCGCCTCTGTTCGAAGACAAGTGGCTGAAGGAAAACCTCGACTCGGTGCTGGTGCAGTCGGCCTTCAAGCTGTTCCTCGCCTACGAACAACCCTGGTGGCGCAGCCAGGGCCTGGTGGCCGGGCGCTCGGTCACCGACCTGCCGATCCGCCAGTGCTACTACATGGGCACCGAGTGCGAGCAGGACGGCGGCGAGAAGACCCTCAACTCGCTGTTGATGGCGTCCTACAACGACATCGGTACCGTGCCGTTCTGGAAAGGCCTGGAAGGCGGCGTGCCGTTCGAGGGCTACGCGCCCAAGAGCCTGCAAGGCCGTGTCGACAGCAACCAGGTCGTGCCGAAGATGCAGTACCAGATCAGCGAGGAAATGGTGCGCATCGCCCAACGTCAGGTCACGTCGCTGCACGACCAGATCGAACTGCCGGCGCCCTACTCCGCCGTCTACCACGCCTGGGATGCCAACCCGTTCGGTGGCGGCTGGCACGAGTGGAAAGCCAACTACCGTCTCGACCTGATCATCCAGCGCATGCGCCATCCCGTGCAGGAGCAGGAGGTGTACATCGTCGGTGAAGCCTATTCCTACGGCCAGGGCTGGGTCGAAGGCGCGCTGACCACCGCCGAATCCACCCTCCAGGACTTCTTCGGCCTGCCACGCCCTTCGTGGCTGCCAGAGGCCTATCAATTGCTGCCGACCCCGGCGCCGATCGATATCGAGAACCCGCCGTCCCTCGCCTGCACCGACTGCAAGCAGACCCTGGCCGACGTCACCGAATTCGCCTACACGGGGATCAAGGCATGAGCACCGACGACTTCAGCGTTGCCGACTACCTGCTGACCCGCCTCAAGGAACTGGGCCTGAGCAAGATCTTCCAGGTCCCGGGCGACTACGTGTCCAACTTCATGGATGCCCTGGAGAACTTCGACGGCATCGACGCCGTGGGTGAAGTCTACGAAATGGGCGCGGCCTACGCCGCCGACGGCTATGCCCGGGTGCATGGCCTCGGCGCGGTGTCGCTGCAATATGGCGTGGGCACCTTCAGCGCGGTCAACGCCATCGCCGGCTCGTTCGTCGAACGCGCCCCGGTGGTGGTGATTTCCGCCAGTCCGTCCACCGCCAACCGTGAGCTGGCGCGCAAGCAGCACGTGCTGTTCCACCATTCCACCGGCGACTTCGAGGCCGACCGCAAGGTGCTGGAGCAGGTCACCGTGGCCTGCGAGATCATCTCCGACGCCAACCAGGCGCCGTGGCAGATCGACAGCGCACTGATCGCCGCCCTCACCCACCGCCAGCCGATCTACCTGGAAGCCTGGAAGGACGTCTGGGGCATGCCGTGCTCGCGTCCCCAGGGCCAACTGGCCCCGGCGCCGACGCCGTCGAACGCCTACAACCTCGACCTGCTGGTGAAGAACAGCATCCAGCGCCTGGCCGAAGCGAAGAAACCGCTGGTGCTGCTCGGTGTCGAGGTGATGCGCTACGGTCTGCAGGACGCGGTGCAGCGCCTGATCGACGGCTGCAAGCTGCCGTTCAGCACCACCCTCGATGCCAAGACCGTGCTCGACGAAAGCCAGGCACCGTTCATCGGCACCTACGCCGGCCCGGCATCGCGCCTGGAGACCTCGCCGCAGGTACTGGACGCCGACTGCATCCTGGCCATCGGGGTGATCTTCACCGACGACTACCTCGACCTGCTGCAGCAGCGTTTCGACCAGATCATCCAGGTCAACTGCGACCTGGCCCGTACCGGCGCCGAGTACTACCCCAACGTGCGCCTGCCGGACTATGTCGACGCCCTGCTGAAGGCCTTCAACCTCGATGCGCGCTTCCCGCGTACCGACCTGGTCCTGCCCAAGCACCCGCCCCTGCTCGCCGCCTGCGGCGCGGACACGGCGCTGAGCTACGCGAACTTCTTCGCCACCTTCGTCGAGTACGCCCAGGAGCACCGCCTGTGGGACAGCAGCACGCTGATCCTCGGCGAAAGCTCGTCGCTGTACGTGGCCAGCAACATCCAGGGCATGCCGCGCAACGCCTTCCTCTCGGATGCCATCTGGGGCTCGCTCGGCCATGAAACCGGCTGCGCCCTCGGCGTCGCCCTGGGCAGCGGCAAGCGGCCGATCGTGGTCGCCGGCGACGGCGGCTTCATGATGGTCAGCCAGTCCCTGGCGGCGCTGAAGCGCAACAAGGTCAATGCCATCGTCTTTGTCATGAGCAACCAGGTGTATGCCATCGAGCAGGCCTTCGTCGATATCGATGCGTTCAAGCCGGATGGCCAGTTCGCGCCGTTCGACACCCTGCCGAGCCTGGACTACCTCGCGGTCGCCCAGGGCTATGGCGCGCAGGGCCATCAGGTGCGCACGGTCAGCGAGCTGCAGCAGTTGCTGCCGCAGATACTGGCGGTTCGCGACCAGCCGGTGCTGGTGGAAGTGAAGATTCCCGAGAAGGATCTCGCGGTACAGATCGAACGCCTGGCTACAACCCCATAAGGAAATCGTTTCATGGAAAGAACGACCAGCGTGCGCACGGCAGTCGCCTGCGCACTGCTGGCCGTTTTGCCGTTGCAGGCCATCGCCCATGGTGGCATGCACGACAAGACGGACCAGCAAGAACAGTTTTTCCCCCGTCTGCCTGACGGCAGCAGCCTGGAGAACGCCCTCAAGCTTTGCGTCAGCGACAAGGACACCCAGGCCGACCACCTGCTTTCCGGCCTCGGCGGCGAACGCTACGACCTGGTGGCCGTGGGCGATACCGCGAAGATCCAGAATTTCTACAGCCAGGGCATGGCCCTGCAGTACGGCTTCAACTTCGGCGAGGCGATCCGCGCCTTCTACCAGGCGTACCAGCTCGACAAGGGCTCGGCGATGCCGCTGTGGGGCATCGCCCTGTCGGCCAGCTCGAACATCAATACCGACGCCACCCAGGGTTGCGACCAGCTGGCCAACCTGGCCGCGCGCATGGCCCAGGACAATGCCGGTGCCCGGGTCAAGAGCATTCCGGCCGGCTTCACCGAGCAGCAGGTCAAGCGCGAGCAGGCCTACGCCGAGGCGTTCCTCAGCCAGTACGACGTCAAGGGCGATGACATCGGCCTGTCGCTGGAAGGCAAGAAACGCTACGCGGCGAAGATGAAGGAGCTCTCCAGCACCTACTTCGACGACCTCGACGCCGCCGCCCTGTACGCCGACGCCCTGCTCAACATCGCGCCGTGGAAATGGTGGAACGGCGACGAAGCCACCTCGAACACCGTCAAGCCGACCGGCGAGGCCTACGAGGCGCTGGAAGTGCTCAACCGCGTGCTGGTGATGGACAAGAACCATTCCGGCGCCAACCACTTCTATATCCACGCCATCGAAGAGTCGCCGTTCCCCGACAGCGGCATGCCCATGGCCGAGCGCTTCCGCACCCTCAACCCGGCGGTGGGTCACCTGATCCACATGGCCTCGCACATCTACCAGCGCACCGGCAACAACGAACTGTCCAGCGCCACCAACTACGCGGCGATCTCGGTGGACCGTGCCTATGGCAACCAGGTGCAGCCGGAGAGTCCGTACCTGCTGCACTACCTGGGGCACAACATCCACTTCCTGACCTGGACCCTGTCCATCGAAGGGCGCAAGAACGAAGCGCTGAACATGGCCAGCGAGCTGGTGGACAACACCACCGCCAACGCCTCGGTGAAGTTCCTCTGCGAGAAATATCCGGCTGAGCTGAAGACCAAGTCCGACTACTTCTATGCGGTGCCGTACTACTACGCCGTACGCTTCCAGGCGTGGGACGAACTGGCAGCGATCGAACCGAAGATCGACGCCGGGCTCGCGCGGATCAACGACACCTGCAAGGACGCCGAGGGCTGGCAGACGCTGACCATGCCGTACACGCGGATCATGAAAAGCTACGCCGTGGCGTACAAGGCGCTGGGCGAGAAGCAGGACAGCGGCAAGGCCGTCGATGCGCTGGACGGGTTCTGGAGCACGGCGGGCAAGGTGCTTGCCGAGGTCAAGAAGACCACTCCCGACGGATTGCGCTACGGCAACAACGATGCCGTGGAGCTGCTGCGCCTGGCCAACCTGATCTTGTTCAACAAGGCCCAGGAAGCGACGGGCGGCGCGCTCGCTCTGAAAGCCGTGCAGGAAACCAGCGCCAGGTCCGTGGGTGACCTGGGCAAAGCGCTGGCCGATGACCTCGCCGGGTTGAAGGACGACAGCAAGGCGCAGGTGCTCGCCGCGTGGGGCAAGGCCGTCGAAGTGCAGGACGGCCTCTGGTACAACGAGCCGCCGGACTGGTACTACACGGTTCGCGAATCGCTCGGCTATGCCCTGCTGGCGCAGGGCGAGGCCGAGAAGGCGGAGCGGGTGTTCACCCAGGACCTCAGTGAAAACCGCCTGAGCGGACGCTCGCTGAACGGGCTGAAGCTGAGCCTGGAGGCGCAGAAGGGCAAGGTGGTGAGTGCGGAGCTGGAGCAGAAGCTGCAGCAGGCGTGGCGCAATGCCACGGTGAGCGCGAAGCCGTAAAGAGCCCTCGCCCATCCTCGTAGGAGCTGGCTTGCCTGCGAAGGCCTGCGCAGCAGGCCCAACCCAGGCGCTGCCGATCTGGGACCGCTTTGCGGTCCTTTCGCAGTGGTTCGTCACACGACAAGCCAGCTCCTACACAACCAAGCGACATCAGGTGGTCTGAGTCCCATCCCAGCCACAAAACTGTACATCCATACAGATAAAACTTGCCAGCCACCCTCATCCTGCGCATCCTAGAGAACCTCTTTCCCCTGGATCCCGTCCCCTGCCATGCGCCTGTTCCTCTGCGAAAAACCCTCCCAGGCCAAGGATATCGCCAAGGTCCTCGGCGCCAGTCGCCGCGGCGACGGCTGTTGGGTCGGCACGGGGGTGACGGTGACCTGGTGCATCGGCCACCTGCTGGAAACCGCCCCGCCCGACGCCTACGACGCGCGCTACAAGCGCTGGGTGCTGGCCGACCTGCCGATCGTGCCGCAGCAATGGAAGATGCAGGTCAAGCCCAAGACCGCCAGCCAGTACAAGGCGGTCAAGCGCCTGCTCGGCGAGGCCACGGAGCTGGTGATCGCCACCGACGCCGACCGCGAGGGCGAGATGATCGCCCGCGAGCTGGTGGAACACTGTCGCTATCGCGGACCGATCCGCCGCCTGTGGCTGTCGGCGCTGGACGATGCCTCGATCCGCAAGGCCCTCGCCGCGCTCAGGCCGGGGACAGAAACCTTCAGCCTGTATCACTCGGCCCTGGGCCGCTCGCGCGCCGACTGGCTGATCGGCATGAACATGAGCCGCCTGTTCACCCTGCTCGGTCGCCAGTCCGGCTACCAGGGCGTGCTGCCGGTGGGCCGGGTGCAGACCCCGACCCTGCGCCTGGTGGTGGACCGCGATCGCAGCATCGCCGACTTCGTGCCGGTGCCGTTCTGGGCCATCGATGTGCAGCTGGACAGCGATGGCACCCTGTTCACCGCACAATGGCGCGCGCCGGACGATGCCTGCGACGACCAGGGCCGTTGCCTCAAGCAGGAACTGGCGCAGCAGGCCGCCGCCGCGATGCAGGCGGCGGGTTCGGCGCAGGTGGTCGAGGTGAAGACCGAGCGCGTGCGCGAGGCGGCGCCGCTGCCCTTCGACCTCGGCACCCTGCAGGAAGTCTGCTCGAAGAAACTCGGCCTCGGTGCCCAGGAAACCCTGGACATCGCCCAGTCCCTGTACGAAACCCACAAGGTCATCACCTACCCGCGCAGCGATTGCGGCTACCTGCCGCTGAGCCAGCACGGCGAGGCGCCGGCGATCCTCGCCGCCCTGCAGCGCGCCGACCCGAGCCTGGCGCCGTTGCAGCCGTACCTGCAGGCGCAGCGCCGCTCGCGGGCGTGGAACGATGCCAAGGTCAGTGCCCACCACGGCATCATCCCGACTGCTGCGGCGGTCGCCCCGGAGCGCCTGCCGGGCAAGGCCAAGGCGGTCTACACCCTGATTCGCGCGCGTTACCTGGCGCAGTTCCTGCCCAACCACGAATACGACCGCACCCAGGCCGACTTCGACTGCGCGGGCCAGGCCCTGCGCGCGGTGGGCAAGCAGATCGTCGAGCCGGGCTGGCGCCGTGCCCTGCCCGAAGCCCTCACGCCGCCGAAAGGCCGTGAAGCGCCCGCGCCGCAAGTGCTGCCGGCCCTGCGCAACGGCCAGTGGTGCGCGGTGCGCGACCTGGCCCTGAAAGACCTGTGGACCCAGCCACCCAAGCCGTTCACCGAAGGCGACCTGATCAAGGCAATGAAGAACGTCGCCAAGCTGGTGGACGATCCGCGACTCAAGCAGAAGCTCAAGGACACCACCGGCATCGGCACCGAGGCGACCCGCGCGGGGATCATCCAGGGCCTGCTCGATCGTGGCTACCTGGTGAAGAACGGCAAGGCCCTCAGCGCCACGCCGGCCGCCTTCAGCCTGATCGACGCGGTGCCGCGGGCCATCGCCGACCCGGGCACCACGGCAATCTGGGAGCAGGCCCTGGACATGGTGCAGAGCGGCGAAATGACCCTGGAAACCTTCGTCGCCAAGCAGTCGGCGTGGATGAGCAAGCAGGTGGAGCGCTGTGCGGGGTTGAGCCTGACCATCTCCGGGCCGGCGACACCGGCGGGGCGTGGTGGGTCACCGTGGAAGAAGAAGCGCAAGAGCAGCGCTGCGGCAGGTGCCGGGACAAAGCGGGTACGCAAGCCTCGGGTGAAGAAATCAGGAAGTTGATGCCGGTCTAAAGGGCCTCATCGCGGGCAATGCCCACACACAGTGTCTGCGTCGGACACGATACCTGTGGGAGCGGGCATTGCCCGCGATGAGGCCATCAGCAACACCCTCAAACCAGAGCCCTACTCCTTGACGGCCTGCAAGGTATAGCTCAACGGCAACCGCCAGGGCTGGTTGTCCAGTTGCCATTCACCGTTGCCGCGCCGGCTCATCTGCCCCGGCAAGGCCTCCCAGGGGATGCTGTCGTGCTCCACCAGCCCGGTGATGCGCAGGCCCTGGCCGAGCAAGGCGCTCACCACTTCACCCAGGCCATGGTTCCATTCATGGGTCTCGGTGTGCGTGAGGCTGGCATCGGTGCTCACATAGGTCTGGTCGCTGATCCACACGGTCGGCTCCGGGCGTTCGAAATACGGGTACTCCACCACCAGCCGGTCACGGTGATCCTCGTTGATCGCCGCCAGCATCGGGTGGCCGTCACGCAGGAACAGACGCCCACCCGGCTTGAGCAAGGTCGCCACGGTGCCCGCCCAGCGCTGGATATCCGGCAGCCAGCACAAGGCGCCGATGCCGGTGTAGATCAGGTCGTAGGACGCCGCGGGCAGGGTCGAGCAGGCGGCATAGACATCCGCCTCGACGTAGTCGATGTCGGTGGCGCAGCGCTCGGCCAGGGTCCGTGCCTGCTCCAGCGAGCGCGCGGAGAAATCCAGCCCGGTCATCCGCGCGCCGAGACGGGCCAGGGACAGGGTGTCGGTGCCGATATGGCATTGCAGGTGCAGGCCACGCAGGCCGTCGATATCACCGAGCAGCGGCAGGTCGAAACGCACCACTTCGGACAGGTGTGCGGGATCGGCGACGAAAGTCGCCACTTCATAGTCGCCAGACGCGGCATGCAACGGCGCGCGCTCGTCCCAGCTGGCTTTGTTGAGGGCAAGTGAATCGGCCATGGTCAGCTCCTTTGTTCCAGGTCCGCGCACACCATAGTGCGCCGCAGGAACACTGGCAATGTGCCGGTTGCCGCATTGCGGTATAACGGCGGCTTCGTCACTCAAGGAAGATCGTCATGAAACTCGGTTACACCATCGCCTATGTCGCGGATGTCACGGCCTCGTTGAGCTTTTTCGAGAAGGCCTTCGGGCTGCAACAGCGCTTCCTGCATGAGTCCGGGGACTATGGCGAGCTGGAAACCGGAGCGACCACCCTGGCCTTTGCCTCGCTGGAACTGGGTGAGGCGAATTTCGCTGGAGGGGTGCTGGCAGCCAGTGACAGCGAACGACCACTGGGGATGGAAATCGCCCTGTTGACCGACGATGTGCCCGCGGCCCACGCCCGTGCCCTCGAGGCCGGGGCGCGGGAACTGAAGGCACCGCAGGTCAAGCCGTGGGGGCAGACGGTGTCGTGGGTCAGGTGTCCGGCGGGGATCCTGGTGGAGTTGTGTACGCCAGTGGGATAAACAGATACAACATTGCGCCACCTTCCTCGTAGGAGCGTGGCTTGCCCGCGAAGGACCGCAAMGCGGTCCCAGACCTCACCGCTATCGGGGACCGCTGTGCGGTCCTTTCGCAGGCAAGCCAGCTCCTACAGGGTCAACGAGGCCATGACCGCGAAAGGGCCGCCAAGCGGTCCCCGCCTCTACCCATGCCGGATCAGGTTCGGCCTCAGCCCAGATTGGCGGCGATCCGCCGCGCCGTCTCGACGACGCGCTCGGTCACCGCCTCCTGGCGCAGCAGCTGGAAGTTGGCGCTGGTGCCCACCGCCGCCAGGCTGCCGAGGATCTCGTCGCTGCCGGCGACCATGATCGGCGCGGCGATACCGGTCAGGCCCAGGTTCAGTTCGTCATGGGTGACGCAATAACCATCCTTGCGGATCTTGCGCGCGGCCTTGGCGAAGCTGTTCCAGTCGTAGGGGCTGTGCGGGTCGCTGGCCATCTGCTCGTCGAACAGGCGCTGCAGGCGCCGGCCTTTCTGGTAGGCGATCAGCACCTTGGACTGGGCACCGCGAAAGAACGGCAACGGCTGCCCGCGGCCGAAGGCGAACTGGTAGGTGTCGGTGGGCTCGGCGATGTAGGTGTTGATGATCCGGCCATCGTAGAAAACGCTGGCGAACACCGCCAGGCCGGTCTCCTCGGACAGCCCGTGCATCAGCTCGCGGCCGGCGATCAGGATCGGATCGTACTGCCGCATCATCCAGTCCAGTTCGATGATCCGCGGCCCCAGGCCGTAGCTGCCGGCATCGACGCGGACCAGCAGGCCGGCGTCGCACAGGTCCTTCACATAGCGGTACACGGTCGCCCGGGACAGGCCCATGCGCTCGGCGATCGTCTCCGGGTCGATCTTCAGGGTCTGCGGGCTGAACAGGTCCAGCACGCTCAGCATCTTGCTCAGGCTACTCATCTTGCTCCTGGAATTTCGGGCGGTAGGGGTGCGGCCGCGGGCCGGCGGTGGGGGCGAAGGATAGGGTATTTGGCCTGAGAAAAACAGCTCGATAGTGGCGTTTATCAAGTGGGTGATTTTGCATAAATCTCAAATTATGAGTAAATCGCTTAAATTTCTGTTGTTTTGATATTTTGTTTGTGTGATAAATCTCTCCATCTGCAACGGCCGAAAATTCCGAGAGGGCTGAAAATGAATGGCGCGCAACTACTGGTGAAAGCGGCTGTGGCAAGCGGGATCGAATACTGCTTCGCCAATCCGGGCACCACCGAAATCCCCCTGGTGGCGGCACTGGCCAACGAGCCGTCGCTCAAGCCGGTGTTGTCCCTGTTCGAGGGCGTCTGCACCGGCGCGGCGGATGGCTACGGCCGTATCGCCGGGCGCCCGGCGCTGACCCTGACCCACCTGGGCCCGGGCTTTGCCAACGGCATCGCCAACCTGCACAACGCCCGGCGGGCCAACACCCCGATCGTCAACGTGATCGGCGACCACGCCTCCTGGCACGTCGACTACGACCCGCCGCTGGCCAGCGACATCGGTGCCCTGGCGGGCGCGGTTTCCGGCTGGGTGCGTACCTCGAAGTCGACCGATGGCCTGGCCCACGACCTGCAGAGCGCCATCCGCGCCGCCTGGCAGCCCGCCGGGCAGATCGCCAGCCTGATCCTGCCGATGGACCTGCAGGCCCGCGAAGTAGTGCAGGCGCCGCGTTTCAGCAGCCTGAGCGCGCCGGTTCGGCGCTTTGCCGGCGACCGCGTCGAGCGCGTCGCCGCGGCCCTGCGCGACGGGCGCAAGCTGGTGTTTATCGTCGGCGACGAAGGCCTCGGCGAAGCGGGCCTGCTGGCCGCCGGGCGCCTGGCGCAACTGCCGGGGGTCAAGCTGTTCGCCGAGACCTTCCCGCGCCTCAGCCATCGTGGCGGCGGCCTGCCGGATCTGGACCGCCTGCCGTATTTCCCGGAAGTGGCCATCGGCATCCTCGAGCAGTACGACGCCGTGGTCTGCGCCGGTGTCCCCGAGCCGATCAGCTACTTCGGCTACGAGGGCATTCCCTCGCGCCTGGCGGAAACCGATCGCCTGCTGCACCTGGCCGAGGTGGGTGACGACGTCAGCGGCGCCCTGGCCGCCCTGGCCGATGCGCTGCAGGCCCCGGCCTGCGCGCCGGCGCCGATTGGCGTGGAACTGCCGGATGCCGGCGAGGCCCTGTCGCCACAGTCGGTCGGGCGGGTCCTGGCCGCGGCGCTGCCCAGGGACAGCATCGTCTCGGTCGAGGGCGGCACCTGTGGCTATCCGTTCTTCACCGCCTCGGCCCGCGCCGAGCGGCACCGGGTCATGACCAATACCGGCGGGGCCATCGGCCAGGGCATTCCGGTGGGCTTCGGCGCGGCCCTGGCCGAGCGCGGCACCCCGGTGTTCTGCCTGCAGTCGGACGGCAGCGCGCAATACACCATCCAGACCCTGTGGAGCATCGCCCGCGAGCAGTTGCCGGTGGTGATCCTGATCGCCGCCAACCACCGCTACGCGATCCTGCAGAACGAGCTGCGCCGCTTCGGCGTGACCGAGTTCGGCCCGCAGGCCCTGAGCCTGACCGAGCTGGACCGCCCGCGCGTGGACTGGAAGGCCCTGGCCCAGGGCTACGGCGTGCCGGCCTGCACGGTGCACAGCAATGGCGAGCTGCACCGCGCGCTGGCCGAAGCCAAGGCGTCGCGCGCGCCGTTCCTGATCGAAATGGCACTGTGAGGAGGCCGTCATGAGCACACTGCAGATACTCCCCGAAGTCCGTGACCTGTTGTCCCGGCCAGGCCAGCTGTTCATCGGCGGCAGCTGGCAGGACGCCGCCGGCGGCGAGCGCTTCGCCGTCGAGAACCCTGCCGACCAGAGCCTGGTCAACGAAGTGGCGCAGGCCGGTGAAGCGGATGTGGACGCCGCCGTCGGCGCGGCCAGGGCGGCCTTCGAAGGCCCCTGGCGGCAGTGCCAGCCGGCCCGTCGCGGTCTGCTGATGCTGCGCCTGGCCGAGTTGCTGGAGGCCCACCGCGAAGAACTGGCGCAACTGATCACCCTGGAGAACGGCAAGCCGATCGCCAATGCCCGCGCCGAGGCGGCCAGCGCGGCCAATATCATCCGTTACTTCGCCGGCTGGCCGAGCAAGATCGAGGGCAGCACCCTGCCGGTGTCGCCGGCCAGCGGCAACCCCGTGCTCAACTACACCCTGCGCGAGCCGGTGGGGGTCTGCGCGCTGATCGTGCCGTGGAACTTCCCCCTGACCATGTGCGTGTGGAAGCTCGGCCCGGTGCTCGCCACCGGCTGCACCGCGGTGCTCAAGCCCGCCGAGCAGACGCCGCTGGTGGCCATCCGCCTGGTCCAGCTGATCGAGGCCGCCGGCTTCCCCGCCGGGGTGGTCAACCTGATCACCGGCCAGGGCGTGCGCACCGGCTCGCCGCTGGCGCAACACGCCGATGTCGACAAGATCGCCTTCACCGGTTCCACCCAGGTCGGTCGCCTGATCGCCCAGGCCGCCACCGGCAACATGAAGAAGGTCTCGCTGGAACTGGGCGGCAAGTCGCCGAACATCATCCTGCCGGACGCCGATATCGTCCGCGCCGCCAAGGGCGCCGCCGACGGCATCTTCTACAACCAGGGCCAGGTGTGCACCGCCGGCTCGCGCCTGTACGTGCACGAGTCGGTGCTCGACGCGGTGCTCGACGAGCTGCGCCGCCACGCCGCCGCCCATGTCATCGGCCCCGGCCTCGACCCGGCCAGCACCCTCGGCCCGCTGGTCTCGCAGCGCCAGCTGGACAGCGTCCAGGAATACCTGCGCCGCGGTGTGGCGGAGGGTGCCGAGCTGATCTGCGGTGGCCAGCGCCCGGCGCACCTGGAGCGCGGCCACTTCATCCAGCCCAGCGTGTTTCTCGATCGCCAGGAGCGCGCCTGCGTGGCCCGCGAGGAAATCTTCGGCCCGGTGCTGACGGTGATGAGCTGGTCCGACCCGGAAGAACTGGTGGCCCGCGCCAACGACTCGCCCTACGGCCTGGCCGCCGGGCTGTGGACCAACGACCTGCGCGCCGCCCATCGCCTGGCCGCCCGGCTCAAGGCCGGCTCGGTGTGGATCAACTGCTGGAACGTGGTCGATCCGGCCTCGCCCTTCGGCGGCTACAAGCAATCCGGCTGGGGCCGGGAAATGGGCAAGAACGTCATCGATGCCTACACCGAGACGAAAAGCGTTTTCGTCGACCTGGCCTGACTCACAACACGACACGACAAGAGGAATCAATATGGATCTGCAACTGCAAGGCCGCGTCGCCATCGTCACCGGCGGCGGCATGGGTATCGGCAAGGAAGTGGCGCGCTTCCTGTCCCAGGAAGGCTGCAAGGTGGTGATCTGCGCGCGGCGCATGTCCTACCTGGAAGAGGCCGCCGCCGAGATCAGCGCGGAGACCGGCAACGAGGTACTGCCACTGTTCTGCGACACCAACGAGATGGAGGCGGTCAGCGCCATGGTCGAGCAGGCCCGCGAGCGCTTCGGCCGCATCGACATCCTGGTCAATGGCGCGGCGGCGCCGTCCGGCGTGGTGCGCAACGATATCGAGCATGCCGGCGACGACGAGCTGCTGGCCGACCTCAACACCAAGGTGATCGGCTACTTCCGCTGCGCCAAGGCGGTGACCCCGCACATGAAGGCCGGCGGCTTCGGGCGCATCATCAACATCGGCGGCCTGACCGGGCGCGGCAGCAAGGTGCTCTCGGGCATGCGCAACCTGGCCATCGCCCACATGACCAAGACCCTCTCCGACCAGCTCGGTCCGGACGGCATCACCGTCAACCTGATCCACCCCGGCGTGGTCGATACCCCGCATATCCAGGAGCTCTACGAGCGCGAAGGACTCAAGCAGGGCAAGACCCCGCAACAGGTCGAGCAGGGCTACATCGACGCCACCCCGATCCGCCGCACCCTGCAACCCATGGAAATGGGCTGGCTGATCGGTTTCCTCGCCTCGCCGAAAGCCGGCGCCATCACCGGTGAGTCCATCGGCATCGACGGCGGCCTGACCCGCGGCATCTTCATCTAAGGAGTGCAGAGCATGAGCAATGGAACCCTGCTGGTCGCCACGGTGGGCCAGGCGGTCATCCGCAGCGCCGACGAGGGCCGCAGCTGGCACCGCCTGGGCGTCGGCCAGGCGCTGGAATTCGATGCCATCACCCGGTCCCTGAGTTTCAGCCCGCAGGCGCCGGAAACCCTGTATGTCGGCGCCGATATCGGCCTGTGCATCAGCAGCGATACCGGCGGCACCTGGCAGCGCGTCGAGTCGCCGTTCAACGGCCAGACGGTGTGGAAGGTCGCGGTGGACCCGCTGGACGCCCGGCGCATCTTCGTCGGCACCGGCGCGCCGTCCCGCGCCGTGCTCTGGCGCACCCTGGATGGCGGCGCCAGCTGGTACCGCGTGCCGGTGGAGATCCCGGAGTTCTGCGACGGGGTCAACCGTCCGCGGCTGCTGGCCTTCGCCTACGACCCGACGGACCGCGACCAGATCTGGTTCGGTCTGGAGGAAGGCGGACTGTTCCACAGCCGTGACGGTGGCGACAGCTTCGAGCGCATCGACGACCGCCTGTTGTGGGACTTCAACTCCGACATCCACAACATCCTGGTGCTGCCCAACCACGGCGCGAAGGTCATCGTGGTGGTGTGCGTCAACGCCATCTACCGCAGCCTCGACGAAGGCCGCACCTGGACCGGGATCATCGCCAGGGAGGCGTTCGGCCTGTACTACGCGCGGGTCATGAATGCGCCGCCGGGCAGCGAAAGCACGCTGTACATCAGCATCTCCGACGGCACCCCGGGGACCACCAGCAAGATCCTGGTCTCGCGCGACGCGGCCCTGAGCTGGGAAGTCCTGCCGCTGCCGCAGCAGCCCAATTCCTGTGTCTGGGCGGTGGCGTTCAACCCGGCCAATCCCCGGCAGATCGTCGCCGGGACCAAGTACGGCCACCTGTTCACCTCGGAAAATGGCGGCGACAGCTGGCAGAAGCACTGGCGCGAATTCAGCGAGATCGCCGACGTGGCCTGGACCCCGGCCGTGGCGACGATCAAGGCCGGACACCAGTCCGTGATCAAGTGAGCGGAGGTTGCCAGCATGAAGATCGACATCGTGCGGACCCACCTGTCGCTGTTCGTCAGCGACCCCGAGCGCTCTGCCCAGTGGTACGCGGACGTGCTCGGCATGCATGAAAGCGCCCGGGGCGAGAGCTGGATCATGATGGCCTTCGGCGCCAAGCACCACGACATCGCCCTGATCAAGGCCGCGCCCGGCGCGCAGCAGGGCGGCCTGGGCCTGCAGCACTACGGCCTGGAGATCGCCGGCGACATGACCACCCTGCGCCAGCTCTACGGCATGTTGCTCGGCAAGGGTGTGGAGATCGTCAAGATCACCGACCACGAGATCGGCAACGGCCTGTATTTCAACGATCCGGACGGCAACCGCCTGGAGTTCTTCCTCGAAACCGAACACGACGACGCCCTGGCCAAGGCCCGCTTCAAGGCCGCCGGCGCGCCGAGCCGACATTTCAACCTGGACCCACTGTGACAAGGAGCAACCTGATGAAACCGACCAATTTCGCCGGCTACCACATCCGCAAGTGGCACAGCTTCGTCGAAGAGACCCTGGCCAACGAGTCCGGCCAGCTGGCCGATGGCGAGGCGCTGTTCAAGTACGCCATCGCCGCGGTGATCCACAACCCGTTCGCCGGGCAGTTCAGCGAGAACCTCGACGCCCTGGTCGAGCCTTCGCCGCTGCTGGGCGAGGAGTTCGGCCGGCGCATCCGCGAACTGGCCGGCGAGCGCGCCGTGGTCAGCTACGGCAAGGCCTGCCTGGTGGGCAGCCAGGGCGAGTACGAGCACGGCAACGCCTTCCTCACCAACCCGGCGGCCGACCCGGTGCGCGTGGCCCTGGGCGGCGGCAAGTCGTGGGTGCCGTCCACCGGCAAGCGCGGCGGACCGGGGGCTACCATCGATGTGCCGCTGGCGCACAAGGATGCGTTGTACGTGCGCTCGCACTACGACACCCTCTCCCTGTCGTTCGGCGACGGTCCGGCCCCGGATGAAGTGATCATCATCTGGGCCTTCGCCACCCGCGGCCGCCTGCGTGCGCGCCTGGGCGGGCTGGCGGCGGCGGATATCCAGGGTGACAACGGCCTGGTCTGAACACGCATCCGGTCAGGGGAGTCCGTCCATGCCTGCAGCAAGCTGCTTTTTTCACAACCGCGCCGGCCTGCGCCTGCACTACCTGCGTCACGGCCGCCACGGCGGCATCCCGGTCGTGCTGCTGCACGGCCTGCGCGCCTATGCCCAGACCTGGGACGAGCTGGTGGCGGCGCTGGGCGACGGCTTCGACTGCGTGGCCCTCGACCAGCGCGGGCGTGGTGCCAGCGACTGGGCGGCCAGCGAGAGCTACCGCACCGAGGTCTATGTCGATGACCTGGAGGACCTGGTCGAGCACCTGGGCTTCACGCGCTTCGTGCTGATCGGCCATTCCCTCGGTGGCGCCAACGCCCTGGAGTACGTGCGGCGCAATCCGCGGCGGGTGCGCGCGCTGATCATCGAGGACATCGGCCCGGGCTCGTCGAGCGCGGGCGACGGTGCGGCGCGGATCCGCCGGGAAATGGCGCAGACGCCGCTGCTGTTCGCCGACTGGCGCGCGGCCGAGGCCTTCTGGCGGGCGTCGCGGCCCGGCCTCTCGGCGCAGGGCCTGGCCTCGCGCCTGCGCCACTCGATGCGCGAGGTCGCGCAAGGGGTCGGCTGGCGTCACGACCAGCAGGGCATCGCCACGGCGCGCCTGAGCATTCCGTCGATCGATCTGTGGCCGGCGGTGCGTGCCCTGGACTGCCCGACCCTGTTCATCCGCGGCGCGCGTTCGGATTTCCTCCCCGCGCCGATGCTGCAAGCGCTGCGCGAGTGCAATCCACGGGTCGCCACCGCGGTGATCGAGGATGCCAGCCACTATGTGCACGACGACCAGGGTGCGGCCTTCAACCGTGAAGTCCAGGCCTTTCTCGATGGCCTGGACCTGAGCCAACAACAATGAATCGGTGAGTGTCATGAAACGGGAAAGAACCCAGGTTGTGATCGTCGGCGGCGGCCCCAATGGGGTGACCGCCGCCCACTATATGGGCCTCTACGGCATCCAGTGCGTGGTACTGGAACTGGCCGAAGGCATCCTGCCGTACCCCCGCGCGGTGGGCATGGACGATGAAGCCCTGCGGGTCCTGCAGGGCGTGGACATCGCCGAGCGCGCGGTGCGCGACATGATCTGCGACGTGCCGCTGCGCTACTACAACGCCCGCGGTGTGTGCTTCGCCGAGGTCAAGCCGAGCGTCGCGCAGTACGGCTGGCCGATGCGCAATATCTTCATGCAGCAGTTGCTCGAAGAGACCCTGCGCGAGGCGCTGCCGCGGCATCCCGGGGTGCAGTTGCGCCAGGGCCATGAAATGCTCGAACTGCGCCAGGACGCCGACGGCGTGACCCTGCAGGTGCGCGGCAGCGACGGCGATGTCTACCAGCTGCAGGCGGACTACCTGATCGGCGCCGACGGCGGCCGTTCCTCGGTGCGCAAGCAACTGGGCATCGAGCTGCAAGGCCTGACCCATCCGCGCAAATGGGTGGTGATCGATACCCGCAACGACTCCCTCGACGCGCCGTTCACCGCCCTGCATGCCGACCCGCAGCGACCCTTCGTGTGCATCTACCTGCCGTATCAGCAGCGGCGCTGGGAGTTCATGCTGCTCGAAGGCGAGAACGAAGAGGCCATGTGCGAGGAGGGCAATATCCGCCGGCTGATCCGCGGCCATATCGGCGATGCCGTGGACGCCCTGGAGATCGTCCGCATCCGCGCCTACACGCACAATTCGCGGGTGGCGCAGCGCTTCGTCGAGGGGCGCGCGGTGCTGGTCGGCGATGCCGCGCATATCTCCCCACCGTGGGCCGGGCAGGGGCTCAATTCCGGCCTGCGCGACGTGGCCAACGTCTGCTGGAAGATCGCCGCGATCCTCCAGGGCAAGGCCGCCCCGCGCATCCTGCAGAGCTACGACCAGGAGCGCCGCGGGCATGCCACCGACCTCATCGCCCTGGCCGACAACATGGGCGCCGTGCTCGGCCTGACCAACCCGCTGATGGCCGGTGTGCGCGACTGGCTGTTCCAGGCGGTGAACAGCGTCGACAACCTGCGCTCGCACCTGCTGGAGTTCAAGTTCAAGCCCAAGGCGACCATCACCAAAGGCCTGGTCTTCCATGAGCGCGCCGAACTGCGCGAGGACGACCTGGTCGGCCAGCTGTTCATCCAGCCCGAGGTGGAAACGGCCGACGGCCAGCGCACCCGCCTGGACGAGGTGCTCGGGCACTCCTATGCGGTGCTGGGCTACCGGGTGAACCCGATCGAGACGCTCTCTGCGGAGCGCCGCGCGTACTGGGCGAAATGGGATACCCGCTTCATCCAGGTCAACCGCTCCCGCAGTGGCCCGGCACGCGACCAGCCGTTGCAGGCCGAAGCCGCGATCAGCGTGGAGGACGTCTCCAACCGCCTGGGCAACTGGTTCGGCGGCGTGCGCGATTCCATCGTGGTCATCCGCCCCGATCGCTTCATCGCCGCGATCACCACTCCCGAGCGCCTCGATGCGGTGCTGGGCAAGCTGCAGGAGCAGCTGTCATGAGCCTGGCCCGGCAGTTGCTGAGCCGCCTGCGCGAGGCGGCCGTTGCGGCGGCGCCGTTGCCCACCGAGGAGGGCGAGCGCCTGGATGTGGTGCAGGGCTACTGCCTGCTATGCCAGGCCCTGCAGCAGCGCCGCAACGGCGGCGAGACGCTGGTGGGCTGGAAGGTCGCCTTCGCCTCGAAGGCCGCCTATGAGCGCTTCGGCCTGAGCGAGCCGGTGTATGGCGCGCTGACCGATGTGATGCAGGTGGATGCCGAGCGCCCTGTCGACCTGCAACGCTTCATCCAGCCCAAGCTGGAGATCGAGCTGGCCTTCGTCCTCGACCGCGCCCTGCCGGCGGCTGAATACAGCGACGCGCAGCTGCTTGCTGCGGTAGGCCACATGGCTCCGGCCTTCGAGGTGGCGGACAGCCGCTGGCAGGGCTGGCGCTTCGGCGCCGGGGCGTTTCTCGCCGACAACGCCTCGGCCGCGGCCTTCTGCCTGGGCCGGCGCCAGCCCTTCGATGCCACGCTGGCCGCGCGCCTGGACTACGCGCTGTACCGCGATGACGCGCTGCTCGCCAAGGGCAGCCTGGGTGCCCGCGACGACACGCCGCTGCGCAACCTGTGCTGGGTGCTGCGACGCCTGCTGGAGGATGGTCATGCCCTGGAGGCCGGCCAGGTGATCCTCTCCGGCGCCTTGCTCGCGCCCCTCGCGCTGACCCCCGGCGACTACCGGCTGGCGATGCTTGGCACGGAACTGGCTTTGACTTTCACGCCGGCGCTGCCGGCCTGAACGGGATCCCGGCATTCAGGGAGGGTGCCGGGAGCCTTCCTGACTCCGCTCACAGCGTAAAGGGGCGCCAGCACATGTTCGCGGAAACTCGATCCTTCAACGACTCCCAACTGCATGCGGGCTCGATCATGGGCTGGGAGCAGACCTACGACCAGATCGGCCGCGGTGTGCTTTCCAGCGAGCTGACGCAACTGTGCGGCACGCGCTTCCAGGTGTTCCGCGAGGTGCTCGACAAGCGCGTGGTGCAGCAGGGCTGCGCGCCGAAAGGGCGCCTGTGCATCGCCATCTCCATGGACACCCCGCGTCCGCCGGTGATGCAGGGCCACGAAGTGGCTTCCTGTGGCGTGGCCCTGCTGCGCGATGGCGAAGAGTTCGTCCTGCATGCGCCGGAAGGCATGCAGTTTCTCGCGGCCAACCTCGATATCGTGCGCTTCGCCCAGCAGGCGGCACTGGAACTGAGCGATCAGCAGCTCAAACGCCTGAAAACCTCGTCCCAGGTCTCGGTCAGCGCCGAGGCGCTGGAGCGCCTGCGCTGCCGGGTGGTGGCGCTGTTCGGCGCGCCGCTGGGCGCGGGCCTGTCCGAACAGCAGCTGGAAAACCTCTTGCTGGAGGCCTTTCTCGATCTGTTCCTGGAGGCCCAGGACGAAGTCCGTTGCCGTCGCGGCAACCTCTCGGTCAGCGCCTACCTGGTCCGGCGCAGCCAGGAACTGCTGCTCGAACAGCCGCAGCAACCGCTGAGCATCCTCGACATCTGCGAGCGCCTGCGGGTCAGCCGGCGCACCCTGCAGAACAGCTTCCAGCAGATCACCGGGCAGCGTCCCGTGGAGTACCTGCGCACCGTTCGTCTCAACGCCGTGCGCCGGGCCCTGCTCGGCAGCAGTGTGGTGGAAGGTAACGTGAGCGAGGTGGCGGGTCGCCTGGGCTTTTTCCATTTGAGTCACTTCGCCGCACATTACCGCGAGCTGTTCGGCGAGTACCCCTCGGCCACCCCGCGCAAGGCTCACTGAGCCGTCGCTTCAGGTCCTGAACTGGGCCAGCAGCGCCTGCTGGTGCTGCGCCAGTGCGCAGAGGGTGCGATTCAGTTCGCTGGATTCGTCCATGCGTGCGGTCAGTTCCTGGCTGATGCCGTGCAGGTCACTCATGCGCCCGGTGATGGCGTCGAGCACCTGGTGCTGCTGGTCGGTGGCCGTGGCGATCTGCCGGTTCATTCGCTCGATGGTGTCGACCTCGGTGCTGATGGCGTGCAGGCGCGCGTGGGACTGGTCGATCTCCTCGACCACGCGCACGGTGCGGGTGCGGCTGGCGAGCATGCCGTCGAGGGCCTGGCGGCTGAGTTCGCCGAGGTGCTCGACCACCTCGCGGATCTCGGCGGTGGACTTCTGGGTATGGGTGGCCAGCTGGCGCACTTCGTCGGCGACCACGGCGAAGCCGCGTCCCTGTTCGCCGGCACGGGCTGCCTCGATCGCGGCGTTGAGGGCCAGCAGGTTGGTTTTCTGCGCCAGGGTGCAGATCACGTCCAGCACCTGGTCGATCTGCGTGCCGCTGTTGGCCAGGGCCTCGATGCGGGCGAAGGTCGCCTGCAACTGCTCGTCCAGTTCGGCGATGCCCCGACGGGTCTCGTCGAAGCGCAGCAGGCCGCTGCGGGTGGCCTGTTCCGCGGTGCTGGCGGCGTGGGCGGCGCGGGACGAGCGATCGGCGATCTCCTGGGCGCTGCTGCCCATCTGCACCAGGGCGGTGACGGTCTGCTCGACCTGGTCGTGCTGGCGGTGCATGGCGGCCGTGACCTCGGCGCTGATGCTGGCGCTGCGGCTGGCGCCGAGGCCGGTCTGGGTGGCGGCCTGCTGGATGGCCTGGATCACCGGTTGCAGTTTCTCCAGGAAGCGGTTGAAGCCATCGGCCAGGCGTCCGGGTTCGCGATCGGCGCGGCGTGGCAGGCGTTGCGTGAGGTCGCCGTCGCCTTGCACCACCCGGTCCAGGGCCTCGGCGACCTGTAGCAGGGGACGGGTCGCCGTGCGCGCCGACCAGCCCAGGACCAGCAGGCCGAGCAGGGCGAACAGCGTGCCCCAGCCGAGGCTGTGCCAGTTGGCTTCGCCGCTGGCCTGGTCGAACGCCTGGTGCAGGCCCAGGGCCGGGGCCTGCAGCAGGGCCTGGGGCAGGCGGATATGCAGGTGCCAGGGGCGCGCGTCGTCGATGGGGGCAAAGGCTTTGTCGACCTCGGCATCGTTGGCGGATTCGCTGCCGCGAGCCTGCGCCACGCTGATGCCGCTGGCGGAGCTGAGGCTGACCGACGCCTGGCCGTCGTAGAGCTGGCTGCGCAGCGCGTCGGTCAGCGCCGCCAGGGTCGTCAGGCCGATATCCACGCCGACCACGCCGATCACCCGGCCGTCGCGGGCGATGGGCAGGGCAATGCTGCTCATCAGGGTGTCCTGGCCTTCCACATCCACCGTGTAGGGCTCCACGACACAGGCCCTGGCCGTGGTGCGCGGGCAGTCGTACCAGCTGTTGTCCGGCTCGACCCCGGCGGGCGCCTTGTTGAGCAGGATGTTGTCTTCGCTGAGCACCGTCTGCTGGGTCCGTCCTGGCCTTGCCTGCGACCAGTACAGGGCGAAGCGGCCGCGCGCGTTGCCGGCGAGGGCGGCGCGGTCGATGAAGGCCTGGTCCGCGCCGTCCAGGGCGTCGGGCGCGTAGACCACATACAGCCCGAGCAACTGCGGACGCCGGGCCAGGGTGGCGCCGGCCCTGGCGACGATCTCCCGGCGCAGCGCCTCGGCGCTGAGCGCACCCTGTGCATGCAGGGCCTGCAGGTGCAGGAGCTGCTCGGCGAAGCCTTCGACGTAGGTGCGGTTGTCCTCGAAGAAGCGCTGCATGCGCAGGGTCTGGGCGCTGGCGCGGTCGTCCAGGCGCGCCACGGCCAGCTCGCTGAATGCCGCGGTGCTGCGTTGCTTGAGCGATTCGGAGATCTGTCGGGTCTGCACCAGGCTGGCGCCGAGGATGGAAACGACAACGGCCAGCAGGCATAGCCCGCTGAGCAGGGTGATGCGCCATTGGAGGCTCGAAGGCATGGTGGGTTCCTGTGGTCGGGCAGGGCACGGGCGGGAGGCCGGAACGACTGGCGCGCCGCGGGTTGTTGTTCTTGTTGGCGCAGCGATCATAGGTGGACCGGCGCGCGCGCCGTCATCCCGAATTGGCAGTGATGCGCCGTGCCACGCGAAAATCCCGGCCTGCCCTCGACCGGGCAACTCGCCGCATGCGCTGTGCTGCGCGACACCGCTTGGGTACGATGACTCCCTTTACGCGCGGAGAGGGAATTCATGCATCTGTATGTCGTGCGCCACGGGGAAACCTGGGCCAATGCCGAGCAACGCTACCTGGGAGCGCTCGACCCGGCGCTGACCGAGACAGGACGCCAGCAGGCGCGAGCGCTTGCCGGCACCTTGCCCGCGCAGCTCGACGCCCTCGTCGTCTCGCCACGCCTGAGAGCGCTGGAAACCGCGAGCATCCTCAATCAGGATCTGCAGCTTGCGCCGCGGACAATGGCGTGCTTCCGCGAGCGCGATGTCGGGGTGTTCGAGGGCTTGACCCAGGCCGAAGCCAGAGAGCGCTATCCACAACTGTGGTCGCGCAACATCACCCGTCGCTGGGACGCCGGGCCAACCGCTGGCGAGTCGATCGCCGAGGTGGTCGAGCGTGTGCGCGAGGGCCTGCTGGAACTGGAGGCGAGCTATCCGGCGCAGAGGGTTCTGCTGGTCGCGCACGGCTTCGTCGCGAAAGTGATCCGCGCCTTGAGCAAAGGGGACTTCGCGGATTTCTACGACTGGCAGCTGGCGAACGGCAACCTGCTGGCCCTGGAGCCTTGGCGCATGCCGAGCCTCGATGCCGAGCGGCTCAGGGACTCGCTGCCGGTGCCATGAAACCGGGGCAGCCGCAGCGATCGTTCAGGGCGCCAGCGCGCCCTGCAGGAACAGCAGTTCAAGGGTCTGCACGGAGTTCGCACTGGCCGCGCGCCCGCGGCGCTCGGCATCGACAACGCCGTAGATCATGCTCAGGAACATCTCGGTGAACACCGCGGCGCTGATATCGATACGAAACACCCCGGCCTGCTGGCCGCGCAGAAAGAAGGCATCCAGGGCCTCGGCATAGGATTGCCAATGGCGGCTGGTTTCCTGGTCCTCGAAGGTATCGGGACGGTACTGGAACAGCAGGAAGACCATGATCTCGCGATGCTTGAGATGCTCGGTGACGAGGTGGTGCAACGCCACCAGCGGTTCGGCCTGGCGCAGGTCGGCATCGCGGGTGATCTGGCTCAGGACCTGTTCGCCATGCCGCTCCAGCATGCGAACCAGATTGTCACGGGTGCCGCAGAAGCGGTGCAGGGTGGCCTTGCTGACGCCAGCGGTTTCGGCCAACTCCTTCAACGTGGCCCGGGGACGGACGACGATGGCATCGGCGAGGGCTTTGAGCAGGCGTTCGTCGGTGGCGGGAGAAGGCATCGGAATGGCTCGCAGTGCTGGCTGTGCACGGCATTGTGAAGCAAATGCGCACATCTGGCATCCATTCGATGGAAAAATGATTCATTTGAATCATATTGGGCTCATCCGCCCGCTCTACGACGCGGATCCCCGGGTCATGTCGGATCATGCACCTTGCGCCCGCGCAGCAGTCGTGGCTGCCTGGCCGGTCCGTATTGGCGCTGCCAATGGAGCGGAGTGGTGCCGAACCAGCGCTGGAACGCCCTGCTGAAACCGCTGGGGTCGGCGTAGCCGAGCAGGTCGGCGAGGCGGCCCATGCTGATGGCCGGATCATTGAGGTATTCACGGGCCAGGGCCTGGCGGGTCTTGTCCAGGACTTTCTGGAACGACGTGCCTTCCTGCTCCAGGCGCCGCTGCAGGGTCCGCGGGTTCACCGCCATCCAGCTGGCGGCCTTGTCCAGCGTGGCGCGCCCGCCTGGCAGCAGATGGCGCAGCAGTTGCTCGATGCAGGCGGGCAGTTCGGCGGGGGCCAGGCGCTCCATGCGGCCGATGTGCGCGGTGAGCATGCGGTGCAGCATGGTGTCGGTGGTGCTCAGCGGTAGCGACAGCAGCGACCGCGGCAGGACCAGGCCGCTGCAGGTCGCGGAAAATACCGGTGACAACCCCAGCGCGGCGCGGTAGTCCGCCTCGGGCGCCAGCGCCGGGTGGGCGATCATCAGGCGCACGGGGTGCCAGTCGGCGCTGGTCACGGCGCGCAGCAGCTTGAGCAGCACGGCGCACACCAGCTCTTCGGCCTGGCAGTGGCCCGGCCAGGGGGCATCGGCGGCCGAGAACGCCAGGGTGGCTTCGTCTTCGGCCTCGGTGTAGCTCATCACCAGCGCCCCGTTGTTCACCGCGTAGTTGTCGCGCAGTTCCAGGAGGGCCTCGCCGAGGGTATTGGCATTGCAGATCAGATAGAGCAGGTCGCCGAACACCGCCAGCCCTTGATGCAGGCCGAACAGCAAGCCGAACAGAGGGTTTTCGCTGTGTCGCGCGCAGAGGTCGAGCAGCGTGCAGTAGCGCCGGTACGCCAGCAGCGTCTCCGGTCTCTGCTCGATATCGGCGGGCAGGCTGGCGTGGCGCAGCAGGTCGCTGGCCCTGAGTCCCTGGGCCGTGGCGAACTCGCTGAACCGGCTCAGGGCCAGCGCACGAATAAAGGGGTTGGCCGGGGTCGCTGCCTGGTTCACGGAGCGTCCTCGCAGGCGTCCGTGAGTGCCAGGCGCTGGGCGCGCCGATAGTGCTTGCGCCACTTCTGCGGGGCGACCCCGCACCAGCGGGCGAACGCTCGGGAAAAGGTGCCCGGGCAGGTGTAGCCGAGCAGCACGGACAACTGCGTCAGGTTGATGCTCGAATCGCACAGGTAACGCTTGGCCATGGCCTCGCGGGTGTTGTCGAGCAAGGTCTGGAAGCTGGTGCCCTGGGTGTGCAGGTAGCGCTGCAGCGTGCGCGGGCTGAACATCAGTTGTGCGGCGATGTGCTCGATGCTGATGTTGCCGGCGAACAGGCCATTGCGGATCAGCCGCTCGACGTAGCCCGGCAGGGTCTGCAGGTCGAGATTCGAGAGGTCCTCGAAATGCCGTTTCAGCAGGTGCTGCAGGCCATTGTCCGCCGCGCTGATGCGGTTTTTCAGCAGGGCGTGGTCGAACACCCAGGCGTTGACCGGGCTGTCGAAGCGCGGCAGCACTTCGAGCAGCGCGCGATAGCCGGGCGGCCGCGCGCCCGCCGGGTGGCGCAGCAGCATTTCGTGGGGCAGCCAGGCGCGACCCAGCAGGGCCTCCATGATCCTGCCGCCGATGGCCATCGCCAGTTCCACCGTCTGCCGTGCTGCGGGCACCGTCCCATCGGTCATGTCGTACATCAGCCAGGCCTGCTGCCCATGCTGTTCGAGGCGCAGCGCCGCGCCGTTGCTGTGGGTCGGGAAATAGCGGATCAGTGCGTCCAGTGCCTCGCCGACGGTCTGCGCGCTGCGCACGACATGCAGCAGCGCGCCCAGGGCCGAGGAACCCTGGTGCAGGCCGAACTGCAGGCCGAACAGCGGGTTGCCGGATTGCTCCGCGGCCCGTTCCAGGAGGGCGGCGAAGCACTCGCCGCTGAGCGGGGCGTTGGGCTGGTCGTCCGCGGCGCCGACGGCTTTGAGCAATTGCTCGGGGTCCAGTCCCTGGCTGCTGGCAAATTCACGAAAGCCCAGAAGGGCAATACCAAGCACGAACGAACTCATATCAAGACCC
Source organism: Pseudomonas sp. zfem002 (assembly GCF_032621685.1). NCBI lineage: Bacteria > Pseudomonadati > Pseudomonadota > Gammaproteobacteria > Pseudomonadales > Pseudomonadaceae > Pseudomonas > Pseudomonas sp. zfem002. The sequence goes on along the minus strand of NZ_JAVYJH010000026.1, from coordinate 94,649 downwards.
TGGAGGGTAGGGGGCGGTCACACTGCGGAGCCATGCTAGCAGGCCACTGACAGGCTGAGAGGGCCTGCCGCCGAGCTGTCATCAATTGCATGGCGACTGGCGCGATTTGCGAAGCGCGGTCGGGCGATGGCAAGCAGACTCGTCAAGGCATGAGCACCGGGTCGCTGACGCGGCGAGGTGTCCAGGTGCTTGCGAATTGAATGTTCGAGGTCTTCATGATTGACGATTTTGCCCGCGGTTTCTCCCTCCATCCACGGCACGGTGCCCCTGCGGCCCCGACTGAACTCGATGGCTCTTTCCTGCTGCTGGTGAGCAACGCGGTGCGCTCATGATCGGCAGCGTTCTGGCCGTCGATGGTGGGCATCTGGTCATTAGCCTGTAACGCCATTTACTCCCGGTGGCTGGTCGTTCCGGCACCGCCCCATGCAACCGCTTTCTCGATCTCATCGCTGGCGAACCGCTGCGCGGTTCTGCGTCCATGACCGCTGCAGCATTTAAGTAACAATTGTTTCGTTAATTCACAATTTTGGTGCGGAGGCTGCTGCACGGACGTGCAAGGTTGGGTCTTTAAGTATCACGTATCAACTGTTATAAAAATTGTAAATCATTGATTTAGATAATAAAAATTTCATAAATCGGATTGGCATCCGGTTTGCTTGGTGCCACCTCGCCCGGCACCAGAACCGGTAGTTGATCAGACCTGGTCGTCGACCGTTTGCGAGTCAGGAAACGGCTGGCGGCAGTTCAGAGCTAAAGAGGACTTTCCAATGAAACATGTGATTCAGCGCCTTGATGTCGGTCTTGCTTCAGTCGGAGCAATCAGGCCGTTGGTGGTGGCATTCGCGACCCTGCTCGCCTGTGGTGCGACCCAGGCAGCCCAGAGTGATGCCGCGCAACTGGGCAGCAAGCTGACCCCGCTGGGGGGGGAAGTCGCCGCCGGCGGCAATGGTGCGATACCCGCCTGGGTGGAGCCCGGCAAGCAGGATTCGGGCTGGAGCTATGGCGAGGTGCGTGGCCAGCATTGGAAGTTCAAGGATGACAAGCCGCTCTTCAGCATCACCGCCGCCAACGTGGCGCAGTATGCCAAGCAGCTGTCGCCCGGCCAGCTGGAACTGTTCAAGAAGATCCCGGATTACCGGATGGACGTCTACCCGACGCGGCGGACCTGCGGTGCACCGGACTTCGTGGTGGAGAACACCCGCAAGAACGTTGGTTTCGCCACCCTCGACAGCAGTGGCGTGGCCCTGCAGGAAGCCCACGTGCCGGGCATTCCGTTCCCCATGCCGACGACGGGCGCCGAGGTCATGTGGAACATGAAGATGCGCTACCGCGGCGTCGGTTTCGACATGTCCAAGACCGTTTCCGGATTGTCTCCGCGTGACGCTGGCGGCAGCTGGCTGCGCACCTCCACCGACTGGTTCATGTACACCCCGTGGGGCCAGAAGGGCAGTGCGCTGTTCTCCTCGTTCGACCGCCTGGAACTTGCCACCTACTTCAACTACAACGAACCCGCCGCTCTGGCAGGGCAGGCCGGGGTGATCACCACCAAGGCCGGCGAACAGGCCACCAGTTTCTACTACTTCCCCGGCCAGCGTCGTGTGCGCCGCATGCCGTCCTATTCCTACGACGCGCCGCAGATCGGCCTGGACAACCAGTACACCGTCGATGAGTCGAACATCTTCTTCGGTCCCATGGATCGCTTCGACTGGAAGCTGGTAGGCAAGCAGGAACTGCTGGTGCCCTACAACGCCTTCGGGGCCTACGACGGTTCGGCGCGTATCGAGGATGTCGCCCAGCAGAGCTCCATCGCTCCCACGTCCCGTCGCTACGAGCTGCACCGTGTCTGGGTGGTCGAGGCCAATGTGCGCGAGGGCATGCGTCACCAGGCGCCCAAGCGTGTGTTCTACATCGACGAGGACAGCTGGAACGGCCTGATGGCGGTCGACTACGACAAGCAGGGACAGATCTGGAAGGTCCGCGAGGGTTACACCATTCCGGTGTACGAGACCGGCACCTGCGATATGGAAGCCCAGGCCCAGTACAACCTGGTCGATGGCCGCTACCTCTACGACATGACCTCCATCGGCGTTGGCAAAAAGGACCATCGCTGGCTGACCGAGGGTACTGGCAACCCCCGTCTGAAGCGTGACTTCTACACCTCCGACAACCTGCGAGCCATCAGCGAACGTTGATCCTTCACCTTTAGAGCGCCGACATGAAAAGAACAATCACAAAAGCTTCAGGCCTTGCTATTGCGTGCATGACTCCCCTGGCAATGGGGTTCACCTTCGAAACCGAGTCCATCCGCGGGTCGTTCGATTCGACGATTTCCTATGGCATGGGCATCCGCACCGAGTCCCAGGGTTGCAACCTGATCAATGAGGGGGCCACGGGCCATCACCCACCCACCGGGTGCCTGGCGCAGACGTCGGGCGTCGGCGATCAGGGCGACCTCAACTACGACAAGGGCGACCTGTTCACCCATTACCTCAAGGGCACCCACGAGCTGCTGCTGAAGCTGCCCGAGGACTTCACCTTCATGGCCCGTGGCAGCTGGATTCGCGATTTCGCCGCCACCGACACCACGGGCGCCTTGTCCTTCAACACACCGCCGGGCGTGGGCAGCGATGGCCTGACCAGCTCGGCCCGCGACGACCTCAAGTTCAAGGCCCGCCTGCTCGACCTGTGGGTGAGCAAGGGCTTCGACGTGGGTGACCAGCGCGTCCGTGCCCGCCTGGGCAACCAGGTGATCAACTGGGGCGAAAGCCTGTTCGTGCAGGGCGGTATCAACAACACCAACGCCTACGATATCCAGGCCCTGTCGCGTCCTGGCGTGCAGCTCAAGGAGGCCGTGCTGCCAGCGCCGATGCTCAGCGTCGCGTCCGGCCTCGGTTCCGGGGTCAACGTCGAGGCCTACTACCAGTTCGCCTGGAACAAGAGCGAACTGCCGCCGGTCGGCAGCTACTGGAACTACACCCCGGCGCTGGGCAAGGGCATGGGCGCCTACGGCTTCGACGACAAGAAAGCCCGTGACAGCGGCCAGTGGGGCCTGTCGGTGCGCTGGCAGCCGCAGGACAGCGATGTCAATTTCGGCGCGTACGTGATGCGCTACCACGACAAGCTGCCGTCGCTGACCATGCGCCTGCTGGACCCGGATACCTTCGCCCTGTCGCAGAAGTGGGTGTATCCGGAAGACCGCATGCTCTATGGCATCAGCGCCAACATGCCGATTGGCGACTGGGCGGTGGGCACGGAGCTGTCCTACCGGCCCAAGGACGCGGTATCGCTGAACCCGGTCATCGACCTGTGCAACAACAATGGCGGCAAATGCTGGAAGGACGAGAAGAAGTTCCAGTGGCACCTGACCGGCCTGTACAGCTTCACGCCGTCCAACTCCCCGGACCTTCTCGACTTCGTCGGGGCCAGCACCGGTACCCTGCTGACCGAGCTGGTGGTGATCAAGTACCCGGGGCTGCACGACAGTTACAACGGCGAGCTGGTCGCCGCGGGCGCGAACACCTGGCAGCTGGATCCGGCCAGCGCACCGAAGGCGCATGGCGACAAGACTTCGTCGGGGATCAACCTGGACTTCAGTGTGACCTACGACGGCACCTTGCTGCCGGGCTGGCAAGTGACCCCGGGCGTCTTCTATTCGCGCTCCCTGGGCGGGCGTACGCCCAACCTGGCGGCGACCTTCACCGAAGACGCGAGCAGCATGAACCTGTACCTCAACTTCGTGCGCAACCCGGCCAGCTGGCAGGTTTCCTTCAACTACGCGAAGTTCTTTAGCGGTGATACCCCGTACGACCAGTTGCTGCGTGATCGTGATTATGTCGGTGTGGTTCTGTCGCGCACCCTGTGAGGCTTGTCGTGAACATGTCTATTGATGTATCGAAGCAACCGGTGCGCGGCGTTCTGCCGCGCATCGAGGCCGGCTTGTTCGGGCACCGCGGTCTGGTCCTGATCCTGCTGGCCCTGTTTACCGCGGTGATGGCCTGGTTCGCCGTGCAATTGCGCATGGATGCCGGGTTCGAGAAGCAGCTGCCGATCGGCCACGAGTACGTGGCCACCTTCGAGCAGTACCGTGGTGATCTGCTCGGCGCGAACCGTCTGACCTTCGTGGTCAAGGCCCGCCAGGGCAACATCTGGACCGAGGCGGGGCTGCGCCGACTGTCCGATGTCACCCAGGCGGTGACGTTCCTGCCGGGCGTCTCGCGCGGCAGCGTGCGCTCGCTGTGGACGCCCAATGCGTTCGTCAACGAGATCACCGAGGACGGCTTCCGCGCCGATCCGCTGGTGCCCGGCACGGTGACACCGGAGCGTCTGGATGCGGACATCATTGCCCGCATCGCCGACTCCACCGCCCAGGGTGGCTTCATCGGCACCCTGGTGTCCCGTGACCAGAGCAGCGCAATGATCACCGCCGAGCTCAACGAACGTGACGCCAACGGCGAGCGCCTGGACTACGTGGCCTACAACCGGGTGCTGGAGGAGCAGATCCGCCAGCGCTTCGAGGATGCCGGCTTCGAGATCCAGATCATCGGCTTTGCCAAGCAGATCGGCGATATCGCCGACGGCGCGGCGGCGGTCATCGAGTTCTGCCTGTTGGCGCTGTTGCTGACGGCGGTGGCGGTGTACTGGTATTGCCACTCGCTGCGCTTCACCCTGCTGGCGCTGGGCTGCTCGATGACCTCGCTGATCTGGCAGTTCGGCAGCCTGCGCCTGCTGGGCTACGGGCTCGACCCGCTGGCGGTGCTGGTGCCGTTCCTGGTGTTCGCCATCGGGGTTTCCCACGGGGTGCAGCAGATCAACTACATCGTCCGCGAGATCGCCACCGGCAGCAGCGCGCAGGTGGCGGCCCGTTCCAGCTTCAGGGGGCTGCTGGTGCCGGGCACCCTGGCCCTGGTGACGGCCTTCGTGTCGTTCGTCACCTTGCTCCTGATCCCCATCCCGATGGTCCGCGAGCTGGCGATCACCGCCTCGCTCGGGGTGGCGTTCAAGATCGTCACCAACCTGATCATGCTGCCGCTGGTGGCCTCGATGCTGAAGGTCGATGCGCGCTACGCGGCCGCCGAGGAAGTCTCCCGGCAACGCCGCGCGGGCTGGCTGACAGGGCCGGCGAAGCTGGCCGAGTGGCGCTATGCGCGTTGGGTCATGCTGGTGGCCCTGCTGGTGTTCGCCACGGCCGTGTGGCAAAGCCACGATCGTGTGGTCGGTTCGTTGCAGGCCGGCGCACCGGAGCTGCGCGAAGACTCGCGCTTCAACCGCGATGCGCTGTCCATCGCCAACAGCTACGACATTGGCCTGGACTGGCTCAGTGTGGTCTTCGAGGTGCAGCCCGAACGATTGGCCGCAGGCGGCGGCAATGCCTGCGAAGATGTCGAGCTCGGGCAGTATCAGGACCGCTTCGCCTGGGCGATGGAAGGGGTGCCGGGGGTGCTCTCGGTGGCGTCGTTCTCCACGGCGATGCGTCAGTTCAACGAGGGCTACAACGAAGGCAATCCGAAGATGAGCGCGGTGCCCATCGACCCGATGAACTACTCGTCGCTGGCCGCCGAGGTGGGTCGCACGGCAGGGCTGATGCGCACCGATTGCAGCATGACCGCCGTGCACCTGTACCTGGCCGACCACAAGGCCACCACCATCAGCCGGGTGATCGACGCGGCCAAGGCGTTCCGTGCCGAGCAGCCGTTGCCGGGTGTCTCCGTGCGCCTGGCCTCGGGCAATGCCGGGGTGATCGCGGCGATCAACGAGGAGGTGGAGAAGAGCGAGACACCGATGCTGCTGTACGTCTATGCCGCCATCGCCCTGCTGGTCCTGGTGGTCTACCGCGACCTGCGCGCGGTGCTGGTGTGCTGCCTGCCGCTGACCATCGGTACCTTCATCGGCTACTGGTTCATGAAGGAACTGCAGATCGGCCTGACCATCGCCACGCTGCCGGTGATGGTGCTCGCCGTCGGTATCGGTGTGGACTACGCCTTCTACATCTACAACCGTATCCAGTTGCACCAGGCGAATGGCCAGCCGGTGGGCATCGCCGTGGCTCATTCACTGCGCGAGGTCGGCATGGCCACGATCTTCACGGCGATCACCCTGGCGGTCGGCGTCGCCACCTGGGCGTTCTCCGATCTCAAGTTCCAGGCGGACATGGGCAAGCTGCTGGCCTTCATGTTCATGGTCAACATGGTCATGGCGATGACGGTACTGCCGGCGTTCGCGGTCTGGCTGGAGCGGATTTTCCCGCGCAAGCGCCCGGTGCGCATGATTGGCGCGCTGGCGCATTGAGGAGAGCGGTATGGGATACCTGAAAACAATCCTGGGCGTGGCGCTGCTGGCGGCGCTGCCCATGGCCTCGTCGCTGGCCGCCGGGCTGGAGCCGGTGGCCGCCGTGCCGACGGCGCATGCCGCCCAGGCGCTGCTGCTGGGGGCCGACTGGGCCGGGGAACGGGTGGTCACGGTGGGCGATCATGGCGTGGTGCTGCTCTCCGACGACAAGGGCAACAGCTACCGCCAGGCCCGCGCCGTACCCGTTTCCAGCACCCTGACCGGGGTCAGCTTCAGTGACGCCAGTCACGGCTGGGCAGTGGGGCACTGGGGGGCGATCCTCGCCAGCACGGATGGCGGCGACAGCTGGCAGGTCCAGCGCCTGACCCCTGATGAAGACCGGCCGCTGTTCGCCGTGCACTTCTTCGATGAACGGCGGGGCGTGGCGGTAGGGCTCTGGTCGCTGGTGCTGACCACTGAAGACGGCGGCGCGACCTGGAGCGAACGCAAACTTCCGGCGCCTGCGGGTGCCAGTCGTGCCGACCTCAACCTGATGAGCCTGTTCGTCGATGGCCATGGCGCGCTGTATGCCACCGCCGAGCGCGGGCAACTGCTGCGCTCCGACGACCAGGGGCAGACCTGGCGCTACCTCGACACCGGCTACGAGGGCACGTTCTGGACCGGTGCGGTGCTGGCCGACGGCAGCCTGCTGCTGGGCGGCCAGCGCGGCAGCCTGTGGCGGGGAACGGCCGACGGCACGGACTGGCAGCGCATTGCGCTCGACGCCCGCAGCTCGATCACCTCCATCGCGGTGCAGGGCGAACAGGTCCTTGCGGTGGGGCTCGATGGTCTGGAAGTCCGCAGCAGTGACGGTGGTCGTACCTTCAAGGCGTCGCGCAGTGCCGACGGTGTATCGCTCACCGCCGCACTGGCCGGCAAGGGCGCCGATCCGTTGCTGTTCTCCCGCCATGGGGTCGCCGCGCTGCCTTCCCAATGAATCCGGCGCCGCTCTGCGGCGCGCGGTTCAGTCTGCAAATAGCGTTTGTCAACGCGCCTGTCCAGGTCGCCTCGAAGACCTTTTCCATGTGCTCGTAAAGCATGCCGAAAGCCTGCCTGGTATGGCCTGGACAAAATACATAACACTAGTTGCGTTAAATTGGATGCAGCAGTAGAGTCATCACAAACAACAACAAGTCGCAGTGAGGGTGCCATGTGTGAATCCAGCATGCCTGCAGCCTCTCGATGCGCTTGTCGTCCAGCTGGTTTCCAGCTGACCGGAGAGCGTGCATGAACCATTTCAGCGAAACACAGCAGCCCCATACCGGTGCTGACAAATTCCGTCCGATTGGTGGATGGGTGGAGCGTCCGGATGACCTGCAGGCGGCGCTGGAGGGCGACCTCGAGGCCGACGTGGTCGTCGTCGGCGCGGGCTTCGCCGGCCTCTCGACCGCACTGGAGCTGACCGCGCTGGGCGCCAGCGTGGTTGTCCTGGAGCAGGATTTCGCCGGCTTCGGTGCCAGCGGACGCAATGCCGGCTACCTGGCGGGCAGCATGGGTGTGGAGTTCGAGCTGTTCCACAAGCGTGTGGGTCTGGAGAAGGCCAGGAAGATCGTATCGTTCTACGATGAAGGCGTGAGCTACGTGGAAAGACGCCTGCGTGAGCTGGCGATCGACTGCGACTACAACCCCTCCGGCATCATCCGTGCCGTGATTCACCCCTCCCAGGAAAAGAAACTGCGTCACGGCATGGCGCTTGGCCAAGAGCTGGGCTCGGTCACGCGCTTCGTCGAGCGCGACGAAATGCGCGCCCGGGGCATTCCGCCGGCATTCCTGTTCGGCTGTACCCAGCACGGTGGCACCCTTGATCCCGGCAAGTACGTCATGGGCCTGCGGCGTGCCGCGCTGCAGGCCGGTGTACGCCTGTTCGAGCAGACCCGACTGCTGTCCTACAGCGAAGGCAAGACCATCACCTGCCGCACCGAGCGAGGCAGCGTGCGTGCGCCGTTCATGGTCCTCGCCACCAACGCCTACACGCCGCAACTGGGCCTGCTGCGCGACAAGGTGGTGCCGCTGCGGGTTTCTGCGCTCGAGACCGAACCCCTGTCCAAGGCGCAGTTGCAGAGTCTGGGCTGGCACGACAGGGAAGGGATCGTGACCCCGCACTGGACCATGGAAAGCCATCGCCTGACCGCCCGCGACACCTTGCTGGTCACCACCAAGCAGCTCGGCTACGCCTATGGCTCGGGCACGCCCAACCAGCCTGACAACGCCGCCTACAAGGCCTTGCAGCAAGCCTTGAACGATCGTTTCCCGACGCTTCGCGGCAGCGCCATCCGGGCCTGCTGGAGCGGCTACATCAGCCTGGCATTCGATGCCTTGCCCGTGGTCGGCGCCACCGGCGCGCACGGCAACATCCTCTACACCGCTGGCTGTTCCGGGCATGGCGTCGGTACCCAGTCGCTGGTCGGCCACCTGCTGGCCGAGCAGATCGGCGGTATCGAGCACCCGCTGCTGGCGGCGCTGCGCCACAAGACCCCGTCGACGCTACCCGAGCCACTGCAGTGGTGCGTCATGAGGACCGCCCTGGCCGGTGTGGGTGTGCTCGACGGTTACGTGAACCGTCGGGCCCGGGCATAGAACGCACACTAAACCGGTGATGCCGCGGGCCCGCCCTGGGGCTGGCCTGCGCATCGCCTTCGCAACCCTGGAGCAACAATGAACAGCAATTCGAACGATGCCGTGCGGATCACCGCCTGGGCGGCGATCCTGGGCGGCCTGTTTGCCTACCTCAACGTCTCTTTCATGCTGATGGTGACCCACGGTGACATGACTGTGACCCTGGACGGCGCGCAAATGCTGAGCCTGCCGGCAGAGCAGCGGCAGTTCTTCAGGCTGTCGATGTTCGCCGACCTGCTGGGCTTCTACCTGCCCCTGCTGGTGATCGGCGGCTATCTGTGGCGGACGTTCCGTGAGCAGGCCGGTGCCCTCGGCGACATGGCCGCGCTGGCCATTGCCACCTACGTGATCCTCGGTGTGGTGGGCGCGGCCCTGCAACTGTCGGTACTCAACCCGCTCGCGGCACTTCACCAGAGCGGCGCACCGGCCGTGCAGGCTGCCGCCGAAGTCGCCTGGACGAGCATCGCCGTGGGCAGCCAGCGCGGGCTCTGGTGGTGCGAAGGACCGGTCGTGCTGTTCTGGGGCCTGGTCGTGGGCGGCCACCTGAAGAATGCCGGCTGGGGGGCTTCGATCCTGTTGCCGCTGAAGGTTGTCGGCTGGTGCTTCGGCCTGTACTTCATCGTCGGCTTCTTCCCGCAGCTGGATGCCGTGACCAATGCGTTGCTGGTCCTCGTGGTGCTGATCTTCCCCTTCTGGATGGTGCTGTTTGGCCTGAGCCTGCGCCGCCGTTCGTCGCGCCTTGCGCTGGGCGCCTGAGCAGAACCGATAAAGGTGCTGCCCGCTCGCGTGCAGCACGCAAACAACAACCGTGTGAGGCTCCCTGTATGGCTGAAAGGCCCCCCTCCAACCCATTCGATCTCAAACGCCGGCAACTGCTGAAGTTCGCCGGTGCCACGGCGGCCGTCGGCGGTCTTGGCCTGCAGGCCACGCTGAGCATGGCCGACGAAGGCAAGCCCAAGGTTCCGGGCAGCGATGATGGCGTGCTCGATGTCGCCATCATCGGCGCCGGGATGGCCGGGCTCACTGCCGCCCGTGATCTGCAAAATGCCGGTTGTCAGTCATTCGTGGTGCTGGAGGCGCGTCAGCGCGTCGGCGGCCGGGTGCTGAACCATGACCTGGGCGGTGGGCAGATCTCGGAAGCCGGTGGCCAGTGGATCGGCCCGGGCCAGACGGCCGTGGCGGATCTTGCGCGCGAGCTCGATATCGGCACCTTCCCGACCTACTACCAGGGCAACACGGTGGTGCTTGGTGGGGAAGGCCGTCTTGAGATCGATCTGAAAGGCACTTTCGGCACCGATGAAAGCATCGGCGCCAAGCTCAGCGAATTGTCCAAGGTGGTGCCGTCGGGCGCTCCGTGGACCTCGCCGAGGGTAGCGGAACTGGACAAGCTTTCGATGGGCGACTGGTTGGCCCAGCAAAATATCAAGCCTGAAGATCGATCTGGTTGGGACACCAGCCTCACGCTGACGGGTGGGGTAACCCCGGCCAAGATGGGCCTGCTGCATTTCCTCTCGATGATCAACTCGGCGAGCTGCGACTACATGAAGCTCGACTCGATCAAGGACAGCGCGCAAGGCACGCGCTTCGTCGGTGGCTCGCAGGCGTTGTGCACGCGCATGGCCGAGGCCCTGGGTGACAAGCTGCGCCTGGCCTGCCCGGTACGGGAAATCGCCGACTGGGATCGCGACGTGGTGCGCCTGATCACCGACCAGGGCGAGGTGCGCGCACGCCGCGTGATCGTGGCGATCCACCCGGCGCTGTGCAACCAGGTGCGCTTCCAGCCCGCACTGCCGGAAGGCCGCGCCGCCCTGCAGCGCGCCTGGCCCGCGCACAGTCCGGCGCGCAAGACGGCGATGGTGTACAAGCGGCCGTTCTGGCGGGACAAGGGCCTCAATGGCCACACCCTGCAGATCAAGGGCCAGGTGCTCTGGGCCTGGGACAACTCGCCGCCCGATGGCGAAATCGGCGTGATCAACGCCTTCGTCGTCAATGCCATGGTGCCGTCCGACCATGATGCCGCGCGCCAGGTGCTGGCGCAGATCTATGCGCGCTCGTTGGGTGACGAGGCGCTTAGCCCGATCGGTTATCACGACCATGACTGGGGGCAGGCCGATCCCTGGAGCCTCACCTGCGTGTCGGCGATTCCACCCGGCTTCTGGAGCCAGCATGGCCCGTCGCTGCGACCGGCCTGCGGCAACCTCATCTGGTCGGGTACCGAAACCGCTGAAATCTGGGCGGGCTATATGGACGGCGCGGTGCGCTCGGGTCATCAGAGTGCGCTGCAGGCACTCGGTTCGCTGCGTAAGGCATAGGGGCGATCATGAAGAAGAAATTGTTGTTGGGTGTCGCGGTTGTCCTGGTCGTGCTGCTGGCCGTGTTCGGGCGCGATCTGCTGGGGATGTACCGTCTGCTGGACTACATCGATACCACCACCCAGGCCTACGAGGCGGAGGGACCGTGGCCACAGACGGCGGACGCCTGCATTGGCTGCCATGGCAAGCAGGGCACCTCCCTGCATCAGCGCTATCCGAGCCTGGCCGGGCAACCCACCGAGTACCTGCAGGCGCAGCTCCATGCCTTTGCCAAGGGTCAGCGCATCAACCCGAACATGCAGCCTCTGGCGATGACGCTCACCGAGGAAGAAATCCTCAAGCTGGCCAATCACTACGCCGCCCAGCCTGCGGTGGAAAACCACTGGTTCAAGCCTGACCCCGCCTTGCGCGAGCAGGGTGAACGGCTGGCGACCGCGGGTGCCTGCACGGCCTGTCATGGCGAGAAGCTGATGGGCCAGGCCCTGTTCCCGCGTCTGGCCGGGCAGGGCGCCGACTACCTCCAGGCCCAGCTGGATGCCTTCGCCCAGGGACGGCGGGTCGACCCGACCGGTTCGATGACGGCGATCACCGCGACCTTGTCGGCGGAGGATCGCAAAGCGCTTTCCCATTACCTCGCATCACTCGTCCCAGCGTCGAAATGAAACCCCGAATCCGATAAAAAAGAGAATTTCGCTATGGAAACCAGAGATATAGCCGCCTTGCTCACCTGTGTACTCCTGGTCACCTCGGGAGCCACCTATGGCATCAAGTTTCTGCGCAAGGGCAACTTCCTGTTGGGGCTGGAGTGGCTGATCGTGGCATTCTCCGGCAGTAACCTGCTGATCTTCCTGCTGACCCAGTGGAAGGTCTCCTACAACATTTCCTTCTTCCTCGACGCCTTCTCGCGAGGCTTCGGCATCCCCATCGTGACCGTGCTCGGGCTGATGGCGGTCACCCACGACTACAAGCCGTCGAAGCTCAAGGATGCGCTGATCTTCGCGATCACCTTCGCCAGCACTTTCGTCATGATCAAGGCCGATTTCATGGTCAAGCCGTTGCCTTACTTCTACGTGGGCATGTGGATCGCCTATTCGGTCTTCCTGGCGTACTTCATCGGCCGTCTGCTGAGTGCCGGTGAGCGCCTGCATGCGCTGGGCGTCACCCTCGCAGCGTTGACCGGTCTGATCGTGGCCTGCATCTACGACTTCTACCCGATCCCGGGAGACGACTCGAAGGCGATCTTCATGTCCATCGCGCTGGTCACCTGGTCCTACATGATGATCCAGCTGTACTACGCCTTCTTCGCCCTGGCGCGGGCAAAGCAGCAACCGTCCTACGCGCGCTGATGCGCGCGTTCGCCAGGCTTCGTCAACGAAGCCTTGGCGAACCCTCGGAACCTCACCCGGAGAACACCCCATGTCCATCGAGCAAGTCGCACCGGCGGTAGAGCGGATGCGCGAAGTTTTCGCCCAGCAGCGCAAGGCATTCGCGCAGGAGCGTTACCCTTCCTTTGAGTCGCGTCGTGCCAACCTGCAGGCGCTCAAGGCCCTGGTGCTGGACCACGCGGACGATATCGCGGCGGCCATTTCCAGCGATTTCGGCCATCGCTCCGCGCACGAAACCAAGCTGCTGGATATCTTCGGCCTGGTCAGTGAAATCAACCACGCGATCAAGTGCCTGAAGGGCTGGATGAAGCCGCGCAAGCGTGGCGTCGGCATCTGGTTCCAGCCCGGGCGCGCCGCGTTGCTCGCCCAGCCGCTGGGGGTGATCGGCATCGCCGCGCCCTGGAACTACCCGCTGTACCTGACCCTGGGGCCGCTGTGCGGCGCCCTGGCCGCCGGCAACCGCGCGATGATCAAGGTCGCCAGCGATTCGAGCCATTTCGGCCGCCTGCTCGCGGAACTGCTCGGCAAGCGTTTCGCCGAGGACCTGGTGGCGGTCGTGCAGCCGGGCCCCGGGATCAACGATGGCTTCTCGCGCCTGCCGTTCGACCATCTGATCTTCACCGGCTCGCCCGCCGTGGGCCGGCAGATCATGCGCAACTGCAGCGAGAACCTGACGCCTGTCACCCTGGAACTGGGCGGCAAGTCGCCGACCCTGGTGGCCCCCGGCTATTCGCTGCAGAAAGCGGCTGAAACCATCCTCTGGGGCAAGTGCCTCAATGCCGGGCAGACCTGTGTCGCGCCTGACTATGTGTTCCTGCCGGCCGATAGCGAAGATGCATTCATCGAGCATGCGAGGGCGGCGGTGAACGGGCATTACCCGACGCCGCTGGCCGACAACCCGGACTACAGCTGCATGATCAACGCCCGCCAACTGGCGCGGGTCGAGGCCCTGCTGGCCGATGCGCGGGAGAAGGGCGCGCGGGTGGTGGCCCTGGCCGATGCCGAAGGTGCCCGGCGCGTCGGCAAGCTGGCGCCGCACCTGGTGTTCGATGTGCGTGACGACATGCTGATCATGCAGGAGGAAATCTTCGGGCCGGTGCTGCCGGTGCTTGGCTATCGCCGCCTGGAAGACGCTGTGGAGTACATCAATGCCCACGAGCGGCCGCTGGCCCTGTACCTGTTCGACGAAGATGCCGGGCGGGTCGAGACGGTGCTGCGGCAAACGATTTCCGGTGGTGTTTCGGTCAACAGCGTGATGCTTCACGTACTGCAGGAGAACCTGCCGTTCGGTGGCGTGGGCAACTCGGGGTTGGGTCACTACCACGCCGAGGAAGGGTTCCAGACCTTCAGCAAGATGCGTCCGATCTTCTACCAGGCAAAACACAACGGCAGCTTCATGCTCAAGCCGCCGTATGGTCGCCTTACCCAGATTCTTCTGCGCCTGGTATTGCGTTGATGCACAGTGCTCCACGGGCTGACGAAGCTGCTACGAGCTGACACTGTTCCTGTCATGTCATGCCCCACTTTTGCGCCCTTCGGGGCGCTTTTTTTTGCCTGGCATATGGGTATCTACACAACGCCAAGGGACTGACAGGAGACCGTGTCGAGGCTTCCAGGTACCCGCCTTGAGCCTTGCAGCGCCCTTGAGACCGAGCGCCGCGCGGGCGGCGCTCGGTCTCAAGGACGCTGCAAGGTTCCAGACAGGCTGCTCAGATCAAGCCTGTGCAACCCACTCGGCACCGCGCTCGGCGATCATGATCGACGCCGCGTTGGTGTTGCCGCCGACCAGGGTCGGCATGATCGAGGCGTCGATGACCCGCAGGCCCTCGATCCCGTGGACGCGCAACTGGCTGTCGACCACGGCCATCTCGTCCTGGCCCATCTTGCAGGTGCCGATCGGGTGATAAATGCTGTCGGTGCGCTTGCGCAGCAGCTCGATCAGTTGCTCGTCGCTGTGCAGGCCGGTGCTGTAGAAATCGCGCAGGCCGAAGCCGGCCATCGGGGTCTGGGCGATGATTTCCCGGGCCATGCGGTAGCCCTTGAGCAGGGTCTTGACGTCGTCGTCGTGCTCCAGGAAATGCGGGTCGATACGCGGTGCGACCCGCGAGTCCGGGGACGTCAGGCCGACGCTGCCGATGCTCTTGGGGCGCAGTACGCAGACGTGACAGCTGAAACCATGGCCCCAGTGCAGTTTGCGGTTGTGGTCGTCGACCGTACCGATCACCGCATGCAGCTGGATATCCGGACGCGCCAGGCTCGGGTCGGTCTTGAGGAAACCGCCGGCCTCGGCACAGTTGCTCGATAGCGGGCCGCGCCGATGGCGCAGGTATTCGTACAGCGCCTTGCCCATGTTCAGGCTGCCGCCCACGGAGACACCGAGCAACGAGGTGTCGCTGCTCTTGTAGCAGAGCACCACGTCGGGGTGATCCTGCAGGTTCTGACCGACACCCGGCAGCTCATGCCGCACTTCGATGCCCTGGGGCTTGAGCTCGGCCTCGGAACCGATGCCGGAGAGCATCAGCAGGTGGGGGCTGCCGAACGTACCGGCGGCCAGGAGGACTTCCTTGCGCGCCTTCAGGTGAACCCGGCGGCCCTTGATCAGCGCCTGCACGCCCGTGGCCCGGTCGCCCTGCAGGACGATGCTTTCGACATGGGTGCTGGTCAGCACCGTGAGGTTGCGCCGTTGCCGGATCGGTTTGAGGAACGCGGTTGCCGTGCTCCAGCGCCGACCGTCGCGGATGGTCACGTCGTAATAGCCGACGCCTTCCTGTTGCGGGCCGTTGAAGTCGTCGTTGAAGCGATGGCCGGCGCGAATCGCCGACTCGACGAAGGCCTCGGTGGCGACATGCCGGTGTGCGGGGCCGACGTAGAGTTCACCTTCACCGCCGTGAAAGTCATCGTTGCCGCCGTGGTGCATTTCGCTCTTGCGGAAGTAGGGCAGCACGTCGTCGAACGACCAGCCGTCGTTGCCCAGTGCCTGCCAGTCGTTGAAGTCGTCCTGATGGCCACGGATGTAGATCATGCCGTTGATCGAACTGCTGCCGCCCAGCACCTTGCCGCGCGGCTGGTAGCCGAGGCGGCCGCCCAGGCCAGGTTGCGCGGTGGTCTTGAAGGCCCAGTTGACATGCCGGGTCGGCAGGATGGCGGCCATCCCTACCGGGGTGTGGATCAGGGGAGAGCGGTCTTCGGGACCGGCCTCCAGCAGGCCTACGCTGACGCTGGGGTCGGCACTGAGGCGGTTGGCAAGGACGCAGCCGGCAGAGCCGGCGCCGACGATCAGATAGTCGAATTCCATCTTGTTGTTCTCGAAGGGTGGCGATGAGAGGCACGGCGTTACTGACGAGGTGGATTCACCCGTTCCAGGCCGTGTACCGATTGACGAAGCCGATGATGTTGCGTTGCGCCGCCAGGGCCTGGGGCAGTGCCGGCATCATCTGGAACACATGTGGCAGGCGCTTCCAGACCTCCAGTTGCACGGGTACGCCGGCGGCCGCGGCCTTGGCCGCGGCGCGTACCGAATCGTCCAGCAGCATCTCGGTGCTGCCGACCTGGAACAGCAGGGGCGGCAGCCCCGCGAAACTGCCGAACAGCGGCGACACCGCCGGCAGCCCGTGGGTCTCGGCCGGGGCATAGAAGGTGCGGATACCGATCGCGAAGGCCGGGGTGAAGATCGGGTCGTGGCGCGCATTGCCCAGTGCGCTGGCACCGCTGAGGGTGAAGTCGAGGAACGGCGAGAGCAGCACGGCGCAGCCTGGCGCGACTTCGCGGTCGTCGCGCAGGCGCTGGAGCAACGACAGCACCAGGTTGCCGCCCGCCGAGTCGCCGGCGATCACGATGTTTTCCGGCCTGATGCCTTGGTTCTGCAACCAGCGATAGGCCTTCAGCGCGTCATTGAGCGCCGCCGGGAACGGGTGCTCCGGCGCCAGGCGGTAGTCCACCAGCAACGCCCGCGCCTTGAGCGGCTGGCACCAGCTGGCGACCATCGCCGCGTAGACCTCGGGGGTATAGGCGACGAACGCCCCGCCATGGATGTACAGCAACACCCGCTCCGGCCTGCAATCGGTGGGCGTCAGCCATTGGGCGGCGACGCCGTTGCAGTTCACCGCGTCGCGCCGGACGTTCGCGGGGAACGCCTTGGGCGCCTGGCCATCGAGCCGGTCGAACTGCTTGCGCAGCTTGCCGATATCGATGTTCAGGCCATGCCCCGACTTGACCAGCAGGCGCAGGGCCAGGTTGACCAGCCTGCTTTTCCAGCGCCCTTCGGGCAGATCGATCTCGCGGGTGTAGAGCTGCGCGTTCATGAGGTCACCTTGGGCTGCTGAGCAGTTGGCCAGCGGTAGTCGCGCAGTTGCTCGCGCAGCTGCACCTTGCTGACCTTGCCGGTCGCGGTGTGCGGCAGTGCCTCGACGAACACGATGTCGTCGGGGATGCAGAAACGTGCGACCTTCCCGGGGTACTGGGCCAGCACGTCTTCGCGGGTCGCGCTCAGGCCGGGTTTCAGTACCACCGCCACCAAGGGGCGCTCGTCCCATTTCGGATGGGCGATACCCAGCGCGGCGGCTTCGGCGACGGCCGGGTGACTCATGGCGATGTTTTCCAGGTCGATGGAGCTGATCCATTCGCCGCCGGACTTGATCACGTCCTTGGCCCGGTCGGTGATCTGCATGAACCCGTCGGCGTCGAGGGTGGCCACATCGCCGGTGGGGAACCAGCCGTCCGCCAGCGGGCTGGCGTCGATACCGAAGTAGTGGTCGACCACCCAGTGGCCACGGACCATCAGGGCACCGGCGGTCTTGCCGTCGCGCGGCAGTTCGTTGCCGTCGTCGTCGATGATTTTCAGGTCGATGCCGAAGGGCGGGCGGCCCTGCTTGACGCCAATGGCAAAGCGCGCCTCGGCGTCCAGGGTCAGTTGCGTTGCCTTCAGCGTGTTGATCGCGCCCAGCGGCGACAGCTCGGTCATGCCCCAGGCGTGTTGCAGGCGGATGCCGAATTCTTCCTCGTAGCTGCGCATCATGGCCGGCGGGCAGGCGGCGCCGCCGACGACCATGCGTTTCAGGTCCGCAAGGCGGCCCGTGCTCTGGCGCATGTGCTGTTGCAGGCTGAGCCACACCGTGGGGACGCCGGCGGAGAAGGTCACGCGCTCGCGCTCGAACAGCTTGAAAATGCTTTCACCGTCCAGTGCGGCGCCAGGAAACACCAGTTTGGCACCCACCAGCGGCGCCGAGTACGGCAAGCCCCAGGCGTTGACGTGGAACATCGGCACTACCGGGGAGACCACGTCGGTTGCGGACAGCGCCAGTGCATCCGGAAGCGAGCTGGAGAAGGCATGCAGCAAGGTGGCGCGGTGCGAATACAGTACGCCCTTGGGGTTGCCGGTGGTGCCCGAGGTGTAGCACAGCGCCGCGGCCGAGTGCTCGTCCAGTTGCGGCCAGGAGAAGTCGCTCGACTCGGCGTCGAGCAGTTCTTCGTAGCACAGCAGGTTGGCGATCTGCGTGGCTGGCATGTGCGCACGGTCAGTCATCGCTACCCAATGCTTCACGCTCGGGCAGTCGGCGGCAATGCTCTCTACCAGCGAGACGAAACTCAGGTCGAAGAAGACGATTTCGTCTTCGGCGTCCCTGATGATCCAGCGGATCTGTTCGGGGAACAGTCGCGGGTTGACGGTATGGGTGATTGCGCCGGTGCCCGAGATCGCATAGTAGAGCTCGAAATGCCGGAAGCCGTTCCAGGCCAGGGTGCCCACGCGGCTGCCCGGGGTCGTGCCCAGGCGGATCAGGGCGTTGGCGGCCTGCTTGGCGCGCTTGTGCGCGTCAGCATAGGTGTAGCGATGAACGGAGCCTTCGTGGGTACAGGAGACGATTTCCGTGTCGCCGTGATACCGCGCTGCGTGTTCGAGCAGTGAAGGGATGGTCAGGGGCAGCGTCATCATTTGACCTTGCATCGGGTTCTACCTTTCTTTTTTTTGTCAGATCCCGACCACTCGAAGCGCAAGCCAGTGGCCGGGCAGGAAGTTGCACTCAGCTGGCGACGCGCGAAGGCCTTACGGCGCTGACGTGTCGCTCGCTGCGGACGAATTTCAGGCGGTGGTCTTCGACGGGATCCTTGAGCAGCATCTGCTTGTCACGGCCGTAGTGCATGAACACGAACCACGGGTAGGACTTGCCCTGGCGCGGCAGGAACTGCTGGTCGCGCTGGATGTATCCCGACTTCATGGAATTCATCATCCCGTCGTTCAATGCGTTGTTGGCATCGTCACGAGGGGTCACGACGTCGAAGCGGTTTTCGTCCATGTAGCGGAACAGCCGGCACAGGTACCGGGCCGCCAGATCGACCTTGAGGGTCCAGGACACGTTGGTGTAGCCGAAGATCCAGGCCATGTTCGGCAGGTTTTCCAGCAGCACCGCTTTGTAGGTCATCTGCTCGCCGAGCTGGCGTGGAACGCCATCCACCGAGATGCTCATCCCGCCCAGCAACTGCAGCTTGAGGCCGGTCGCCGCGATGATGATGTCGGCTGACAGCTGCTTGCCGGACTTCAGGAGGATGCCGTTTTCGGTGAAACGCTCGATGTGATCGGTCTCGACCGAGGCCTGGCCGCTGCGGATGGCCTTGAACAGATCACCATTGGGCACCGCGCACAGGCGCTCGTCCCAGGGCATGTAGTTGGGCGTGAAGTGGCGCATGTCGGCGTTGGGGCCGACCTGGCGGCGCACGTGGGACAGGATGATCCGCCGCGCCAGCTGTGGCCATTGCCGACAGGCGAGGTACACCGCCCGGTACAGGGCGATATTGCGCTTGCGCGCCAGGCCATGGGCCCAGCGCTTGGGCATGATGTGGGCGAGCGCGGTGGTGAGTTTGTCGGTGGCGGGCAGCGAGTAGATGTAGGAGGGCGAGCGCTGCAGCATGGTGATGTGGCGGGTCTTGTCAGCCATGGCCGGGATCAGCGTGGCCGCGGTGGCACCGCTGCCGATCACCACGACCTTCTTGCCGGTGTAGTCGAGGTCCTCGGGCCAGTGCTGCGGGTGAACCCGCACGCCCTTGAAGGCTTCCTCGCCCGGGAAGCTGGGCAGGAAACCGTCGTCGTGGTTGTAGTAGCCGGTGCAGCACAACAGGAACCTGCAGGTGTAGTGCCGCACGGCTCCGCTCGCCTCGTGGTGGGCGGTCACTTGCCACAGGCGCTGCTCGCTGGACCAGTTGGCGTTGGTGATCTTCAGCCCGTAGTGAATCTTCTCGCTCAGCCCGTACTGCCTGGCAGTGTCCTGGATATAGCTGCGGATGGCGGCGCCGTCGGCCAGCACCTTTTCGCTGTCCCACAGGCGGAATTTGTAGCCGTAGCTGAGCATGTCCGAGTCGGAGCGAATGCCCGGATAGCGGAAAAGATCCCACGTCCCCCCCATGCAGTCGCGCCGCTCCAGGATGGCCATGCTGCGATCCGGGAACTCTTTCGCCAGGTGGCATGCCGTGCCGATGCCTGACAGGCCCGCACCGATGATCAGGGTATCGAAATGTAGGTTGCTCATGAGGTCTCCGTGCCTGTGCGACCAGGCCGGGCAATGGATTGAGAGGGGCGGATCCGGGTCGACAGGGACTGCCGGCGGAGCGTGGTTTTTGCAGCGTGATGAGCTGCGCGGGCGAGGTCCCGCGGTGGCTCGAACCTGGTGGCCAGCGCTCTCGATCGGGGCAGCAAGCCCGGGAGATATGTCGACTGCACAGAGGCGCTGTGCGTGACACGGTGAGCGCGTTCGCGGATGGAGTGGTGCGTGGAGTCTGTCATTTGATGAGCTCCTGTAATTGTTGTTCTACAAGACTGTAAATCGCTGTGAATATTAACGCAACGACTGTTATGTATATTGTTGATCCACATCAACGGCGGATTGCCCGACCGACACGGATGAGTGCGTCAACGACGGTGCCTGCCTCACGCAGGCACCATTCACGGGAGGGATGAGCGGCCTTATCGGGCCGTCGGGGCGAGACCTGCGAGGTAGTGCGCCAGGGCTTGCAGTTCGTCGTCCGGAATGAGGCTGACGGTGGCGTTCATGGCGCCGCTGGGATCCGTGCGCCGGCCCTGCTTGAAGGCCTGGAGTTGCTCCAGCAGGTAGGCCTGGCCCTGGCCGGCGAGACGTGGGCCTATCTCACTGCCGGACAGCTGCGCGCCGTGGCAGGCGCTGCAGGCGCGGGCGGCGACACTGGCCTGGCCGCGGGCCTGCAGGGCGTCATCTGGTGCGGGTGCGTGGGTGATCCGCGGCTCCTGGCGGGCGAAGTACTCGGCCAGGGCCTGGATGCGTGCCTCGCCCAGGTCTGCCACCAGTGGCTGCATCTGCGGGCTGTGCCGTTTGCCCTGGGCGAACGCCTGCAGTTGCGCCTGGAGGTAGGCCGCCGGTTGCCCCGCCAGCGCCGGGTATTGCGCGTTTTCGGGTTGCCCGCGCACGCCATGGCACAGCGCGCAGGCATCCTGCGGTTGCGGCCAGGCACCACCATTGGCCTCGTAGCTGGCGTAGTGGCGGTCCAGGGCATTCATGAAGCGGTAGCCGGCGACCAGTTCCGGCCCGTAGACGGCGGCCGCGCCGAGCAGGGCGCCGACGAGCAGTGCGCTGCTCCACAGCAAGGTGCGCTTTCTCATGCCTGCCTCCGGCTGCCGACGAGGGCCTGCAGGGCTTCAAGTGCTGCGCGGTGGCCGGAGCGTACCGCGCCATCCATGCTGCTGGTCCAGAGATCGGAGGTCTCGGTGCCCGACCAGATCAGGCGCCCGACTGCCGGCTTCAGGTAACGCCCCCAGCGGGTGAGGAAGCCCGGGGGAATGGAGCCCACGCAGGTCAGGGTCCAGGGATCGACCTTGGCCCAGTCGTGGTCATGGAATTGCTTGACCTCCAGTGCTTCCTTGCCCAGCGCCCGGGCATAGATCCGTGCGAGCCGGCGTTCGGCTGCTGCGGGTTCATCGGTGAGCTGGGCGCTGCGCACGAAGCCCATCAGGATGCCGACGCTGGCGTCTGGCGGAGAGTTGTCGCAGGAGAGAATCAGCGGGCCGTCGGCCTGCACGACCTGGCCGTTGAGGCCCTTTTCCCGCCAGAACGGCCGCTCGTAGACATGCACCGTCTTGCGCATCGGCGCGTGGGACGGCCACAGGCGTTGCAACTGCGCCCGGCCTTCCGGCAGGGGTGGGTCGAAGACGATCTGGTTGCACAGCGCCGGGTGCAGCGCGGCGATGACCTGGCGGGTGCGGAACACGCCCTGGTCGGTATGGACCTCGACGATGTCCTGGTCCCAGCCGACGATCTTGCGCACCGGCGTGGACAGTTTCACCTGATCGCCCAGCGCTTGCGCCATGCGCTGGCAGAGGACCTGCGAGCCGCCCACGAAACGGGTTTCCTGGGCACCGTCCTTGAATCCCTCGAGCTTTTCCATGCTGCAATCGGCGGAGTTGATCAGCGAGAGGTAGTGCAGCAGCGCGAGGCTGGAAGGCGGGGTGCCGGTGGTCAGGCCGATGGAGGTGTCGAAGCTCAGCCGGCTGACGTTGTCCAGGCCCTGGCTGGCCAACCATTGGCCCACCGACAGTTTGTCGATCTCGGGCGCATCCGCCGCGGTCCAGGGCTCCTTGCTGGGGACTCGGCGCGCCATCTGGTTGAGCTTCTCGGTGATCGGGTTGCTGGCGCCCTGGGCTTTGCTCAGGTCTTCCTCGTACTGGGCATCGCCCACCAGGTAGACCGTGCGCCCCTGGTAGTAGGTGGGGAAGGTCTCGACCTCGAGTTCACGCGCCAGGTCGAAGATCGCGGTCTGGCCGGGGCCGATCCATTCCCCGCCGGCTTCCGAGACCAGGCCATTGCCAAGGGGATGGTTGTAGGTGCGTCCACCCACGCGATCCCGTGCTTCCAGTACCACGCAGGAGGTGCTGCCGGCCCGTTGCAGGTCCCGGGCTGCGGTCAGTCCGGCGAGCCCGGCGCCGATGATCAGCACGTCCAGCACCGGCTGGGAATCAGCCGTCAATGCCTGGGCCATGGCCCGTCCGCTGAGGGCAACGCCCCCGATCAAGGCCGCGCTGCCCAGCGCTTGCACGAGCAAGCGCCGCTTGAGCGCGGCCTGTGACAGTTCTCTGCTTCGTTGATCCATCTTTGCCTCGGCCAACCTGTTTTTATATTTAGATAACTGTAGTTATGCAAAATATCCTACTGCGCCCGGGCGGCCAAGGGAATACCCCTGATCGGTGATTGGTCGGGTTGGCGAATATCGCGCGCAAGTGCTTGCGAAGGAGAGACGAGGCAGGCTAGCTTAAAATGGAAACGGTCGTTATTTTAAATCGAAGAGAAAACCGGAGAGCTACCGATGAAGGTTCTGAACGTGCTGGTCATCGCGTCGGTCATCAGCCTGCCGCTTCACGCGGCGGAGGCACCGAAACACGACTACTGCCAGGAAAAGATAGCCCAGCTCGATCATATCGAGCGGACCGACGGGATGGGGGTGCAGGGCGGGGTGGCGACCAGCATTCGCCGACTGATCGAGCAAGCCAGGGCAGCTCAGGCCAAAGGTGATGCGAAAGCCTGCCTGGCGGCGGCCAACCAGGCGCTTAGCCTGTACCAGACCGCGACGCACTAGGCTCTGTGTGAAAAGCCTTGATACTCGGTGATGCTGCGTTGAAAACAGCCTCGGAATGCTCATTTACAACCCGTAAACTCCGCTTCCTCGGCTGTTTTCGCCTTGCCTGACCTTCGTCTCAAGACTTTTCACACAGACCCTAGCGGACAGACGGGCACCCGGCTGATGCGCGCGGGCGGTCGTTCATCAGGCTTTCGCCTTGCTCCTGGCAGTGCTCTTCACGGCTTTCGGCGGGGCGATCAGGACGATGAGCGCATCGAGCAGCGCCTTGCCGCGCTCGCCACTGAAGCGTTCCGGCTCGATGGGCAGCATCATCAGCCAGCCGTCGCAGATCGTGCTGATCTGGTCGGCCAGCACGTCGGCGTGAATGTCGTTGCGAATCTTGCCGTCTGTCTGACCTTGTTCGATAAGTCGGGTGAATACCAGGCGGAAGCGGTCATAGCGCTGTTTGATGATGTCGGCGAACACCGGCTCATGGCGGGCGTGGGAGAGTATCTGCAGCCAGGACAGCCACATGGTCGGCTCGTCGAAGTTGACCCAGTTGATCCACTGGTGCAGCAGCGAGGCGATATCGAGCGGTTCCTGGTTCGCTTCCAGCAGCGTGTCGACCTGATCGAACAGGCTCTGCGCAACCGCCGAGATCATCTCTTCCTTGTTGGCGAAGTAGTAGGTCACCGCGCCGGTGGTGCAACCCGCCTGCTTGGCGACCTTGCGCATGGACGCGCCGGCGTAGCCATCCTGGGCGATGACCGCGATCGCTGCCGCCAGCAGTTCCGCACGTTTCGCATCGCGGTCGCCGACCGGTCTTCCCCTGCGGGCAACGGTCTCTGGCGCGTTTTCGCATTCGCGTGAAGGGGCGGTTGTGGAACGGGCTTTGGTATCGGGCATGGGTACTCAGGACGTATCGAAGTCGGATGAAGGAAGCGGTTTTCGCCTGCCGATGCAGGCGAAAAGAGCCTCAGCATAGTGAAGTTGCGCCAATAAAACACCCCGGTCCGGCCGGGTGCGGAGCGCCCGCACCCGCCGTATGGGCTGTGGGTCAGTCGTCGGCGCGAAATATCGACGGGGTGATGTTGGTGAAGTTCGTGACATCGGCGAGCACCGCCGGGGTTCCGGGGGCGGTGAGCGCCGCGTCGATCCCGGCCTGTCCGGCAAAGCGCAGGATCAGGCAGGCCACCAGGGGTTGCGGACCCGCATGGGGAAACAGCACCTGCGCGTCCTGCAGACCGTACCCGCCCCAGGCCTCCCGGGCCAGGGGGAGGTGAGTGGACAGGTAGTAGTCCTTGTCGAACGTCGCGCCTTCGGCGACGGGGTAGCTGACGATCAGGGTAGCCATGGCAATTCCTTGCTGGGTTGGAGGTAAACAGGGGCGCGATCGTCAGGCCTCGCCGCAGCCCGCGACCGCGACGGCGCGGATTTCGACGAGTAGCTGCGGCATGGCCAGTTCGCTGATGCCGACCGCCGTCCAGGACGGGTAGCGCGTCGGGAAGTACTCGTCCTTGACCCTGGCAAACTCCGCCATGTCGCTCTGCATGCGGGTATGGAAGGTGGTCAGCTCGACCACGTCCGCCAGGGTCGCGCCGGCGGCTTCGAGCACCTGCCTGAGCGCCTGGAAGGCGAGGTGTGACTGTTCGACGATGCCGTCGGCGGGCGTCAGGCTGTGGTCGATCCCCACCTGGCCCGAGACCCAGATCAGATCCCCCACGCGGGTGGCCGGGGAGAAATGGAAATTGTCGTACAGCACCTGGGTCGCGGGCGGGGTGATGGACTGGCGCTTGAGATTGCGGGTTGTCATGGGCGTACTCCGGTCAGACGATCTGGCGGAAGGTGGGATGGCGGAACGGCGCGCCCGCGGTCAGTTGCTCCAGTTCCTCGGTAAACAGCACACCCTGTTGCGGGTAGCCGGCGGCGCTGTGGGCCGGCAGCGGCTGGAAGGTCGCGTCATCGCCGAAGAAACGGAAGACGAAGGTGCGCCGCCGCGGAAAGTCGGCATCGACCGGCGCACCGCCGTGCAGGGAGCCGGGATGAAGGAGCACGACGTCACCGGGCTCGGTGGCCCAGGACAGAATGTCGAACGCCTGCGGGTTGGCCCTGCGCTCGGCCTCGATGTCCGGCAGGCGGGGCAGGGCGCCATTGCCGTGCAGCGGCTGGGTCGGGTCGTCCGGGTCGGTGAAGGTAGTGCCGTCGTAGCGCGGTCCATGGTGCGAGCCGCGGACGATCTCCAGCGCGTTGCGCTTGGGCACGGCGTCGAAGCTGATCCAGGCATTGCCCCAATGGTTGCCGGCCCAGGGCAGGTAGGAGGTGTCCTGGTGCCAGAGGGTTCTGGCGCCCTGGCCACCGGCCTTGAGGAACACCTCTTCGGCGAAGTACCAGACGTTCTTCGAACCCCAGATCCTGGCGAACAGCTCGCCCAGCGGCAGCTCTGCAACCAGCGCTTCCAGGCGCTCCTTGGCCAGGGGATTGGCATTGTCGACGTGGGATTGCTGGGTGGTCCCGGCGAACATCCGGGTCGCATGCGGGCCGTGATTGAGCAGTGCCCAGTCGTAGGCCTCTGCGCAGCGGGCCAATTGTTCCTGGCTCAAGAGTCCCTTGACCAGCACGGCACCATCTTCATGAAACGCCTTGCTCAGCGAGTCTTGCATGACCGTTCTCCTGTTTATTGTTTTTTGCAGGTGCTCAGCAGCCTAGCAAGCGACCCTAATTAGGACAACACATGTTATTGTAAATTATGGAGCGAGATGATTCATCTTGTTTCCAGGCGACGGCCGGGCGTATTGCCATGGCCTCAGATGCCTATTTTCTGGCGTGATAGGTGAAGCTTTTGTGCCGATGCAAAAAGCACACTCGGATCCACCGATAACAAGAACGTTGCGCCCGGACGCTGTCCGGGCGATGGAGGATTTCGATGCGTCTATTGCCCTCGACCCGTCAGTTGGCAAGTGCAGCGGGGGGTGCGGATTGAAGTCTTTCAGCGCTTTCATGCGCGACCTGAGCGTGCGCAAGAAAATGTTCGCGGGCTTCGGCCTGGCGCTTTCGATCACCTTCTGTGTCGTCTGGGCGAGCCTTTCGGCGCTCAATTCGACCTTGCTGCGCTTCGACGACCTGCTGGAGGTCAACACCATCAAGGTCGGCCTGAAGGAAGCGCAACTGCACGAGAAGGAACTGATCATGACCGGCGACCTGCAGTACCTGGACAAGGCGCTGAGTCTGGTCGACGAGGTCAAGGCGCGGGCCGCCGAGTGTGAAGGACGCCTGCAACTGCCCGAGAACAAGGCCCTGATGCGCCAGGTGCAGAGCGAAGTCGGCAGCTATCGCGAGAAGCTGCTTGGCCTGGGCAAGGCCATTTCGGCGAACAAGACCGCCCAGGGCATCATGGATGAATCGTCACGCAAGGCGTTCGAGCAGTTCGATCAACTGGACGAGGTGCTGAGCAACGCTGCGGCCAAGCGCGTCGAGATGGCCGGCGACCCCACCGCCATGCGCCTGCTGGAAGACTCCAGCCAGGCCAACGAAATGGCCATGGAGCTGCATGAGGCCCGGCGCTCCAGTACCAACTACATCACCCGACGCCTGCCCGAGGATGCCGAGCAGGTCGAGGAGTTCTTCTCGATGCTGGAGTTCAAGGGCTCGCAGCTCTCGGCCGGGCTTGACGATGACCAGGCCCGTTCCAGTGTCGAGAGTGCCCTGGGCGAGCTGGGCGGCTACCGTCGTCAGTTCGCCGCGCTGCGCCAGAGCCTGGATGAGCTGGAGTCGACCCGCCACGACATGGTCGAGCGCGCCCAGCAAGTGGCGGCCTCCTCGGAGGCCTCGGCGCTGCTGGAACTCAAATCGCTGCGCAGCGAAGCCGACAAGGCGCGGATGCTGATCATCGGCGCCGCCATTCTCGCGCTGCTGGTGGGGCTGGTGGGGGCGATCCTGGTGACCCAGTCGATCGTCACGCCGCTGCAACGGCTGGTCGGCATTGCCCGCAAGGTCGCGGCGGGCAACCTGACCGAAGACATCCAGGGCGAGCGCCGCGACGAACTGGGCCTGCTGATGCAGGCCGTGCAGGAAATGACCATGAGCCTGCGCCAGCTGATCGGGCGGGTCAGCGGCGGCGTGGTGCAGATCGCCAGTGCGGCCCAGGGGCTTTCCGGTGTCACCAACAAGACCAGCGAGGGGGCAAAATCCCAGCGCCTGGAAATCGAGCAGGCGGTGACCGCGATGTCCGAGATGGTGGTCAGCGTGCAGGATGTCGCGCGCAACGCCCAGAGTGCCGCGGCCTCGGCGCGGGATGCCGATGCGCAGACCCGCGAGGGCGGCATTACCGTGCAGCATGCGATCCTGCACACCGAGAAACTGGCCCTGGCCGTCGAGCAATCCGCCGAATGCATCGGCCGGCTGAAGCATGAGAGCGCCAGCATCGGCACGGTGCTCGACGTCATCCGCGAGGTCGCCGAGCAGACCAACCTGCTTGCCCTCAACGCCGCGATCGAAGCCGCCAGGGCCGGCGACGGTGGCCGCGGCTTCGCCGTGGTCGCCGAGGAAGTCAGGACCCTGGCACGGCGCACCCAGCAGTCCACCGAGCAGATCCAGACCCTGATCCACAACCTGCAGCAAGGCGCGCAGAACGCCGTGGAGAAGATGGCGGAAAGCAGCCTGATGGCCAGCGAAACCGTGCAGGCCGCACGGCAGGCAGGGGTGTCCTTGATGGCCATCGATCGCTCCGTGTCCGTCATCCAGGAACTGAACCGGCAGATCGCCGCCACCACCGAACAGCAGAGCGCGGTTGCCGAGCAGGTCAACCAGAGCGTTTCCAGCATTCGCGATGTCGCGGAGCAATCCGCCGCCGCCAGTGAAGAGATTTCCGCGGCCAGCGCCGACCTGGCCCATCTGGGCGGCGAGATGACGTCGCTGGTGAAACTCTTCGAGTTCGTCGAGGACCCGCGCGCGAGCGCTGGGACTGGCGATCGAAGCGCTTCCCGGCTCGCTGACGGACGCCCCGCATAATGCCGGCAATGAGCACCGGGCATTGTCCCGGCAAGGCTCGCTGAGTGCCGACCCCCTCATGCGCGACCACCCCATCGATCCGGCATGCGCCTACTAGACTCTGGAAACTCCCAGGACGTTTGTATACCCGCGGCAGGATCCGATGCCGGCGCGCGTTTCGTTGCCTTTTGCCCTGATCGAGGGAAGATGAAATGACAGTGTGTAATACGTTTCGGGTGCTCGGGCTGCTCTGCGGCCTGGGCCTGGCCGTCAGCGGTTGCCAGCAGGAACAACGTTCGCAGGAGCCGCCGCGCCCCGTCCGTACGGTAATCGCCAAGCCCGGGTTGATCGGCGAGGAGGTTGCCCAGACCGGCGAAATCCGCGCTCATATCGAGACCGACCTGGGCTTTCGCATCCCCGGTCGGGTCGCCAGCCGTCGCGTCGAGGTCGGCATGAGCGTGGCCAAGGGGCAGGTGCTGGCGGTGCTCGATCCCAACGACGTGCAGAACGAAGTGCGGGTGGCCGAGGCCGAAGTCAGGAGTGCCGAAGCGGCCGAGGAGTTCGCCCGCTCGGGGCTCGAGCGACAGAAGACCCTGTTCGACAAGCAGTTCGTCGCCCGTGCCCGGGTCGATGAGGCCGCGTCCAACTGGCGGGTGGCGAACGCCAGGCTCAACGTCGCGCGCACAGGCCTGCTCAGCGCGCGCAACAAGCTCAGCTACACCGAGTTGCAGGCGCCCGACGCGGCTATCGTCAGCGCGGCGATGGTCAATACCGGCCAGGTCGTCGACGCCGGGCAAGTGGCGTTCAAGCTCGCCTCGACCCACGAGCGCGACGCTGTCTTCAACATCTCCGAGCGTCTGTACATCTCGGTGTCCAACGACATTCAGGTGGAAGTCGCGCTGGTGTCGAACCCCGCGATCAAAGTCATCGGCCGCATTCGCGATGCCAGCCCGGCCGCGGATGAGGCAACCCGCACCTACCGGGTCCGCATCGCCTTGCCCGATGCCCCGCCGGCGATGACGCTCGGGGCCACGGTGACCGGGCGTCTGCTCCTGCCCGGCAAGACCCTGTTCATTCTCCCGGCCTCGGCGCTGACCAGCGAGGATGGCAAACCCGCGGTCTTCGTGGTCCAGCCCGCCGACCAGGTGCTGGTGCGCAAACCCGTGGTGGTGACGCGCTTCACGGCGAGCCAGGCGCTGATCGAGTCGGGTCTTGCCGAGGGCGATGCGGTGGTGACCGCAGGTGTCAGCAAGCTCAGGGCCGGGCAAAAGGTCGTCTACCACGCTGAGCAGGTGGCCCAATGAAGTCGGACACCGGACAACCCGAGGAGAAGGGCGGATTCAACCTGTCGGCGTGGTCGATCGGGCAGATGCCGCTGATGTTCTTCCTGATGCTGATCACTCTGGTCGGGGGTGCCCTCAGCTATTCCAAGCTGAGTCGCAACGAAGACCCGGCCTTCACCATCAAGACCATGGTGGTCGCCGCCCGCTGGCCTGGCGCGAACATCGACGATACGACCAAGCTGCTGACCGATCGCCTGGAGAAGAAGCTCGAGGAGATCCCCTACCTCGACCGCCTCGACAGCTACACGCGCCCGGGCGAGACCGTGATCATGGTCAACCTGCGCGATGACGCGCCGTCGCACATCGTCCCGGATGCCTGGTACCAGGTGCGCAAGAAGATGACCGACATTGCCGCGACGCTTCCCAGCGGCGTGCAGGGGCCGTTCTTCGACGACGAATTCGGCGATACCTACGGGCAGATCTTCGGCTTCACCGCCGAGGGCTACTCCGATCGGGAACTGCGCGACTACCTGGAAGGCGTGCGGGCGGAGCTGCTGCGTATCCATGGCATCGGCAAGGTGCAGTTGCTCGGGGTGCAGGAAGAGCAGATCGTCATCGAGTTCTCGCCCGGTCGGCTGGCTTCCTTCGGGCTGGACGAGAATGCCGTACTGAAGGCACTGCAGGCCCAGAACGCGGTGATTCCGTCGGGCACCGTGCGCTTGCCCGACGACAAGATCTCGCTGCGCGTCAGCGGCGGTTTCGCCTCCGAGGAAAGCCTGCGCAACGTGACCCTGCGCGCCAATGACCGTTTCGTGCCGCTGGTCGAGCTCGCCTCGATCCGGCGCATTCCCGCCGATCCGCCGGCACCGCTGTTCCGGGTCAACGGCGAGAAGGCCCTCGGTGTGGCGATTTCGATGGCCGCCGGTGGCAACCTGCTGGACTTCGGTGAAACGGTGCGAAGCCGCATGGAGGAGGTCAGGCTGGCGCTGCCCCACGGCATCGAGATGCTTCAGGTCGCCGACCAGTCGATCGTGGTCAAGCAAGCGGTCAACGGCTTTCTGACGGTGCTGGCCGAAGCGGTCGCGATCGTCCTTGCGGTGTCCTTTCTTTCCCTCGGTGTTCGCGCCGGGCTGGTCGTCAGCATCTCGATCCCCTTCGTCCTGGCGCTCACCTTCATCGGTATGGAACTGACCGGCATCGGCCTGCAGCGTATCTCCCTGGGCGCGCTGATCATTGCCCTGGGGCTGCTGGTGGATGACGCGATGATCACCGTCGAGGCGATGGTCGGCAAGCTGGAAGCCGGCTGGGATCTGAAGCGGGCGGCGAGCTTCGCCTACGAGTCCACCGCCTTCCCGATGCTCACCGGCACCCTGGTGATGATCGCCGGGTTCATCCCGGTGGGCTTCGCCGCTTCCAGTGCGGGTGAGTACTGCTACTCGATGTTCATGGTGGTGCTGATCTCGCTGTCGGCTTCCTGGGTGGTGGCGGTGCTGTTCTCGCCGTTGCTCGGCACCCTGATCCTGCCCAAGGCGTTGCCGCAGCACGGCGGCGGGCACGGTCGAATCATGGCGTTCTATGAGCGCGCCCTGTCCTGGGCCCTGGGACACCGCGCAGTGACTCTCGCTGTCGCACTCGCGGCCTTCGGGGCATCGCTCGGCGCCTCGGCCTATCTCGAACAGCAGTTCTTCCCGCCTTCCGACCGCCCCGAGCTGCTGGTCAGCCTGACCCTGCCGCAGAACGCCTCCCTGGATGCGACCAACCGCGAGGCGTTGAAACTGGAGGAACTGCTCAAGAACGATGCCGATGTCGAGCGCTTCTCGACCTATGTCGGCTCCGGCGCGATCCGGTTCTACCTGCCCATGGAGGTCTTGCTGCAGAACGAAAACGTCACCCAGGCCGTGGTGATCGCCAAGGGCGTCAAGGAGCGCGACGCCCTGCAGGCGCGGCTGGCGCAGAAGTTCAAGACCGATTTCTCCGGGCTCATCGCCCGTGCGACACCGCTGGAGCTCGGTCCGCCGGTCGGCTGGCCGCTGAAGTACCGGGTTACCGGGCCCGACCAGAACAAGGTACGTGATATCGCGGCGCGCCTGGCCAACGTCGTGTCGGCCAATCCGGACACGCGGGAAGTCCATCTGCTGTCGGGAGAACCGCAACGCACTGTCCTGGTCCAGATCGACCAGACCCAGGCGCGGGCCCTGGGCTTCTCGTCGGAAGACATCGCCAGCGCCATGGCCACCATCTTCTCCGGTTCGGCGGTGACCACCGTGCGCGACCAGGACCGCCTGATCGATGTCATGGTCCGGGCGCAGACCGGGGAGCGCAGCGACCTGGCGACCCTGGCCAACCTGCAGATTCGCAACGGCGAAGGCCAGAACATCCCGTTGAGCCAGATCGCCAGGCTCAGCTACGGCGTCGAAGACCCCATTGTCTGGCGCCGGCAGCGCCTGGCCCTGCTCACGGTGCAGGGCGACGTGCGCGAGGGGCTCGAGGCTGCCACCGTGGTGCAGGCACTCGCGCCCACCGTGGCGCAGTTCGCCAGGGACCTGCCCAAGGGCTACAAGGTCGAAACGGGCGGCGCGGTCGAGGAAGCGGCGAAAGGCAGCAGCTCGCTCGCCGCGGTTCTGCCGATCACCGCGCTGGTGATGTGCGTGCTGCTGATGGTGCAACTGCGCAGTTTCTCGCGGATGTTCCTGGCGCTGGCGATGGCCCCGTTCGGCCTTATTGGCGTGGTCCTGGCGATGTTGCCGACCGGCACGCCGATGGGCTTCGTCGCGCAGCTCGGGGTCATCGCCCTGGTGGGCATGATCGTGCGCAACGCGGTGATCCTGATCGAAGAGGTGGACATCAATATCCGGGGTGGGCAGTCGGCGCTGGAGGCCATCGTCCACGCTTCGATGCACAGGGCCCGGCCCATCGTGCTGACCGCCTGCGCGGCCATTCTCGGCATGATCCCGATCGCCCCGCAGATCTTCTGGGGGCCGATGGCCTATGCGGTGATTGGCGGGCTGGCCGTGGCCACGGTGGTGACCTTGACCGTCCTGCCGTGCGGTGTCTCGTTCCTGCTGCAGTGGGAGAACCGCCGGCGCAAAGCACCGGAGCAGCCCGCCGGCTCAGTCGCCTGACGGGCGCATCATCCGCAGGAACGACTCCAGGCACGGGTTGCCGTTGCCTGGATGCCAACTGATGCCGAACTCGATCCGCGGCGAGTCGGCCAGGGCGAAGAAGCGGATGCCCGGCAGGTTGCTGCGGGCCATCGCCGAGGGCACCAGCGACACCCCCAGGCCCTCGGCCACGAGGTTGACGATGGTGCCCTGCAGTTGCGTGTACAGGCGCACCTGCGGCTCGAAACCCGCCGCCTGGCACTGCGCCATGATGTGGTCGTAGAGCACCGGCGCGGTGTTGCGCGGGGTGAGGATGAACGGCTCGGCGCTCAGTTCGCCCAGGCGCAGCTCGCGCCGGCGGGCCAGGGGATGATCGGCGGGCAGGGCGATGCACAGGGTTTCGCTGTGCAGGGCCTGGTAGCGCAGCGCCTCGTGCCCGGCCTGGCGAAACGACAGGCAGACATCGTTGTTGCCTTCCAGTACCGAGCGTTCCAGCTCCGTCGGCATCAGTTCGTGCAGGGACAGGCCGATGCCGGGCCAGGCCTGGGAAAATTCCTTGATCAGCCTGGGGAAGCCGGTCCAGGCCACCATCGAGGTGAAGGCGATGCGCAGCTCGCCGCGTTCGCCACGAGCCACCGCCTGGCTGGCGCGGATCGCCGACTCCAGGCCCGCCAGCACCTGGCCGGCGTTGCGCTGCAGCTCGCGGCCGGCGGCGGTGAGGCTGACCGAGCGGGAGCTGCGCACGACCAGTTCGCAGCCCATGGCTTCCTCCAGACTGGCGATCTGCCGGCTCAACGAAGGTTGCGCCAGGTTCAGGCTCGCCGCGGCATTGCCGAAGTGCAGGTGTTCGGCCAGGGCGAGGAAGTAGCGCAGTTGGCGCAGTTCGATCATCGATGTCTCCAGGCTATGGATCGGGGCATTTTAAGTCATTGGACCGTATCGAAACAGGTTCCTACACTGGCGTCGCTCTGTCCCGTCTGGAAGCGCCATGCACACCGTTCTCGTTGTCGTCGTCCCCATCTTCGCCCTTATCCTGGTGGGCTACCTGTGTCGCAGGAGCGGCAGGCTCGGGCCCAATGCCGCCTCCGAAATCAATCGGCTGGTGGTCTGGCTGTGCTTGCCCGCGCTGCTGTTCAAGGTCACGGCGAGTGCGTCCTGGGCCGAGATCTGGCAGCCCGGTTTCGTCCTGGCATTCGGCGGCGGGACGCTGGCGGTGTTCCTGGCGACGCTGCTCTGGCGCCTGTGCAGCGGCCACGGCCTGGCAACATCGAGCATCGACGGGCTCAGTGCCGGTTATGCCAACACCGGCTATATCGGCATTCCGCTGTGCGCGCTGCTGTTCGGCGACGCCGGCTTGCAGCCGGCATTGATCGCCACGCTGATCGTGGTCTGCGTGCTGTTCGCCATTGCCGTGGTGTGCATCGAGGTGGGGCTGCAGGCCGAGAAGCATGTCGGCCGCGCGGCGGCTAAGGTGCTGCGCGCGCTGGCAAAGAATCCGCTGGTGATTGCGCCCGTCGCCGGTGCGCTGTGGGCCGCCAGCGGGTTCGGTATCGCCCTGCCGGTGCTGCACTTTCTCGACCTGCTCGCGGCCGCGACCACCCCTTGTGCCCTGGTTTCGCTGGGGTTGTTCCTGGCCCAGAAGGCCCCGGCGCAGAACAGCAGCGCCTGGCCGCTGGTGCTGCTGAAACTGGTGGGCCAGCCGCTGGTCACCTGGGTGCTGGCGTTCAAGGTGCTGGCCCTGCCGTCGCTGTGGGCCACCTCGGCGGTGCTGCTCGCCGCGCTACCCACCGGCACGGGGCCGTTCATGCTGGCGGAATACTACAACCGCGAGGCGGGGGTGGTTTCACGGGCGATTCTGTTGTCGACGGTGGGGTCGTTGCTGACGTTGGGTGGGTTGTTGTACTGCTTTCATTTCTCTGCCTGAGGGTGGAGTGCGTCAGGAGGTTCTGACCTCGTTCAGCAGCTCGGGGTGGCGATCCAGCACTTTCAACAGTTTCACCAGGGCTTGCGGCGGTTTGGTCTTGCCGTTCTCGTAGCGCGAAAACGCATTGACACCGCCACCGAAAATCTCGGCCGCTTCGCGTTGGTCAAGCGCGAGCTTCTTGCGCACGCTGGCGATGAAATTCGGATCGACGATAGCCGCGTTGACCTGCTTGTTGAACGCCAGCATCGCCGCGCTGACACGGGCCGACTCAGCAGCCTCGAGCACAGCTTCCGAGCAGGCGGGGCAGAAGTCGCCGGTGACTGCGGCAAGGGTGGTCGACTCGTTCTTGTAGGTGTACGGCAGGTCGCGGGTGTCATGCACCAGTTCCGCTGCTGCGCAGGATGGGCATTTCATGTTCATAGCTCCTTGAAGGACACGATGAGCACGTCATCGATGACAGTGAGTTTCACATAGACGTCTCCGACTGCCGTGCTCGTTCGGTACACGTCTTGCCAAATCGTGTGATCTGCGTGAGTGGTCATGCTTTTGTGGAAGTCCTTGGCAGCCAGTGACCTGACGATGTCGACGATCCCTTCGAAGTCGAGCCCCAACGTGGCTCCGCCGTGAAGAGCAGACAAGGTGGAACGCACGTTCCCCGCGTCGATCAGGGCCTTGATCACTGACAGCTTGCAGTGTGGAGTCCTTTTTTCCATAGAAGACACGCTAACCTACTAGGTTTAATTTGGCAACTTGGTTAATTGTGTCAAACGCTGGCTTGTTGAAATCCTTTCGCTCAGCGGCCGCGTTCGACAGCTGGGCGATTGTGCTCAAGGCATGGAGGGAAGGGGGCAAAGAATGAATGTCGGGATGCGTCAACGTTGCGAAAGCCCGCGCAACACCTCCATCGCCCTGTCCGCATCCTGCACACCGACGAAAATATGATCGTGGTAGTACCCCGCAATCACATTGCAACTGATCCCGGCATCGCCCAGCGCGGTGGCGAATGCGGCGGTCAGGCCCACCGCCTGCAGCGCCGAATGGATGGTCAGGGTGATCCACGCCGCGACGTAGTCGTAGTTCAGGCCCAGGGCATCGGCGCGGCCGCGTTCGAGGATGACCGTCAGGCCTTCCTGTTCGCGGAAGCTGCCGAGCACTTCCTGGCCCTGCAGTGACGCCGTGTCGGCGACGCTGCAGAACACGTACTCGCCGTCGTTGAGGGTAGGGCTCATGCCGCGCAGCAGCGCGGTGAGGGAGGTTTCGCCAGACATGTCGGGTCGCTCCGCTGGAAAGGTGCTCCAGTCTGCCCGTCGCGCCCGCGCAAGTGGAATCAATCTTGCTGATGCTGGATTAGCGAAAGTGGCCGCGCTGGTGCGTATCGGCGGGGCAGTCGACGACCCGGGCCGCCCGCGTGCTGGAGACGGTGCAGGTTAGCGGCAAAGTTCGATGAGAAGACAGTCGATGCGCCGGCGCGGGCGCGGCAACTGCTGCGGTAGTGAGGCGGGGTGGGTACCTGCCTTGAGCGTTGCGGCGTTGTTGAGATCGAGCGCCGCACAGGCGGCGTTCGAGCTGGGTGTGCGGAATAACTGTCGGTATGAATGTGGGATATTTCCCAAATTTCCTAGGGAAATTCTGAGCGTTGGTTTTTGGGTCGAAATCCCCAAGTCAGATGTTTTACTGTCCGCGCCGGAAATTTGAATCGATCCGGCAGGAATTTCATCCAAGTTTGCGCTGAAATTGTTCAATTTGTTTCAGTTTTGGCGTCAACTTCCCAGGCGATGGTGTTTTCAATAAAAATCGCGGTTTCAAGGGCTGAAGTTCATTGCTGGATGTTTCTTCGGAAGCTTTCAGCAGGACAGCCCATGGGAAAAATCGTCAGCCGTTACCCACCGCCCAAGCACCGCAATCCCTACGACCTGCGCGTCCGCGACCTGGACGACAAGTTCCTCGACGTCTACGCCTTCGAGGGCCAGGAGTCCGCTACACCATCCGCTTCACCTGCGGCGAGCCGCGGGAGGTGTTCAACGGCGTCGTCAGCATGACCCAGGAGCAGTTCCTCGCGCGCAACGAGCGCAAGAACTCGCCGCTGGACCTGGACATGCCCAGCATCCTCAACCGCACTGCGCGTTTCGCCATCTACGGCAAGCCGCCGAAGGTGTTTGCCTGGCGGATCAAGAACGAAATCCACGAGCCGCTGCGCGAGCTGTTCGGCCTGATCACCGGCTTTCGGCGCATCGGCGGCTCGGTGGACGAGGGGCACTACGAGATCACCCTGGAGCCGCGCCTTGTGCGCCTGGCCCGAGGCAAGCGCTATCGGATCTTCCAGCATCAGTCGGTGCCGCAGATCGTCCGGCAGATCCTCGAGGACCATGGCTTCTTCGTGAACAGCGCCTTCCGGTTCGACCTCAAGCGCGAGTACCCGCGGCGTCGGCAGGTGATGCAGTACGGCGAGAGCGACCTGGCGTTCATCGAGCGGCTGCTGGCGGAGGTCGGCATCTGGTACCGCATCGTCTTCGTCTCGGAACTGAAGGTCGACCAGGTGCGCTTTCATGACTGGCAGTGCCACCTGGATTTCGGTGTCGAGCTGCCTTGCCTGACCCCCAGCGGGCTGTCCAGCAGCGATGCCGACGCGGTGTGGCAGCTGCGCACGCAGCACCAGGTGGTGGAGAAGGAAGTGTTCTTCCGCACTTACGATCCGCGCCAGGCCAATCTGCGGCTGCAGGGCGAAGTCAGCCGGCCGCCTGGTTTTTCGCTTCCGGAGATCCGTTATGGCGAAACCTACGAGTACGCCATGCCCTACACGGAAATGGGCACGCAGACGATGCATGGCTACGGTGCGGAAACGGAGAGCGGGCATTTCTTCGCGCGGCTGAGCCAGGAACGCAGCCTCAACCAGCGCGTCCTGTTGAGTGGCACCACCTGCAGTCCGACCCTGATGCCGGGGCAGGTACTACGGGTAACCGGAAATGCGCCGCAGGATTTCGCCAACCGGGTGCTGGTCCACACCATCGACGTCAGGGGCGCGCGCAACAAGCTGCATACGGTCGAGTTCAGCGGAATTCCTTACGACGAATACATCTGCTTCCGACCGCAGCTCAAGCCCAAGCCGAGCATCAGCGGCACGCTGCCGGCACGCATCACCAGCCAGAACGACGACGATCTCTACAGCCATATCGATGACGAGGGGCGCTATCGGGTCAGGTTTCTGTTCGACCGGGACGAATGGGATGCCGGCAAGGAAAGTGTCTGGCTGCGTTTGGCCCGACCCTACGCCGGTGCCACTTATGGCTTGCACCTGCCGCTGGTGCAGGGCACGGAAGTGGCGGTGGCGTTCGAGCAGGGGGATCCGGATCGGCCCTACATCGCTCATGCCCTGCACGACAGCCAACACCCCGATCACGTGGCCAACCGCAACAACCGGCGCAACGTGCTGCGGACCCCGGCCAACAACAAACTGCGCATGGAGGATGAACGCGGGCAGGAACACGTCAAGCTCAGCACCGAGTTCGGTGGCAAGACCCAGCTGAACCTTGGCCATCTGGTGGACAGCGAGCGCAGAAAGCGCGGCGAGGGCTTCGAGCTGCGCACCGATCACTGGGGCGCATTGCGCGCAGGCAAGGGCTTGTTCATCAGCGCCGATGCCCAACCCGGAGCGCAGGGCCAGGTGCTGGACATGGCTGCTGCGGTTGACCGGTTGCAACAGGCCGGTGACCAGCTCCAGCAACTCTCCGCTGACGCCCAGACCTGCCAGGCCGAGCCGGCGGATGTGCAGGCGCAGTTGAACCTGCTCCGGCAGGACCTGGAGCAGTTGAAATCTTCGGTCCTCCTGCTCAGCGCCCCGCAGGGGGTGGCCGTGACCAGCGGCAAGCACCTGCAGTTGGCGGCGCAGGACAACCTGATGCTCAACGCTGGCGGCGGAGCGGACATCAGCGTGATCAAGCGCCTGTTCATCGGCGTGGGGCAGGGGGTGAGCCTGTTCGTGCGCAGGCTGGGCATCAAGCTGGTCGCCAACCAGGGCCCGGTGCAGATCCAGGCGCAGAACGACACCTTGGGGATCATGGCGCGACAGGGGTTGGAGATCACCAGTACCGAGGATGAGATCCATATCCGCGCGGACAAGCGGATCACCCTCAATGCCGGTGGCAGCTACCTGATCCTCGACCCCTGCCGCATCGAGGCCGGAACCGAGGGCGATTACAACGTCAAGGCGCCCTACGTGGACTTCAGCGGCAAGGCGAAACAGCGCGAGGAACTGCCTGAGTTGCCGGTGCTGACGGCGTACGAGAAGAAGACCTACCACACCGGCAGGCACTCCGGCTGACCCATCCCCTATAGAAAGGACTGACCATGTTCACTCGCCTGTCCGAGTTCCTGTTCGGCAAAAACAGCGTCGAAGAAACACCCACCCCACCCCCGCCGCCACGGCCTGTACTGACCGAAGTCCCTAGCCCGCTCAAGCCCGAGCCACAACCCGAGCCCGAGCTGCTGACCCGCAACTGGAGCCATCCGTTCGGCGACCGCTCCAACCCGCTGCAGCAACTGACGCACCTGGCAAAAGCTGCCGATGGCTACTACCCCGTGGGCATCAGCGGTGCCTGGCATGGCGGTGTGCATTTCGACGACGGCACTGCGGGGGCCCTGGACCAGTCGAAAGTGGCGTGCCTGGCGGATGGCGAGGTGGTTGCCTATCGCATCCCGACCCAAACACCGACCACCCGCTATTTTCCTGGCCCCGGTGTCACCATCGATGCCCCAGGCGCTTCGGGCTTCGTGCTGGTACGCCATCGTATCCAGGCCCCCGCTATCGAAGGCTGTGCTGAGACCCCTCCATCGCTGACGTTCTACAGCCTGTACATGCACCTGCAGGACTGGGCGGCGTATGAGGACCGCACGCTGGAGCGACCGGCGTTCTGGGTGGAGAGCGAGGCCAAGTGGGTCAAGGAAGGGAAGGAGGCACCGGATCTCATTCGTTCGGGCGAGCATGGTGTGCGGGTAGTCAACCGCAGGCTGGAGCCAAAGACCCTCGGCTATCTGGTCGGCGGTACGCAAGTTGCCATTTCCGGCGAAGGTGACTATCGCCTGCTGGAAAACAGCCTGGGCCCCGAGCACTTGCTGAATGCGGACGGTATGTTGCGTGGCTACGTCGCGGTGAAGTATCTGGGGATGCGTGTAGGCGACATGTTTCTGGTCAACGCCGATGACCTGAACGTGCGCGCCGAGTCTGATCCGCGCAGTGCCGTATTGGACAAATTGCCCAGAAACACGCTGGTGGAAGTCAGCGGCTCGGGTGACATGGTCAAGCTGGAGCGCATCGAGCAGTACGTCCCCATCTCGGCACTGCGCAGCGAATACGTACCGGCCCTGCGCGACCAGGTTTTCGTCCCTGAGAAGCCGATACCGATCAAGGCTGGCGAATTGATCGGGCATATCGGCCCCTACCAGAACAGCGACGAAACCCAACCGCAGAACAGGCTGCACCTTGAAGTTTTCTGCACCACGTATTTCCCCAAGTTCCTCGACGCCAGCCGAGCCTGGGCCGATCGCTTGCCCGTCACGGAGCGAACCTGGCTGAAGGTCACCAAGGGTTCTCTCGCCATCATTCGTAAGCCCGAGCACGGCAGACGCTTTCCCGCCTTCGTCGAACCGCACCACGTCATCGACGCCGACGTGTTGATACCGAAAAACCTGATCGACAACCTGCCTGCGGCCAACAAGATCCACCAGCCCCAACCGGGGGGAGGGAAGAAGCGCAACTGGTACTACCTCGAAGGCCTGCTCAACGACAAGGACGGCACCATCGTCGATGGCTGGGTCGCGGAAATCATCGGTGAAACCGAGTGGGTCAGCCCCTGGCACTGGGGCGGATACGAGGTGATCAGCAACAGCGACTCGCCGACCAAGGGCCGGGCCTATGGTATGTCCCTGCGCGAGGACGTGAGCAAGGAAGACCTCGATCGCCTGCGGCCGATCGCCGATGAGTGGGATCAGGGCGACCTGCAAGGTCGTCTTCACGCCATCCTGGACCGCGATGGCGAGCCCGATGGAAAGATCAGCCCCAAGGAAATTCGCACCGGCCTGAATATCCCTGCTTATGCCCAATCGTTGTCGAGGATCGTGCTGGAGTGTGAAAGCGAGTGGTATTACCGCCAGGAGAAGTGGGATGCGCTGGATCAGATCTTTGGGCATACCACGTCGGCGCCGATTCTGAACTGGGTAGCGGAGAAGGAGCGGATCAAGGAGTTGAGTTGGTGGGAGGACTTGATGGAGCCGCTCAACTTGCCGACGTGGAAGGCCTATTTTCTCCACCCGCTGGGTTTGGTTGGGCAGTTCATCGTTGACGATAACGACTTGTGCTGGCTGAAAGTGCCGTTTGGGCAACTTACATTTGATGTCGAAGGTAACGATATTGAGTTCTCTAGGTATTTCAGTCGTACCGTTCATTGGCCGGGAGGCGCATCTGGTGTAACGATTGGGAGAGGATATGACCTGGGCCAATGCCCCAATCCAGAGGAGGACTTGAAGAATGCAGGAATAAAGGAACCTCTACTGTCTTGGCTATTGAAGTCGAAGGGGCTCAAAGGAGAGAAAGCGCGTGCGTATTTTAATAGTGCGTCTCATCAGATAGCAGGGTTAAAAATTACAAGAAAACAGCAGTACCACCTGTTCATAAATGTTTATCAAGTCATGAAAGATGATGTTGTCAGGGTTTCCGAGAAGTCCGATACGTCAAAAAAATACGGCAAGCTATTTTGGAGTGGCATCCATCCAAAAATCAGGGACATTATGGTAGACCTGCGTTTTCGTGGTGACTACGGAACCGAATCAAGGAAGTTTTTGCAGAAGCCTTTCATAAATAACGACTTAGAAGGGTTCCGCTTGACTATTCAAGACGAAAAAAATTGGCCAAATGTTCCTCGTAATCGATTTTCGGAACGTGCACGTTACGCGGAGAAAATTAAATGAGAGAGAATCGTGCAGTATTTTTCGCTCTAGCGCTTGCTTCTTCAATTTCTTGGGCGGAGGATTTTGACTATGCGGTAATGTCAAGGGCTGAAACACAGAGGATAGAAAACATGGTGGCTCGAAATATGAGCAGCCTTGATGACCCTTGCTTGTACATCGAGATTCTTGATCCTGAAAACAACTGGAGTCCAATTCGAAAAAAAAGCATATGTGCGCTTGATGGAAGAAGCCTGATTTCTGATTTCACGTATGCCAGTTTTTCGAATGTCAAATTTTCCCCCGGCGGGCTTCAGGCAGATTTGACTCTCATACCGCTCCAAGCGGTAATCGAGGATGTTTTACACTGCAGTATAAAGTTGATGGATGATCAAATAGGTTCGCTTAAATGTTCGCAAGGTCGTGAGGGGTATTACTGAGCGAAGTAAATAGTGAGCGATTTTTCGGTGAGATGTTACTAGGGTCATAAATTTGGACGCGCCTAACTACTCTCAGTGAAGGGAAATTTTACAAGGTTGTGGGGCGGGGAGGTGTTAAGGTGAAGCGCTTTCTGCTGGGGCTTTTATTTTTTTCATTTGCCTCCTTATCGGCGGGTGCTTCTAATTTTGACTCGGGAATATATGCGGTTGCAAGAGATCTGAGATTTGCCGAGGACGACGAGCATTGCGATGGAGTTCCTGTCGATCGTGCTTTCCAGCCTGTCAAGTGGGGGGATACGCTCGTATGCTTTGATTATGAGGAGGTGCGGCGTGATGGTTTACATTTCCCCGATGTCATTGCACTGCATACGAAATCTTCATTTGGGCCATCTGCAAAAGTTCACTACTTTTCAGGGGTGGCTAATTCAGGGACTATTCAGGACGTATTTCTGTTGTCGATTGCTCCTGCTGCAGAAGATAGGCTTTTCGTAATCTATCGCGATCCTAACCCTAATCGTTGGTTTTCTGCGCTGTATCAAGTTGCTGTATTTCAGTTGAACGGGGAGGGGCTAAGTCGCGATGAAGGTCTGTCAGAATTTTTCGGAATGGGTGGTGATTTCTCTCATGATGGTTTGGCGTATGTTTTTCCTTATAGAAGCCGAAAAGAAATTGAAAGTTCTGTAAATTCTGCGCTCTTCAGGCTCGCGACATCCTCTGGCGAGGTCATTGGAACTGTTCAGGATAAAACATATCTCTACGAGAAAATCCCTAGCGCGGACTGGAACAGTATTACTTCGTCTTATTTGATAAAAGGCGACAAGGTCAGTGTTATCGACGCCTTGGCAGGGTGGTGTAATGTTACCTACTCCGCGGGAGCCAGGCCGGTCAAGGCTTGGGTGAAATGTGAGAGTATGATCATTAATTAGGTGCCAAAGGATCGTTTCCAAAGGCGGAGGCACTACTAGGAATAATGAGGAAGGTTTTTTTGTAGTCATGTTTTTCTACTGTACTCAACTCGTTGCAGATGATCTGGATTGTCAGCGGATTTATATGGCTGGAACTGGAGAGGCTGCAGGGAAAATAAGAAGATATGTTCTTCACTCGAGCAGTTCGTGTGTGTTTGTTCAAACCTTGCGAAGCAGGGTCGATGGGAGTCCTGTTTATCAAGATGGATTGTGCTGGTTGGAAGGTAAAAGCCTGTCCAGAGATTTTGCGGATGTTGGATTCAATAACGGGGAGTTTCATGGGGGTAAACTTTACTTTGAAGTGAGTGTGACACCTCGTATACCGATGGGGGAAGAGATAAAACTATGTGAGGTGGTTTTTATCAATGGGCGAGCACACCATTTCAAGTGCGAAGATGGAAAGTCGATGGGTGATGTTCGTCGTTCACTATACATAGACGATTATTACTGAGGTCAAGTATGAGGTTTCTAAAAAGAACGACGGTAACTGAAAGTATGTTGCCCAAGGTGCTTCTGAAGGCAAGTCTAGGTCTGGTTTTGCTATTTCTGCATTTTTTTACCGGCAAACGCTAGAACTGTAGATTGCACAGATGTCTTGATGGTGGATTTGGGGGATGCTGGTGACGAGTTTGTGAAATATATTGTGCCGATGGGAAGACCCTGCGTTCTTGTTCAGCTTGAAATTCCCGGCGGGAAGGGGCGTTACAGCTTTCGCAAAGAAATCTGCTCCATTGACGGGAGCAGCCTGATCAACGACTTTTCGCAAGTTGAGTTCAGGCGCGGTGAATTCATAGATAACCAATTGTTCTTTGAGTTGGCTGTCATTCCAGTAGGGAAAGAAGAGTTTGAGATCAAGATATGCAAGGTGTTATTCAGTGACGGCAAGCCTGACAAGCTGACATGTGAATTGTCCCAGGGGTAATTCTGGAAAGCTGCCCCAATTGGCTTGGCGGACTGACGTCAGGGTTCAATGATGCGGCATCTCCCGCTGAATGATCTGCGCCAATCGTTCTCCGGTCCGCGGGTTGAAATATTTTCCAAGTTGGCCAGGGAGTGGGGGTTGTGATGAATAAATCTGGGAAGGTGGGTGTCTAAAGTGATACTAGGGAGGGTTTTGGTCGCTTTTGTATGTTTGCTTGGAGGTGTGAATCTGCCTATTGCCAGCACCATCGAGAGTGCAGATACCACTCATTGTGGCTATCAGCAGAACGACCAGGCTTATAAGCCTGTCGTATGGGGGCAGATGACGATTTGCTTCATCTATGAGAGGTCTTCTCTTGATACTGAGAGTGACGGGCTGCAGTCTGTGGATGGGATAGTTTTGTACATGTCCTCTGCTTCTGGAGCCGTCACCAGGGTTCGAGAATTCTCCAAGGTCTACACGGAAGAGATCCTTCATGATGCCTTCCTGTTTCCAGTTAACAAACAGGGCGAACTTCGGTTGTTTGTGATTCATAGCAATGATACGCCTGGTCGATGGGTGTCGGCTTCAAGGCTATATGATGTAAATGCCTTCGAGTTGAAAGCGGGTCAGCTAGTGCGTGATGATTTGATTTCGGATTTTTTTGGCGGGAGTGGTGACTATCATTTTGATGGGACTGATGAACTGAGGCATGTTTTTCCTTATAAAACCAGGTCGTCAATAGAACAGGTAATAGAGTCACCGCTCTTCAAGCTGGTGAACTCGGGGCTTAC
This sequence comes from Pseudomonas sp. zfem002, assembly GCF_032621685.1. Taxonomy (NCBI): domain Bacteria; kingdom Pseudomonadati; phylum Pseudomonadota; class Gammaproteobacteria; order Pseudomonadales; family Pseudomonadaceae; genus Pseudomonas; species Pseudomonas sp. zfem002. Next base: position 50,113 of record NZ_JAVYJH010000026.1, on the reverse strand, counting down.
AGTCAAAGGCACGCTTAAAGAAAAAACCTTCCTCTACAAGGACAGGCCGTTTTCCGATCTGCACAGTATGACTTCTGCCTATCTGATAGAGGATGATGAGGTAACCGTCACTGAAACCTCGGTCGGTTGGTGCAATATCACTTACTCAGCTAACGCCAAACCGATCAAAGCCTGGATCAGATGTGACAGCATGACTGTTCGGTAAAACGGCATGCAAGGATATGGCTCGATTTAGTACCTCATTAGTAAAGCGCCGCATGCACGGTGCTCGACCTAAACATCACTCCAGCTCAATACCGCGCATCCACCGGCTTCTTATCCTTCGGCCAATCCTTCACTTTCCCGGCGAAGTCCGGGCGCGGCATATGGCTGAAGTATTCGGCCACATCCACCGCTTCCTGGTCGCTCAGGCCACCCTGGCCGAGGGGGAAGCCTTCGTGGAAGGCGATCGGCATGTTCTTCTTGACGAACGCCGCCGCGGTGTAGGTCCGCGCCATGCCGGCACCGATATTGAACGAGTCATCGCCCCACAGCGGCGGATACACCCACTTGCCCGCCGCGTTGCGGATGCCTTCGCCGTCGTTGCCGTGGCACAGGGCGCACTGCACGGCATAGAGCTTCTTGCCGTTCTCCGGGTTCGGCACGATGCTCGGGTCGATCTTGCCGACGCCGCGGCCTTCGACCTTGTCCTGCGCGGTGGTCTCGCGCTTCATCCAGTCGAAGTAGGCCACCATCGCCTTCATCTCCACCGATTTCAGGCCCAGCGGCTTGCCGTTCATCGAGCGCAGGAAGCAGCCGTTGATGCGGTCCTCCAGGGAGATCACCCGCCCGGCGCGCGGCGCGTAGCTGGGGAAGAACGCCGACACGCCGACATAGGGCGAACCGTCCGCCACGGTGCCGGCGTTGAGATGGCAACTGGCGCAGTTGAGGGCATTGCCGACGTTGGCCGGCAGCAGTTCGTGGGTGTTGGTGTTCAGCCGGGCGCCGAGGATCAGCTGGCCGGCGTTGGGCTCCTTGAGCAGGTCGGCCAGGCGCGGGGTCTCGAAGGGACGCTGGTCGAGGCTCCTGACGTCGAGGCGCTTGCGCATCTCGGCGACGGTGCTCGCCTGGATCGCCCTGGCCGCCGGGCGGCCCCAGCTGTCACGGGTGAAGTTGAGAATCTCGGCGATCTCCTGGTCGCTCAGGCGGGCGAACGACGGCATGCTCAGCGCCCGCGCGTTGTCCACGGTACGCGCCGAGCGCCAGCCGGTCAGGGTGATGTGCACCAGGGTCGACGGGTCTTCCGAGATCAGCACCGGGTTGCCGGCCAGCGGCGGGAACACGCCCTTGACCCCGGCACCATCGGCGCGGTGGCAGTCGGCGCAGAATTGCTGGTAGCCGAGGCCGCCGCGCGAGGCCAGCAGGTTGCTCGGGGTGGTGGAACGCAGGTTGATCAGCGGCGCGGGACCCTGGGCGACCTGCATCGGTTTGTCGTGCTCGGAGCTGGGCAGCGACTTCAGGTACAGGCCCACCGCGTGCAGGTCGCTGTCGTCCATGTACTGGGTGCTGTGCTGGACCACGTCGACCATGTTGCCGGACACCGTGCCATGGGCGTTGCGTCCGGTCTTGAGCAGCTCGGCGGTCTGCTCCGGGCTCCACAGGTTGCGTAGGCTCAGGGCGCGCCAGCCTTCCACGGTTTCGCCGGCGAGGAAGTAGCTGCCGTGCTCGCCGGCTTCGGACAGGGTCTTCTCCTGAAAGCCGATGCCCCGTGGCGTATGGCAGGCGCCGCAATGGCCGAGGCCCTGGACGATATAGGCGCCGCGATTCCATTGCGCGCTCTGCGTGGGGTCGGCGCTGAATGCCTGGTCGTCGAGGAACAGCCAGTTCCACAGGGTCAGGCCCCAGCGCTGGTTGAACGGGAAGCCCATGGCCAGGGCGCGGTTCTCCTGGCGCACCGGGTTGACCCCGTGCATCAGGTAGGCATACAGCGCCTGCATGTCCTCGGCGCTGATCCGCGCGTAGGAGGGGTAGGGCATCGCCGGGTAGAGATTCTGCCCATCCGCCGTCACGCCCTTGCGCATCGCGCGGTCGAACTGTTCGAAGGAGTAGCGGCCGATGCCGGTTTCCCGGTCCGGGGTGATGTTGGTCGAGTAGAGCACGCCGAATGGCGTCTCCAGCGCCAGGCCGCCCGCCATCGGCTTGCCGCGGTCGGCGCCGGTGTGACAGGCCACGCAATCGCCGAGGCGGGCGACGTAGCGACCGCGCTCCACCTGGGCCCGGGTGGCGTTGTCGAGGTCGGCGGCATAGTCGGCGGGAAGGTCGTCGATGATCTGCGGGAGGCTGGCGTTGTCGCTGGCCAGGGCGGGAGATAGCAGGGTCGCCAGCGCGACAGCGGCGACGGCTCGGCAGAGGGCTTGCACGGTAGTGTTCATTGTCAAGAATCAGGTCCGTTTGATTACTGTTATGTTTTTTAGTTATTTGAACCTTACTTTTGGTTATTTGCTTTGCGTGCGTAGTGATCTTCATCAATGAAGGCGGGGATTGCTTCCAAAGTACCGATGCGAGCCGTGGGTATCGTCCGTCGGAAGAATGGGACGGGTGCCGCCGGCCTGTAAGACTCGCAGCTTCGAATAATGACCACAGGAGACGGATACATGAACTCGGCACAGGGAGAAGTCACGCTGAAGGCCAGCGCGGACCTGGTCTGGCAGATCGTCGGCAACTTCAACGGCCTGCAGGTCTGGCATCCGGCGGTGACGGGCAGCCAGCTGACTGCGGGCGACAACAACGAAGTGGGCGCCGAGCGCCTGCTGGCGCTGGACGGTGGCGGGACCATCAAGGAGCGGCTGCTGGACTACTCGAGCAGCGAGCGGCGTTATCGCTACTGCATTCTCGACTCGCCGTTGCCGGTGAGCGGCTATGAGTCGGTGGTTCGCGTCGAGGACAGTGGCGATGGGCGCTGCCGGGTGGTCTGGAGTGGTTCGTTCGCGGCGCAGGGGGTTTCCGACGGGCAGGCGGCGGAAATCGTCCAGGGTATCTATGACGCCGGACTCGGCTACCTGCGCGAGCAGTTCGCCGGGTAGGCGCGAGTGCGTTGGTCAGGGAGCGAACGCCGGGGTTGTGGCATGGCACCGTCAGCTATATCGTTAATGTATTAACTTTAATCACCCCTCGAGGAACGCCGTCATGCTCTACAGCCAGGCCACCACCCCCACCGCGCAACCCCAGCGCCTGATCAACCGTCTGTCGCGACACTGGGCGCACAAGTTCCAGGTCGAGCAGGAAGACGGCCAGAGTCGCATCGACTTCGGCGGCAGTGGTTGCCTGCTCAAGGTGGTGGAGGCGGGGTTGTGGGTCGAGGCCTGGGGGCCGGCGCAGGAGATGGACGAGCTGGAGGTGGTGATCGTCGATCACCTGCAGCGCAACGCTGCGGCTGGCGAGATCCTGAGTTTTGCCTGGCAGCGGCGCAGTTGAGCGTGCTGCCCGGGTTTCCCTGATGCACCGCGGACACGGATTCTGTGGCCGCTTCGCGCCCATTCGCGGATAAATCCGCTCCCACAAATGAGCCGATTCTCGTCCCCTCCTAGTGCTGGGTCAGGCGGATGATCTGCCGTGCACAGAACGCCCCGGTCAGGATCACGCCGAACAGGCGCAAAGTCTGCATGGCCAGCACTAGGCCGACATCCGAGTCGGTTTCCACCGCGATGATCGCCATGGCATCCAGCCCTCCGGGGCTGGTGGCCAGGTACATGGACAGGAAGTCGCTGCCGCTCAGGCGCGCCAGCGGCCAGGCGCAGGCGGCGCAGAGGGCGATCAGCCCCACGGCGCCGGCGATCATGGTCGGCAGGCGCTTCCACACGTAGGCCAGCGTATCGCGGTCGAAGCGCAGGCCGATGTAGACGCCGATGGCGCCATAGGCCCCGGCCAGCAGCCATTCGGGCAGGGTGATGCGAAGCAGCCCGGACAACTGCAGGCAGCCGCCGAGCAACAGCGGCAGGAGCAAGGCACCGGCGGGTACCTTCGCGCCAGCGACGACCCCGAACAGAACCACCCCCAGGCCGAGCGCGAGATTCAGCATCGACGCGCTCTCTTCGGGCGCCGGCGCGCCGACGGCGATCTCGCCACCGGTGCTGGCCCCCAGCAGATGACTGACCAGCGAACCGAGCATCACCACGCACACCACCCGCACGTATTGCATGGTCGCGACCACCCGGGCGTCGGCACCGTTTTCCTCGGACATCGCCACCATGGCCGAGGCCGCGCCGGGCGCGGTGCCCCAGGCGGCGGTGCTGCCGGGAATGCCGCCGTAGCGCACGGTGGCGAGGCCGACCAGGGCACTGAGCAGCACGGTCAGCAGGGTGGCGAACAGCATCAGTTGCCAGGACTGCGCCAGCGCGGCGAGCACCGACCAGCTGATCGAGTGGGCGACCAGCAGGCCGACACAGCCCTGGCCGAAGCGAAAGGCCTGCCGGTGCAGGCGGATGCTCGCGCCATTCGCGGCGAAGACGATGGCCACCAGCATCGGCCCGAGAAACAGGCCGGCGGGCACTTCGAAGGTATGCAACAACTGGCCGCCGGCACCGGCGCTGGCAATCAGTGCCAGCCATTGCACGGACGGGGAACGGAACCACGGAAGGGCGGAGGGCAAGGGCGATATCTCCCGATCAGAGCGGCGCTGCGACACCGCGAAAGGCAGCAGGCGAGGAAATTATCGACGGCGCAATCCATCAGGTCTATTTTCTACTTTCGATGAATCGATAACTGAAATTCATGAATCATGGACCTGCGTGACCTGACCTACTTCGAAACCATCGCCGAAATCGGCCACCTCGGCCGCGCCGCGGAAAAGCTCAATCGCAGCCAGCCGGCCCTGAGCAAGAGCATCCAGCGCCTGGAGGAATCCCTGGGTACGCGCCTGTTCCAGCGTGATGGCCGGCGCATCAAACTCACCGATGTCGGCGAGCTGCTGCTGGCGCGCGGCAAGCAGTTGCGCCTGAGCATCAGCGAGACCGAGCGCGAGGTCCGCGATTTCGCCAGCGGGCTGATCGGCAACATCCGCCTGGGCTGCGCCGCGAGCATGGCCGAGCACCTCCTGCCGCAACTGGTGGAAGCCCTGCTGGCGCGCGCACCGGAGCTGACCCTGAGCCTGTCCATCGCCCAGGACGATGTCCTGCGTGAGTCCCTGCGTGCCGGGCGTCTGGACGCGATCATCTGTCCGCTGATCGTCGACGATCCGCGTTTCCTCACCTACCCGGTCGTGCAGGACGAGGCGGTGGTGGTGGCCAGCGAAGATCACCCGGTGTTTTCCAGGCCGGTTCAGCTCAGGGACCTGTGTGCCTATCGCTGGGTCCTGGCCTCGCCGACGGTGACCGCGCGGCGCTGGATCGACAACGCCTTCCTGTCCCGGCAGTTGCCGGCGCCGGTGGCGCAGATCGAGACCAATTCCATTTCCCTGTTGCCGCGGCTGATCGCGCGGACCCGGCTGTTGAGTTTTCTCGCCCGCGAGACGCTGGAGCACGGCCAGGGCATGTCGCGCCTTCGCGAGGTGCCGCTGGCCGAAACGACGATGAGCCGGACGGTCGCCGTGATGATCAGGGCGGAGGGCTACCTGCCGCCCGCGGTGGAGGCGATGGTCGAGTTGTTGCGCAGCGACGGGCGGAGTTTTTTCAATGGCTGACGCGCGGGCCGCCCGTGTTATCGGACTTCAGAGAAAGAACCAGGGTCAGAACCGATCCACATCCACGATCGCCTGGGCAAACGCCCGCGGTGCTTCCTGCGGCAGGTTGTGCCCCACGCCACCCTCGATCAGACGGTACTGGTACTTGCCGGTATAGCGCTTGGCATACGCCTCGGCGGGCGGATGCGGGGCGCCGTTGGCATCGCCTTCGAGGGCGATGGTCGGCACCGGGATCGACGGGAACGCTGCCAGCTTCTTCTCGATCGCGTCATAGCGCTGCTCACCTTTCTCCAGCCCCAGCCGCCAGCGGTAGTTGTACACCGACACCGCCACATGATCGGGGTTGGTCAGCGCGGCGGCGCTGCGCTCGTAGGTGGCGTCGTCGAAATTCCACTGTGGCGAGGCGGTCTTCCAGATCAGCCGGGCGAAGTCATGGGTGTTCTGCGCATAGCCCTCGCGCCCGCGTTCGGTGGCGAAGTAGAACTGGTACCACCACTGCAGTTCCGCCGCCGGCGACAACGGTTTGCGCCCCAGTTCCTGGCTGCCGATCAGGTAGCCGCTGACCGCCACCAGGCCCTTGACCCGCTGCGGCCACAGCGCGGCGACGATGTCCGCGGTGCGCGCGCCCCAGTCGTAGCCGCCGAGCACGGCTCGTTCGATGCCCAGGGCATCCATGAAGGCCACCAGGTCCTCGGCCAGCGCCGCCGGCTGGCCGTTGCGCAGGGTCCTGGCCGAGAGGAAGCGGGTTTCGCCGTAGCCGCGGGCATAGGGGATCAGCACCCGGTAGCCCTGTTCGGCGAGGGCCGGGGCGACATCGCTGTAGCTGTGGATGTCGTAGGGCCAGCCGTGCAGCAGGATCACCACCGGGCCATCGGCCGGGCCGACTTCGGCGTAGGCCACGTCGAGCACGCCGGCCTTGACGTGTTTCAGCGGCGCGAAGCCGGTGTGGCTGCCGACGGTGATCGGCGCGATCTGGGGTGCCGCGCTTTCAGCGGCCTGGGCACCCGCCAGAAGCCCCAGTTGCAGGACAGTGGCGGCGATGACGGCAGTAAGGTTGTGCATGCTCTTGCTCCTTGACGAACGCGGGGAATTCAACGGGCGGCCTTGGCTTCGGCCAGCAGTTTGCGGATGACGTTTTCCTGGATGGCATAGGCGCCTTCACCGAAGTGGCTGTAGCGCACCTGGCCGTCGGCATCGATCAGGTAGTGGGCGGGCCAGTACTGGTTGGCGAAGTTGCGCCAGATCGCATAGTCGTTGTCGATCGCCACCGGGTAGGTGATGCCCAGGCGCTCGACCTGCTTGCGCACATTGGCCGGCACCCGCTCGAAGGGGTATTCCGGGGTGTGCACGCCGATCACCACCAGGCCGTCCTTGCCGTAGCGTTCGGCCCACTGCTTGACGTAGGGCAGGGTGTGCTGGCAGTTGATGCAGTCGAAGGTCCAGAAATCCACCAGCACCACCTTGCCGCGCAGGTCTTCGCGGCTCAGCGGCGGCGAGTTCAGCCACTGCACCGCGCCGCCCAGCGACGGCATGCCGCCCTTGGGCGTGAGGTCCGGTTCGCTGGCGGCCTGGGCCTTGGCGACCAGGCGATCGATGACCGCCGACACCGATTTCAGCACCTGCTGTTCCAGGCGGTTGGACAGTTGCGACGAGGTGCCCGCCAGCAGCTCGCGGGTGCCACCGGAAGCGATGCCGACCGCGGCCAGCAGCACCAGCACGCCGCTAGCGCGCCGCAGCCACTCGACCACCGGCAGGGACAGGCGCAGACGGTTGCTCAAGCCCTTGCCGGCAATGATCAGGGTACCCAGCGACACCGCGCTGCCCAGGCCGTAGGCCAGCAACAGCAGGCTGGTCTGCGCGTTCGGTCCGGCGAGCAGGGCGCCACTGAGGATCAGGCCGAGGATCGGCCCGGCGCAGGGGGCCCACAACAGGCCGGTGGCGACGCCGATCAGCAGCGCGGCGAGCGGCCCGGACGCCGTGGCGTTGGGGGCGAGGCGGTTGCCCAGGGCGACGAAAGGCCGGGCCAGCCAGGTGCCGAGGCGCGGTGCCAGCAGCGACAGGGCGAACAGCAGCATCACCGCCAGGGCGAAGTAGCGCCCGCCGATGTTGGCCTTGACCACCCAGTCGCTGCCCACCACCGCCAGGCTCGACACTGCGGCGAAGGTCAGCACCAGGCCGCCGAGGGTCAGCACCAGGGAGGTGCGGCTGCGTCCGGCACGGGCGAAGACGAACGGCACGATGGGCAGGATGCAGGGACTGAGGACGGTCAACAGACCGCCGAGGAAGGCGATGATCAGCATGGCGTACTCCACTGGCGAGAAGGGGGCGCCGCCGACCGGTCGGTCCGCGGCTGTGAGGCATTTCGCCCTGGGCAGGTGTCCCGCGTGTTTCGCAGCCGGTCTTTACTGTCGCTTCAGGTATACCGGTACGGTTCTGATACATAACCCTACAAACCGGGCTGTCAGACGATTCCCGGCTCGATAGACTCCACCCACCTTCTCCCCGCTAAAAGGCCACTGCGATGGATGCCAACGCTGACCATGTGCTGATCGTCGACGACGACCGGGAAATCCGCGAGCTGGTGGGCAACTACCTGAAGAAGAATGGCCTGCGCACCACCCTGGCCGCCGACGGCCGGCAGATGCGCGCCTTTCTCGACGCCGGTCAGGTCGATCTGATCGTCCTCGACATCATGCTCCCCGGCGACGATGGCCTGGTGCTCTGTCGCGAGCTGCGCGCCGGCAAGCACCGGCATACCCCGGTGTTGATGCTCACCGCGCGGGATGACGAAACCGACCGCATCGTCGGCCTGGAAATGGGCGCCGACGACTACCTGGTCAAGCCGTTCTCGGCCCGCGAACTGCTGGCGCGGATCAATGCGGTGCTGCGTCGCACGCGCATGCTGCCGCCGAACCTGGTGGTCAGCGAGCAGGCGCGGCTGTTGGGCTTCGGCAACTGGCGCCTGGATACCACGGCGCGCCATCTGCTCGACGACCACGACACGGTAGTGGCCCTGAGCGGCGCCGAGTACCGTCTGCTGCGGGTGTTTCTCGACCATCCGCAACGGGTGCTCAGCCGCGACCAGTTGCTCAACCTGACCCAGGGCCGCGAGGCCGATCTGTTCGACCGCTCCATCGACCTGATGGTCAGCCGCCTGCGCCAGCGCCTGCTGGACGACGCGCGGCAGCCGGCCTACATCAAGACGGTGCGCAACGAAGGCTATGTGTTCAGCTTCGCCGTGCGCCTGATCGAGGGCACGTCATGAGTCGCTGGCCGCGCAGCCTGGCCTCGCGGCTGTCGCTGATCTTCCTTGCCAGCCTGGTGCTCGCCCACGGCCTGTCCTTCGGCCTGCAGACCTTCGAGCGCTACAGCAGCGCGAAAACCCTGATGCTGAGCAACTTCGAGCAGGACATCGACACCTCGGTGGCGATTCTCGAGCGGCTGCCGGCGGCGGAACGGCCGGCCTGGCTGGCGCGCCTGCAGCGGCCCAACTACAGCTATCGCCTGGATCAGGGCGAAGCGGGCGTGGCGATGCAGGATGAGCCGGTCTCGGTGAAGTCGATCAGGGCCACCCTCGGCGCGCACTATGACCTGACGTTCCGCGATATCCCCGACAGCCGCGCGCATTACCAGGCGCACCTGCGCTTCGCCGACGGCCAGCCGCTGACCCTCGATGTACGTCCGTCGATCATGCCCTTGTCGCCCTGGCTGCCGTTGCTGTTGCTGGGGCAACTGGCGTTGCTGCTGGCCTGCACCTGGCTTGCCGTGCGCACCGCCATGCGCCCGCTGACCCACCTGGCCAGCGCGGTCGACAACCTCGACCTCAGCCGCCCGGCACAAGCGCTGGAGGAACGCGGCCCGACCGAGGTCGCCAGGGCGGCCGCTGCGTTCAACGCCATGCAGGAGCGCATCGCCGCCTATGTGAAGGAGCGGGTGCAACTGCTCGCCGCCATCTCCCACGACCTGCAGACGCCGATCACGCGGATGAAGCTGCGGGTCGAGTTCATGGAGGACTGTGCGGAAAAGGACAAGCTGTGCAGCGACCTCGACGAGATCCAGCACCTGGTCAAGGAGGGCGTGGCCTATGCCCGCAGTACCGAGCCCTCGACGGAGCCGGCCAGCCGGATCCGTCTCGATGCGTTTCTCGAAAGCCTGGTGTTCGACTACCTCGACACCGGCAAGCCGGTCGCCCTGGACGCGCCGGCCGGTGGGGTGATCGTCAGCCGGCCCCAGGCGTTGCGCCGCCTGTTGACCAACCTGGTCGACAACGCGCTGAAGTTCGGCGGCGAGGCGCGGCTGCGTGTGCAGGGCGTGTCCGCCGGGCGCTTGTCGATCCAGGTGCTGGACAAGGGTCCGGGGATTCCCGAGGCGGCGCTGGGCGAGGTGCTCAAGCCGTTCTTCCGCCTGGAAAGCTCGCGCAACCGCGATACCGGCGGCACCGGCCTGGGCCTGGCCATCGCCGCGCAACTGGCGGCGAGCCTGGGTGGGGAATTGCGCCTGAGCAATCGGCAGGAGGGTGGGTTGTGTGCCGAGGTTGTGTTGCGGGGGGAGTGAGGGGGGCAAGATTGAGCGCCCCGTCCGCGGTGCATCGCGGTGTGCATGGCGATGCTCTTCCAGCGTCCTCAGGATCGAGCGCCGTCCGCGCGGCGCTTCGCGGTGTGCATGGCGATGCTCTTCCAGCGTCCTCAAGATCGAGCGCCGCCCGCGCGGCGCTTCGCGGTGTGCATGGCGATGCTTTTCCAGCGTCCTCAAGATCGAGCGCCGCCCGCGCGGCGCATCGCGGGCTACGCCCGCTCCCACATTTGTTGCAACGTACCTATGTCTGACAGGCCATGGTTGACCGCCTTGTTGGTTCGACTCGATACCGAGTCGAGCCCAACAGCCTCCCCGCGATGCATCGCCGAAAAACAAAGGCTAACAACTCAAATCCAACAGGCCATGGCGCGTTGCAACAAATGTGGGAGCGGGCGTAGCCCGCGATGCGCCGCGCGGGCGGCGCTCGATCTCGAGAGCACTGCAAGCCTCAAGACAGGCACCAGACGGTCACCACACAGCCCCCCCTCACAACCCCAACGCCGACAACCCCGGATGCTCATCCGGCCGCCGTCCCAGCGGCCAGTGGAACTTGCGCTGCGCCTCGCTGATCGGCAGGTCGTTGATGCAGGCGAAGCGTCGCGCCATCAGGCCGTGCTCGTCGAACTCCCAGTTCTCGTTGCCATAGGAACGGAACCAGTTGCCCGAGTCGTCGTGCCATTCGTAGGCGTAGCGCACGGCAATGCGGTTGCCGTCGAAGGCCCACAGTTCCTTGATCAGGCGATACTCCAGCTCCTTGTGCCATTTGCGCCGCAGAAAGGCTTCGGCCTCGGCGCGGCCGTCGATGAATTCGGCGCGGTTGCGCCACTGGGTGTCCGGCGTATAGGCCAGGGCGACCCTGGCCGCGTCGCGGCTGTTCCAGCCGTCTTCGGCCAGGCGCACCTTGAGCAGCGCCGACTCGCGGGTGAACGGCGGTACGGGTGGGCGGATCTCGGGATGGGACATGTGCAGGTTCCTCGATAGGTTGAAAAAACTCAGGCAGGCAGGGTCGTCCAGCGCAGCGCCGTGGCGGCGCGGCGCAGCACGACCCGCTCGACGTCGAGGCTCCAGAGCCGTTCGGCACCCTCGACGTGGTGGAGCCGTGGGTCGTCCAGCAGCAGCTCGGTGCGACCCGCAACCTGCAGCAGATCGCCGCTGGCGAAGTCGACGAACAGCAGTCCGGCGACCGGGTTGAGCAACAGGTTGCCCAGGGTGTTGAAGAACTGGTTGCCGCTGTAGTCGGGCACGATCAGGCGGTTGCCCTCGATGGCGATGAAGCCGGGGCGGCCGCCGCGGTGCGAGACGTCCACCGCGTGGCGACCAGCGTCATGCTCGACATGGCTGGCGATGAAGAAGGTGTCCGCCGCGCGGATCATCTCCCGGGTCTGCGGGTTCAGCGCGGTGAACGTTTCGGGGCGTTCCTGCGCAGACTCGCCGACATAGGTGAAGGCGCGCGGCTGGATGTACTTCGGGCAGTTGCCATAGGACTGTTCGACCTCGACCTCGATGCCGGCGCTGTCGATGCGGCGGATGCTGCCGTTCATACGGTTGCGCCGGCGGCTGTGCAGTTCGATGCCGAGCAGGCCGATCGCCCGTCCCGCGCGCAGGCCGGCGCTGGCGGGATCCTGGCTGTGCGCGCGGGTCGCCAGCAGCAGGTGGCGCGGATCGGGAGAGCGGGCGAACCCTGGCGGGCCTTCCAGCAGCGTGGCCCAGGGCTGGCCGTGATCATCCACGGCGCCGACCACGATGAACGGCAGTTGCCCATAGAAGGTCCGGTGCTGCTCGGGCAGGTGGTCACGGATGACTCTCTGGCCGACCAGTTCCATGCGCTCGGCGACATTGAAGCGCGCCTGCAACTGTTTCTCGCCGGCGTGCCAGGGTGACTTCGACGAACTGTCCATCGCGGCTCTCCTGGAAAAGGGCCGCCGAGGCGGCCCGTGGCATTCAACCAGCCTGCAGGCCGGCGGCGGTGCGCGGCATGCCGACGAAGCCCGGCAGTGCCTCGATGCGTTGCAGCCAGGCCCGCACATTCGGGTAGGCCTGCAGCGACACGTTGCCTTCCGGCGCATGGGCGATGTACGAGTAGTTGGCGACATCGGCGATGGTCGCCGTCGCGCCGGCCAGGAACGGCCTGTCGGCCAGCTCGCCCTCCATCACCTGGAGCAGGGTATGGGCGCGGGCGATGACCTCGTCGGCATGGAAGCTGGCATTGAACACGGTGATCAGGCGCGCCGCCGCCGGACCATAGGCCACCGGCCCGGCCGCGACCGACAGCCAGCGTTGCACGCGGGCGGCGCCTACCGGGTCTTCCGGCAGCCACTGGTCGTTGCCGTAGCGTTTTGCCAGGTAGACCAGGATCGCGTTGGAGTCGGCGATGACCGTGCCGTTGTCGTCGATCACCGGAATCTGCCCGAACGGGTTGAGCGCGAGGAATTCCGGGGCCTTGTGCGCGCCGTTGGCCAGGTCGACGAACACCAGTTCGACCGGCAGGCCGAGCAGGGCGAGTTGCAGTTCGATGCGATGGGCGTGGCCGGAAAGCGGGTGGCGATACAGCTTGATGGCGGTCTGGGACATGATCGAGGTTCCGTGTCGAGTCAGGGGAAGGGCAGCGGTGCGGCGCTGCTGGAGGCATCCTGCGCCCGTTCGCGGATCGACAGAATCGCCAGCAATGGCAATCCATAATTCCGTATTCCGAAACAGTCAGCCGAGAAAGGCCGCGTGTTCACGCAGCAGCGGCGTGGCGAAGTCGATGAAGCTGCGCACCCGCGCATCGGCCCGGCGCCCGTCGCGGTAGATCAGCTGCGCGGGCAGGCCGGGGCTGGCGAAGGCGCCGAGGACTCGCACCAGCTTGCCGCTCTGCAGCTCCTGGTGGGCCTCGTAGCTCATGCAGCGAACCAGGCCCAGGCCCAGGGTCGCGGCATGGATGGCGCCGCGCTGGGTGGTGCAGGTCAGCACCGGCCTGAGCCGGACCGGCCGGCTGCCATCGGCGTGACGCAAGCGCCATTCGCTGGCATAGCCGGGGGCGCTGGTCAGCACGGTGCGATGGGCGGCCAGATCGTCGGGCGTCAGTGGCACACCCCAGGCGGCAAGGTACGCCGGCGACGCGCAGACGATCGGACTGACCCGGCCCAGCGGCATGGCGAAGTCCGACGAGTCTGGCTGCTGGCCCAGGGTCAGGGCGACATCGATGGCATCTTCCAGCAGCCGCGGCAGGGTATCGCTGGCCCGGGTGACCAGTTGCACCTCGGGGTAGGCGCGCAGGTAGGCGAGGGCGATCGGGGTGAACACCTGGTGGTCCATCAGCAGCGGCAGGGCGATGTTCAGGCGCCCGGCGGGGCGCACATGCAGGCCGGCGGCGGAGCGTTCGGCGCTCTCGAGCTGCTGGAGAATCTGCCGGCAACTGGCGGCGAAGCGTTCGCCCGCCGGCGTCAGGCTCACCCCGCGCGGACCGCGCAACAGCAGCGCGCTGTCGAGGCGGGTTTCCAGGGCGTCGACCAGGCGGATCAGGGTCGCCGGCGACCAGGCCAGCCGCCGCGCCGCGGCGGCCAGGCTGCCGGCCTCGACCACGGCGACAAAGGCCTGCATCTGCCGATAGCGGCTCATGGCCTGGCGTGCCGCGCCAGGTGCAGGGCGGGGGTGTCGCGAAAACGCTCGACGCAGTGCTCGATGAAGCGGCTGACCTTGGCCGGCACCCGTGCGCCGGGCTGATACAGCACATGCACGGGAAAGGCCTGGATGGCGAAGTCCTCGAGGACCAGTTCCAGCTCGCCCCTGGCCACCCGTTCGGCGGCCTGGTAGGACAGCACCCGGGTGAAGCCCCAGCCCTGGCACGCGGCATTGATCGCCGCCTGGTTGGAGCTGACCAGCAGGCGCGGTTCGGGACGCAGGACCCGCGGCGTGCCACCGACATCGAACTGCCATTCGGTGAGCAGGCTGCTGGTGCTGGACATGACGATCGGCGCGTCGAGCACCTCGTCGGGCGTGGCGGGCCGGCCGACCTGGTCGAGAAAGGCCGGTGCGGCGCACACCACCGGACGGATTTCACCGACCTGGATGGCCTGCAGCGCGGTGTCCGCGAGCAGACCGATGCGCACGGCGACATCCACGTCTTCGTCGACCATGTTCACCAGGCGGTCCACCAGCAGCGCATTGACGGTCACCTCGGGGTGGCTCATCAGGAACTCGGTGATCAGCGGGATCAGGAACAGCTCGCCGAACATCACCGGTGCGGTGACGGTCAGGTTGCCGCGCGGGCGGATGTCGCTGCCGGTGGCCAGTTCCTCGGCCTCCTGCAGATCGACCAGGATGCGCTTGCAGTCCGCGACGAAGCGCCGACCGGCTTCGGTCAGGCGCAGGCTGCGGGTGCTGCGCGCCAGCAGCAGGGTGCCCAGGCGCTGCTCCAGGCCGGCGATCACCCGCGTCACGCTGGGCGGCGACATGCCCAGCAGGCGGGCGCCGGCGGCGAAGCTGCCGGCGTCGGTGACGGCGAGCAAGACCTTCATTTCCTGGAATCTGTCCATGTCGATCGTCCGCGCTGGGAAGGGAGTCGGCGCACCATACCGGCAGCGCGTTTCAAGGTGGAGCGAGTTTATACGCGATCGCAGGCGCCACCGTCGAAATCCACCTGCTCCAGTGCACCGCGATCGGCCCGCGAGCCAGTGCCGACATGGCGAAAACCCGCTGGCATTTCCTTTAGCGCGCCAACTGAATCCCACGTTGCGCGGCTGTAGGAATTAGTCCATTTTGTCTGTTGATCTTTCGATCAGCTTTTAGCCATTGGCCATCACGAGGTCATTCATCAGATCAGAGGCCACATGCAATCAACGCCCTGTGACGTCGCTTCGGCGCCGGTCCTTCAAGCCCTGCGTGCGGGCACCGGCGACCTGCACATCGCACTGGAAAAACGCCTGCCTTTCTTCTCCGACACCCTCGATCTCCCGGCCTTCCTGCGCCTGATGCAGGCCTATCACGGCTTCTATGCACCGCTGGAAGCCGCGTTGCGACAACGCAGCGACCTGCCCGCCGAGGTCGATCCGCAATCGCTGCACAAGACCGCCACCCTGGGCGACGACCTGCGCGCCCTGGGCCTGTCCGCCGAGGCGCTGGCGCAGTTGCCGGTGTGTCGCCAGTTGCCGCCGCTCGGTTCGAGCGCCGCCTGCCTCGGCGTGCTCTATGTCATCGAGGGCGCGACCCTCGGCGGCCAGGTGCTGCGCCGGGAAATCCACCGCCGTCTCGGCCTCGATGCCAGCAATGGCGCGGCCTTTCTCGATGTCTACGGCAGCGACACCGGGCGCCGCTGGCGGGCCTTTCTCTCCCTGCTGTGCGCTCGCCCGCTGGACGCCGCCGGGCGCGGCGTCGTGGTCGCGGCCGCGCAGCAGACATTCCGCTGTTTCGAACGCTGGCTGGAAAGCCGGGAGGTACTGCTGTGAACGCCGAAGAGCAGAAGGCTTTCGACGAACTGCTGGCCGATTGCGCCAACGAGCCGATCCGTTTTCCCGGGGCGATCCAGCCCCATGGCCTGCTGGTCACCCTGAGCGAGCCGGACCTGCGCATCCTCCAGGTCAGCGCCAACGTCGAAACCCTGCTGGGCCATGAACCGCAGGCGCTGATCGGGCAGCCCCTGGAGCAGTTGCTCGGCGCGCAGGCGCTGGCCGCGCTGCGTCCGACCCTGGAGCAGCCGCTGCTGTCCAACGAATCGCCCCTGCAGGTACAGCTCGGCGGCCTGAGCTTCGACGGTCTGCTGCATCGCCACGACGGTGTGCTGATCCTCGAACTGGAAGTGCACGCCCGGCATTTCGGGGCCGACAGCATCGCCGGCAACCTGATCAACCTCGGGCGCATGCTTCAGCGCCTGCAGGGGGCGAAGTCGCTGCAGGCGCTGTACGACATCAGCGTGCGCGAGATCCAGGCCATGACCGGCTACGACCGGGTATTGATCTACCGCTTCGAGGAAGAGGGCCACGGCCAGGTGATCGCCGAAGCCTCCGCGCCGGCCATGGAAGTGTTCAACGGCCTGTTCTTCCCGGCTTCCGACATTCCCCAGCAAGCCCGCGAGCTGTACCGCAGCAACTGGCTGCGGATCATCCCCGATGCCGATTACCAGGCCGTCGCGCTGGTGCCGCGCCTGCGCCCGGATACCCAGGCGCCGCTGGACATGAGTTTCGCCACCCTGCGCAGCGTGTCGCCGATCCACTGCCAGTACATGAAGAACATGGGCGTGCTGTCGTCCATGAGCATCTCGCTGCTCAAGGACGGCGAGCTGTGGGGCCTGATCAGCTGCGGCAATCGCCAGCCGCTGCATGTCCCCCACGAACTGCGCATGGCCTGCCAGGCCATCGGCCAGGTGCTGTCGCTGCAGATCAGCGCCATGGAGGCCCTCGACGTCAGCCGCCAGCGCGACGCCAAGATCGAGGCCCTGGCGCTGCTCAACCAGGCGCTGGTCGACTCGCCGCAGACCGTCTTCGACGGCCTCGCGGGGCAGCCCGAGGTGCTGATGGCGCTGACCGGCGCCGGCGGCGTGGCGATCATCGAGGACCGGCAGTTGCACCGCCACGGTAACTGCCCCGAGCCCGACGAGATCCGCGCCCTGCACCAATGGTTGCAGCACAGCGGCGAGCCGGTGTTCGCCAGCCACAACCTGTCCGCCGTGTACCCGCCGGCCCTGGCGTACCAGGCGGTCGCCAGCGGCGTGCTGGCCATGAGCCTGCCCAAGCCGGTGGACAACGGCGTGCTGTGGTTCCGCCCGGAGGTCAAGGAGAGCATCAACTGGAGCGGTGATCCACGCAAACCGCTGGACCTGGAAAACTCCGAGACCGGCCTGCGCCTGCGTCCGCGCACCTCGTTCGAGATCTGGAAAGTGGAGATGGCGGGGATTTCGCGCAAGTGGAGCCAGGGTGACCTGTTCGCCGCCAATGACCTGCGCCGTTCCGCCCTGGAAAACGACCTGGCGCGCCAGGTACGTCGCGAGCAGCAGGCGGTGCGCGCCCGCGATGACCTGGTGGCGGTGGTGTCCCACGACCTGCGCAACCCGATGACGGTGATCTCCATGCTCTGCGGCATGATGCAGAAGACCTTCAGTTCCGACGGCCCGCACACCTCGCGGCGCATCGCCACGGCCATCGACACCATGCAGCAGGCGGCGGGGCGCATGAGCACGCTGCTGGACGATCTGCTGGATACCTCGAAGATCGATGCCGGGCGCTACACCATCTCGCCGAAGACCCTGGATGTCGGGCAGCTCTTCGAAGAGACCCAGGCCCTGCTGGCGCCGCTGGCCTTGAACAAGGACATCAGCATCGCCTTCGAGAGCGAGCCGGCGCTGAAGATCCATGCCGATCCGGAGCGGCTGTTCCAGGTGCTGTCGAACCTGGTGGGCAATGCCATCAAGTTCACTCCCCGCCTGGGCGCGGTGGGAGTGCATGCGGTGGCGGGGGGCAACGAGATCGTCTTCACCGTACGCGACAACGGCGAAGGGATCGCCGCGGACCAGTTGCCTCACGTGTTCGATCGCTACTGGACGCTGAAGGCGGGCAATCCGACCGGGACCGGGCTGGGCCTGTACATCACCCAGGGTATCGTCGAGGCCCACGGCGGACGGATCGAGGCGCGCAGCGAGCTGGGGAAGGGGACGGAGTTCAGGTTCACCATTCCGGTGGGGCAGTGAATTCCGTCAGCGGGGTTGATTCGCGTCTGCGGCGTCGGATCAGCCCCGTTTCAGGCGGTCATGTCAGCTGTAGATGCTTGCGATGAAGGCGTCATCCAGCGTGGCCCCGCCAAATCTGCTCATGAACGCCTGGGCACTGTCGAAGCGGGAGAACTGCTGATTGTGAATCAGGTGGAAGCTGTCGCAGTGCTCGCAGATCTCCTGGATGTTGTGCGACGAGACGATGATGGTCGCGCCGTTCTCCCGGGCTTTCTTGATGAACGACCAGATGTAGTGGCGCGATTCGGGATCGACCCCGGCGGTGGGTTCGTCGAGGATCAGCAGTTCTTTTGCAAACGAGATGAGCGACAGGGTGAAGAAGAAACGGATCTCCCCGTAGCTGCAATGGCTTGGGCGTTTTTTCAATGTCTCGCTGAATTTCGTTGCCAGTCGGGTATCCCAGGCGTGGAAGGTCTGCAAGGTCGTGGCCAGCGACGGAATCCGTGCGCAGGACAGCGCTGCAGTCATTTCGTAGATTTCTTTCATCGACAGGGTCGCCGGCATGCCCAGGGTCTGTGACAGATAGGAATGCTGGTGCGTGAGGTTTTCCAGTGTGCCCCGGTCCGGGCGGCGGATGGCGCAGATCAGGTCGAAGAAGGTGGTTTTGCCGGCGCCATTCTTGCCGATGATTCCGGTGATCTCGTTTTTCCCGATGAGGATATTGGCGTTGTCGAACAGGACCTTGTCCTTGAACTTCAGTGACAGGGCCTGGGCTTTGATGGCGGGCATCAGTATCTGCTCCATACCGGGTTGATCTTCAGTTTTCGTGCGGTGTACACGAAGGTCACAAGCAGTACGCCGATGAACGACAGCATGAAGGGCAAGGCTTGATAGTGGCCGGCCATGATGTTTTTCGAGAGCAGGAAGATATTGAGCAGATTGACGATATCCAGGGCTGGGCTCTGCACCCTGGTCGACAGCAGTGCCAGCAGGATCAAGGCGAAGATGATGATCGAGATAACGGTGTTGGCCGTCTGGAATTTCAGTCGGCGGTTGGCGAGCAGCAATGCCGGGGTGCAGAAGATGATGAAGCAGGTGAGGAACCTGTAGAGGATCAGCGTCATTTCCGAAACGCTGTATTCACCGAAGCCAGGCTTGGTAATCAGATAGAACGTCAGGCAATAGAGCGATGCCGTCAGGAAACAGCAGATCAGGTGTGACACCAGGAAGATGTTTTTCGCCTCGGCGCAGTAGATGAAGGATCTGATAAACCCGCTTTCCCTGCGTCCGATGATGTAGAAGGCGACACCGAAAAAGGCCACGGTGGCGGCGATATAGGCATGGAAGCCTGCCGTCGAGTGGAGGTAGTTGTCACTTGCGCTGTCGGAGGGGGCATTGGTGTAGGTGATCAGATAGAACAGGGCGCTGGGTGAAATGAGCGTCCAGAGCAATGAGATGGGCTCTCTCAATTGCTCGCGCAGAAACAGGCTGGTGAGTTTGATCACTCTTGCGATCGTTGAAGTCTTCACAGGCACCTTCGACGTTGGCGGGTTTCTTGGGCGTTATGAGCTAAATCCTCGAGTGGGTGTTTTTAGTTGCTGATTCGTCCCGTGTAAGTGGGAATCTTCCTGCTGTTTTGTAGGCGGTGGATCTAATGCCCCGAGAGGAGCGACAGCAGTCGCCGTCGGCCCGGCAGACCACTGCCAATCTTCAGCTTTTCCCGCTGCGCAACAACAGCGCCGCCCCCGCACACACCAGCAGGGCGACGAACGCCAGATAGAACGCATCGCCATACGCCATCAGGAACGACTCATGGCGTATGTGCTCGCCGAGTCGCGCCAGCACCTCCAGCTCATCCGGCGCCCCTTGCAGGCGCTCCTGCAACGCCGGTGAAAACACATCCACCTGTTCGCCGATCCGCACCGAATGAAAACGTTCGCGCTGCGACACCACCTGGGTCAGCACCGCCGTGCCCACTGCGCCACCGAGGTTGCGCAGCATGGAAAACAGCGCCGAGGCCGATCCCGCTTCGCTTTTCGACAAGCCCGACACCGCCAGCACCGACAGCGCCACCATGATGAATGGCTGGCCGATCCCGCGGATCACCGTCGACGGGATGATCACATTGGCCGCCGCGTCGGCATCCAGGCAGGCCCCGAGATAACAGCCCAGCGCCATGATGGCGAAGCCGCTGGCGACCATCAGCTTGGGCGTGAGCCAGCTCATCAGCCTGGGCATGAATGGCGCCAGCAGCAGTTGCACCAGGCCATAGGCGATCAGGCTGACGCCGATTTCCCGAGCGTTGTAGTCATGCATCTGCGACAGGTAGTTGGGCACCAGGAACACCAGGCCGAAGGTCGCCCCGCCGAAGACGAACATCGCCGCGCTGGCCACGCCGAAGTTGTAGCCGGCCAGCAGGCGCAGGTTGATGAAGGCGCGCCTGCCGAACAACTGGGTATGGATGAACAGCAACAGGGCCAGCACGCCGACGACCAGGGTCCAGGTGATGAAGTTCGAGCCGAACCAGTCCTTGCGCCCGCCTTCCTCGAGGACGATCTGGATGGCGCCGAGGCCGACGATCATGGCCGCGATTCCCAGCCAGTCCCCCTGGCGCAGGCGCTGCAACTGCATGGGCTGCGCCGGGATGGCCCAGGCGATGGCCGCCAGCAGCGCCACTCCGGGCAGCAACTGCAGATAGAAGATCCAGCGCCAGCTGTACGCATCGGTGAGCCAGCCGCCGATGGACGGGCCGGCGGCCTGGGCCACGCTGTTGGACAGGCTGAACAGGGCCATGCCCATCGCCACCTTCGACGCCGGCAGCTCGGTGATGATCAGCTGGAACGACAACGGGATCAGCACCGCGCCGGCCGCGCCCTGGATCACCCGGATCAGGATCATGCTCGCCAGGTTGGGCGCCAGCGAACAGGCCACCGAGGCCAGCAGGAAGATCGCCGAGCCCACCAGCATCACCCGGCGCAACGAGAACACCTGCACCAGCCAGGCGGTGAGCGGGATCATCACGATCTCGGCGACCAGGTAGGCCGTGGAAATCCACGAGCCTTCCTCGAAGGTGGCGCCCAGCGAGCCTTCGATCTCCGGCAGGGCGGCGCTGGTGACATGCACGTTCATCCCGGCCATGAAGCAGCCGAACAGCCCGCCGACCACCGCGACCCAGGACTTCAGCGAGATCTTCTGCGCATCAAGGCTCATGGGTGTCGACCTCGGCGATCACCGACATGCCCGGCAGGATCGGCAGCTTCTGCCGGGCGCCGTCCTCCAGCACCACCTTGACCGGAAAGCGCTGGACGATCTTGGTGAAGTTGCCGGTGGCATTGTCCGGCGGCAGCAGGGCGAACACCGCACCGGAGCCCGGCGAGAAGCTGTCGACCCGGCCATGCAGGACCTGGCCGGGGAAGCTGTCGACCAGCAGCGTCACCGGTTGCCCCGGACGCATGCGGCGCAGCTGGGTTTCCTTGAAGTTGGCGACCACGAAGGATTGCTCCACCGGGACCAGTGCCAGCAGCGGCAGCCCCGGGGTGACGTACTGGCGCTGACGCACGCGGCGCTGGCCGACCACGCCGGCGATGGGCGCGCGGATCAGGGTGTCCTCCAGTTCATGGCTGGCCAGCTCCAGGCTGGCATCCGCCTCGGCGGCGCGGGCCCGTTGCTGGTCGAGCAGGGCGGTCGCCTGTTCTCGGCTGGCCTGCAGCACACTGAGGCGGGTGTGCTGGCGGCTGGCGGCGGCCTCGGCACGGCTCAGCGCCGAGCGGGCGCGGGCGAAGTCGGCACTGGCGCTTTCCAGACGCTGCTCGCTGGCCGCCTGTTGCGCCACCAGGTCGCGATAGCGCTGGAAGTCCAGCTGCGCCCGTTGGCGTTCGGCGCGGGCACTGTCGATATCGGCAGCGGCCTGGTCGATCAGCGCCTGCTGTTCCTGCAGGCGCGCCTCCAGGGTGACCAGCGCCGCCTGCTGTGCGGCGATCGCCGCGCGGCTTTCGTTCTGCCGGGCCCGGGCCTGGAGCAGGCGGGCCTGGTAGTCGCGGTCATGGATGCGTACCAGCGGATCGCCGGCAGCCACCGCCTGGTTGTCCGCGACCAGGACCTCGGCGACGTAGCCTGCGACCTTCGGGCTGATGGTGATCCAGTCGGCGCGCACATAGGCGTCGTCGGTCTGCTCCAGATAACGCCCGCTGTCCAGCCAGTACAGGCTGTAGCCGAGCACCGCCAGGCTCAGGGCGGCACCGCCGAGCCAGTACAGACGCTGGCGTCCATGGCGTGGCGGGGGTGTGGTGTCGGCGCCGAGCTGGGCGCGTTGTTCATCGACGGCGATATTCATCGGGCAGTTCCCTGGTCGTTGGCGGCGTAGTGGGCGGCGGGTTCCTGCCAGCCGCCACCGAGGGCCTGAAAGAGATCGATCTGGCGTTCCATCAACTGGCGGTCGGCCTCGGCCTTGTCCGCTTCGAGACGCACCAGGGCGCGCTCGCTGTCGAGCAGGTCGAGGAAGTCGATGGCGCCGGCGCGGTGGTTGAGGCGGGCCAGCTGGTAAGCCTTGCGCCCGCTGTCGAGCGCGGCGAGCAGGGCCGCACGGTGGCGGTTTTCAGCGCTGTAGCGGAGCAGGCTCTGGCGCACTTCCTTGAGGGCGACCAGCGTCCGCTGACGGAAGCGCGCCAGTTGCCCGCGTTCATGAGCCCTGGCGCCATCGACGCGGGCGCGGGTGGCGAGGACATTGGGAAAACGCCAGCTGATCAGCGGCCCGACGCTGTAGCTGATCGCCTGGTGTTCGCCAAGGTCGCCCAGGTGATCGGCGGACGAAGCGATCGCGGCGCCGAACGAGACGCTCGGCAGGTAGTCCGCCTGGCGTATCCCGACTTCGCGGCTGGCCGCTTCCAGCTCGCGCCGGGCCTGGCGGATATCCGGGCGACGCTGCAGCAGCGCCCAGCCATCGCCCACCGGCAGCGGGCGGGCCAGTTGCGGCACGTTGCGACAGCCGCTGATCGCTGGCGGCAGGCTGTCACGCTCGGCACCGACCAGCAGCGCCAGCTCCTCCAGCGCCGCCTCCTGTTCGGCCTGCAACGGTGCCAGGTCCGCGCGGGTTTCTTCCAGCAGGCTGCGCAGACGTTGCACTTCCAGGTCGGTGACCAGCCCGGAACGACGCTGGCGCTCGGTCAGGTCGAGGCTCTGGCGCACGGTGTCCAGCGAGCGCTCCTGGATCATCGCCCGCGCCGCATAGGCACAGGCGCTGGCATAGGCGCGAGCGGTGCCGGCGGCAATACCGACGCGCAGCTGGTCACGGGCGGCTTCGGCGGCCTCGGCATTGGCCTGGGCGGCGAGGATCGACTGGCGCACCTGGCCCCACAGGTCGATCTGGTAGTCGAGGGCGAAGGCGGGGCCGTGGCTCCACTGCGATGGCGCGCGCTGGCCGCTGGCCTTGGCTGCGCTCTGGTCCTCGTCGCTGCGACCGTAATCGCTGTGCCACGACAGGCGGGTATCCGGCCATTGCCGGGCCTTGCTCTGGCCGAGCAGGGCGAGCAGTTCGTCGACATGGGCGAGGGCCGCCTGCAGGTCGAGGTTGTGGGTCAGGGCGCGGGTTACCAGTTGATCGAGCTGCGGATCCTGGTACAGGCGCCACCATTGGGCGTCGGCCGGGGCATTGCTGGTTTCACTGGCGAGGGCGTGCCAGTCGGCGACCACCGGCGCGGTGGTGGCGGGCGCGGGATGCTCGCTGAGCGCCGAGCAGCCGGCCAGCAGCGCAGTGGCGCAGGCCAGTGCCCGCGGGCGAAGGGAGAAGGCTATGGGCATGGTCTGGAGTCATTTTCGTGGTGACTCCGGCAGGTTAGGCAGCGCTGCTTGCCGGTGCGCTCGCGCTGCGGACAACGACCCTCGCGAAACGGACAACCTCAGCCCGCCAGCCCCTGATAGTGGCTGGGCAACTGGCCGATGATGCGCCTGAAGGTCTGCGCGAACGCACTGGGACTCTGGTAGCCATGCTCCAGCGCCACCTCCAGTACCGAGGCGCCGGCAATCAGGCGCTGCATGCCCAGGACCATGCGCACGCGGGTGCGCCAGTCGCCGAAGTTCATCCCCAGTTCGCGCTGGAACAGCCGGGCCAGGGTCCGGCCGCTCATGTTCAGTTGCTGCGCCCAGTCCTCCAGCCCGGTTTCGTCCGCCGGGCGCGCGATGACCTGGTTGCACAGGCGCTGCAGGCGCGGATCGGCGGGCATGGCGAGGTGGATGCCGACGGTCTGCGCGGCGTGCATTTCCTCCAGCAGCAGGGCGTGGATACAGCGCCGCCGGCGCTCGTGCTCGATCGCCAGCGGCAACGCGCTGGCGGCCACCAGCAGCTCGCGCAGCAGCGCGGTGACGGTGATCAGCTGACAGTCCTGGCCGCCCCAGGGCCAGGTCGAGGCGGGCATGAACAGGGTGCGCATGCGCACGCTGCCGAACATGCGGATCTGGTGCCCGGTGCCAGGCGGTACCCACAGCGCATGGCCGGACGGCACCACCCAGTGCGTCCCCGCGGCACCCACCAGCATCACGCCGGACAGGGCGTGGATCAGCTGCGCCTGGATGTGGCAGTGGGGGAGGATCTCTTCACCATCCTGGTGATCGAAGGCCAGTGCTTCCAGGGCCATGGCGCAGGTCATCGGCAGTCCTTGTGCGGTTGCGGCGGGGGAATGTGGCCATTGTAAGAAGCAATGGCGGGGTGATTGTTGCAATTTATTGCAGGGTTGCGCCGAGTTCGCCAGAAAATATCGCCGTGGCGATGCGCGACGCAATCTTTCACCTCTTCGTTCGGCCTCGTGTCGGGCCGAGCCAGCGGTGTGGATCGACCACCCGATGAACCAGGGCTGGATCACCGCAGCCTTGAGATCCATCACGTGCCCATGGTAAAGACTGCCCCCTGACCCCAGGAGCCGCACCCCCATGTTCTACTCCACCACCTACCAATCCCCTGTCGGCACCCTGCAACTGGCGAGCAGCGACAGCCACCTGATGGGCCTGTGGATGGTGGGCCAGAAGTACTTTGGCGACAGCTCCCCGGGCGAACTGATCGTCAACGACGACCTGCCTTTCCTGATCCAGGCCCGCGACTGGCTCGACCGCTATTTCGCCGGTGCACAGCCCGCCATCGCCGAGCTGCCCATGGCCCCCCTGGGCAGCGACTTTCGCCAGGCGGTCTGGACCCTGCTCTGCGAGATCCCCTACGGCGCCACCACCACCTACGGCGAGATCGCCAAGGCGGTGGCCGCCCGCACCGGCCTGGCGAGCATGTCCAGCCAGGCGGTCGGCGGGGCGGTGGGGCACAACCCGATCTCGATCATCATCCCCTGCCACCGGGTCATCGGTCGCGATGGCAGCCTGACCGGCTACGCCGGCGGCATCGACAAGAAGATCCACCTGCTGGAACACGAAGGCGCGCTGTCCTCGCTGTTCTACACGCCCACCCGCGGCAGCGCCCTTTAAAGACTGGCGCGCACCGCCTCCAGCCCCGGCTTGCCCTCCAGCGTGCTGACCCCCTGCAACCAGCCCTCCAGCACCTGCGGGTTGGCCTTGAGCCAGGCCCGCGCGGCGGCTTCCGGTTCCATCTTGTCGTCGAGGATCGAACCCATGATGCGGTTCTCCATGTCCAGGGTGAAACTCAGGTTCTGCAGCAGTTGCCCCACGTTCGGACAGGCCGCCACATAACCCTTGCGCGTCGCCGTGTACACCGTGGCATCGCCGAAGTCGGGGCCGAAGAAGGCGTCGCCGCCGGTGAGGAACCTGATCTTGAAGCGCGTGTTCATCGGATGCGGCTCCCAGCCGAGGAACAGGATCGGCTCGTCGCGGCGAATGGCCCGCTCGACCTGCGACAGCATCCCCGATTCACTCGACGCCACCACGTTGAACCCGGCGTCCTTCAAACCGAAGGCATTCTGCTCGATGGCCTTGAGCACCGCATTGTTGCCGCCATCGCCGGGCTCCAGGCCGTAGATCCTGCCGTTGAGCGGGTCCTTGAAGCGCGGGATATCGGCGAAGTCCCTGAGCCCCTTGTCCCACAGCGCCTGGGGGACGGCCAGGGTGTACTTGGCGTGCTCCAGGTTCTTGCGCACGATGTCGATCTTGCCGGCGTCGCGGTACGGCGCCAGGTCCGGCTCCATGGTCGGGATCCAGTTGCCGAGGAACACGTCCATGCTGCGTCCTTCGGCCAGGGCCTTGTAGGTCAGCGGCACGCCGACCAGGGTGACCTTGGTCCTGTAGCCCAGGCTCTTGAGCAGGGTGGTGGCGACGGCGGTGGTGGACTGGATGTCGGTCCAGCCCGGATCGGACAGGCGCACGGTATGGCATTGCGCGGGATCGCTGGCCTGGCTGGTGACAGCAAAGCTCAACAGCGCACCGGCAAACAGCATGGATTTGGCGGACATCGGATCGCTCCTCGAGGCAGGGATTGGCGTTTGTGGTTGTCGTGCTAGCGGCGGATGGCAATCACCCGCCCGCAGTAACCGGGGTGGTTCGCCCCGGAATGCCGTGGCACCAGCGCCTCCAGGCGTTGCTCGACGCTGGCGGCAAAACCGCAGGCCTTGCTGGTGTGGAAATTGATGTTCATCAGCATCTGCTCGCTGACCGCCAGCAACTGGCCGCTGGCCCCGTGGTGCAGGTTGTGCACGATGTGCAGGCGCTTGCGATCGCGGTCGATGAACTGCGTGCGCACGTCCAGCGGGTCGCCCAGGGTGGCCTGGGCCAGGTAGTTGATGTGCGCTTCGAGGGTGAACAGGGTGTGCCCGGTGGCTCCGCGACCGACCTCGTCGAGGCCGATGCGCGCCATCAGGGCGTCGGTGGCGTAGCTGAAGATCAGGAAATAGAAGGCGTCGCGCAGGTGCTCGTTGTAGTCGATCCACTCGGGACGCACGACGGTACGGTAGGTCTGCATCGGGGGCTCCTTACAGGTCGAGTTCCAGCGTCTCGCTGAGGGCGCGGGAGACGCAGACGATGATGGTGTCGTTGCGCGCCTGCTCGGCGGCGCTGAGCACGCTGTCGCGGTGCTCGGGGATGCCGGCCAGCACGCGGGTCTCGCAGGACGCGCAGGTGCCTTCGCGGCACGAATGCTCGACCCTGATCCCGTTGCGTTCGAGGACTTCGAGAATGCTCTGGTCCGCCGGCACCTCCAGGCACCTGTCGCTTTTCGCCAGGCGCAGGGTGAACGGCCGGTTGGTGCCCGCCTCGACGGCCTTGGGCGTGAACCACTCGAAATGCACTTGGTCCGCGGGAAAGCGGCTGGCCGCCGCTTCCACGGCGAGCATCAGCGGGGTCGGGCCGCAGGTGTAGAGATGGCTGTCGGCGGGGAGGGCGGCGATGGCCCCGGCGATATCGAAGAAGCCGCCGGCTTCCTCGTCGGCATGCAGCAGCACCTTGTTGCCATAGGCGGCCAGCGCCTCGCGAAACGCCGCGCGCTCGCGGCTGCGCACCAGGTAGAACAGGCGCCATGGCTTCTGGTTGGCCTCGCACCAGTGGATCATCGCCAGGATCGGCGTGATGCCGATGCCGCCGGCGAAGAACACGTAGTGCGCGGCCTCGCTGTGCAGCGGGAAGTTGTTGCGCGGTACGCTCACGGTGAGTTCGTCGCCGACCTGCAACTGCTGGTGGATATAGCGCGAGCCGCCGCGGCTGTCCGGCGCCAGGCCGACGCCGACCTGGTAGCGCTCGCGTTCGCGGGCGTCATTGCACAGCGAGTACTGGCGCACCAGGCCGTCGGGCAGGTGCAGTTCGATATGGGCGCCGGCGGTAAAGGCAGGCAACGGCGCGCCGGCGGGATCGCGCAGTTCCACCACCAGGGCATCGCGGGCGGCGGGCAGGATGCGTGCGACACGCAGAATCAGACGATCCACGGACATGATGACCTCGACTTCGAAAAAGGGGCGTCCTGCCCAAAAGGCGCCGCGTCCGCGGCGCGTCCTCAGGAGCATGGGTACCTACACCAGTGGACTGCTCCCACAAGAGTTCCGGCAGTGAACCCGAAGTTGTGTAGATACCTGTTCTCATCAGCGCCGGCGCAGGTCGTTGCTGGCCTTGAGCATGGCGGTGATCAGGGCGTCGCGGGCTTCCGACAGCTCGGCCTGTGAAGCACTCGCCGACTCGGCCAGCACACCTTCGACCAGGCGCGCACTGGTTTCGGCATCCAGGCGCGGATTGCCGAGGTCGTCCCACCAGCGATGGAAGCTCTCGGTGTACTTCTCGCAGAACGACTGCAGCCCGCCGGGCCCACCGCCGAGGTGGAACAGCTGGGTCGGGCCCATCGCCGCCCAGCGCAGACCGGGCCCGGCCCAGACCGCCTTGTCGACGTCCTCGACACTGGCCGCGCCGATGCTCACCAGATGAATCGCCTCGCGCCACAGCGCCGCCTGCAAGCGGTTGGCGACATGCCCCGGGACCTCGCGATGAACCTGGATGGTGACCTTGCCGACCAGCTCATAGAAGCGCTCGGTCCGTGCGATCACGCCGTCGGCGGTGCTCGTGTTGCCCATCACCTCCACCAGCGGAATCAGGTGCGGCGGATTGAACGGATGGCCGAGGACCAGGCGCGACGGGTCCTTCCAGCCGGCCTGCATCTCGCCCAGCGGCAGGCCAGAGGCGGAGGAGGCGACGATAGCGCCGGTTTTCAGTGCCGGCTCGATCTCGGCGTACAGCGCGTGCTTGATGGCGATGCGCTCGGGCACGCTTTCCTGGATGAAATCGGCGTTGCGTACCGCCTCGGCGGCGCTGTGGTGGAAGCTCAGCTCACCCGGCGCGCCGGGTTTGACCAGGCCCAGTTCGACCAGGGTCGGCCAGGCGTTGTCGACATAGGCACGTACATCGCTTTCCATCGTCGGCGCCGGGTCGTACACCGCGACATTGCGCCCCGAGGCGAGAAACAGGGCGGTCCAGCTGGCACCGATCACACCGGCGCCGATCACCGCGACATTGGCAAATTCATTCATCAGAAAAACCTCGGTTGCAGGGGGGAAGCGGCGGTCAGGCCGCCATCGATGACGTAGCACTGGCCGGTGACGAACGCGGCCTGTGGCGAAGCGAGCCAGCACACCAGGCCGGCGACATCCTGCGGCGTGCCGAAGCGGCCGGCGGGGTGGCGGGCGAGGGCATCGGCCTGGGCCCGGGCGGGGTCCCTGGCCACGGCGAAACCGTCCGCGGCCATGGCGGTCATGATCCAGCCGGGACACACCGCGTTGCAGCGCACGGCGGGGCCGTGATCCACCGCGAGGGAGCGGGTCAGGCCGTGGACGAAGGCCTTGGAGGCGTTGTACAGGGCCATGCCGGGGTCGGCGTTGAGCCCGGAAATCGAGCCGATATTGACGATGCTGCCGCCGTGTTCGGCCATGCCCGGCAATACCGCGCGGCACAGGTTGAAGGTGCCGCGGGCATTGATGCCCATGACCTGGTCCCAGTCCTGGTCGCTGGTCTCGGGCAGGGTCTTCTCGATCTGGACGCCGGCGTTGTTGACCAGCACGCTCGGTTCGCCGAAGCGCTCCCGGGTGCGCTGCACGACCCGTTCGGCATCGCCGGTGCGGGCCACGTCAGCCTGCACCCAGAGCACTTCGCCGGGCAGGTCGGCGGGGCGCTCGCCGCGCCCGCAGGTCGCCACCCGGGCGCCTTCGCCGAGGAAGCGCTCGACAATGGCCCGGCCGATCCCGCGGCTGCCGCCGCTGACAATCACGATTGCTTGATTCATGGCGATCATCCGTGGGCGAACATGACGTGGCGGACGCTGGTGTAGGCATCCAGGGCGAACACCGACATATCGCAGCCATGGCCCGAGCCCTTCATCGCCGCCCAGGGCATTTCCGGGGTGGCCACGCCATGGGTGTTGACCCAGGTGAAGCCGTAGCGCAGGCGGCTGGTGACGTCCATGGCACGGCCGCTGTCGCGGGTCCATACCGACGAGGCCAGGCCGTAGCGGCCAGCGTTGGCGATGGCCACCGGATCCTCGCCGGCGGCGAAGCGCGATACCGTGATCACCGGCCCGAAGATTTCCTGGGTGGCGATCTCGGCGTCATGGGCGACATCGGCGATCACCGTGGGCCGGTAGAAAAAGCCCGGGCGGTTCTCCCGCTCGCCACCGGCCACCACCCGGGCGCTGCCGTGAGCCCGCTCGACGAAGGCAGCGACCCGCTGGCAGTGGGCTTCGCTGATCAGCGGGCCCATCTGCGTGCCGTCTTCGTGCTGCGCGCCGGTGCGGATCGAGCCCACCGCACTGGCCAGGGCCGTGACCACCCGTTCGTAGACGCTGTCTTCCACCAGCAGCCGGCAGGGCTGGGCGCAGTCCTGCCCGGCATTGAAGAACGCGGTGCCGCGCAGGGTGGCGACCAGCGTGTCGATATCGGCATCGGCGTAGACGATCACCGGTGCCTTGCCACCCAGTTCCAGATGAACCTGGCGCAACTGTTGAGCCGCCGCGCGCATCGCTGCCGCGCCAGTCGCTGGCGAGCCGGTGATGCTGATGCCCTCCACCCCAGCAGCATTGACGAGATGATCACCGAGGGTCGCTCCTGTGCCATGGATGATGTTGACCAGGCCCCGGGGCACCACGTCCTGCAGCAGTTCGCCGAGGCGCAGGGTCGACAGCGGGGTCAGTTCCGAAGGTTTGAGGATCACGCTGCAGCCGGCCGCCAGCGGCGCGGCGAGCTTCCACGCGGCCATCATCAGCGGGTAGTTCCAAGGCGCGATGGCGGCGATCGGGCCCAGCGGGTCGCGACGGATCAGGCTGGTATGCCCGGCCACGTACTCGCCGGCGGCCACCCCGGACAGGGTCCGTGCCGCGCCGGCGAAGAAGCGGAAGGTGTCCACGGTCAGCGGCATCTCGTCGTTCAGCGGCGACGGCCACGGCTTGCCGGCATTGCGGCTTTCCAGGGCCGCCAGCTCTTCGGCGTTGGCCTCCACCACGGCGGCGATCTGCAGCAGCAGCGCCGAGCGCTCGGCCGGAGTGCTGCGGCTGTAGCTGGCGAAGGCCCGCTCCGCTGCGGCGACTGCGGCATCCACCTGTTGCGTGCTGGCTTCGTTGACCATGGCGATGCATTCGCCCAGGGCCGGGTCGAATACCGGCAAGGCTTGCCCGGCGCCGGCGATGAGTTCGCCGTCGATCAGCATTCGTGTGTGCATGGTTGTTCTCCCGAAAGTCAGAACTCGACCTGGTCGCCGCCCTTGAGGCCCAGGCGCTGGCGCGCCTCGGCGGGCGTCGCGACCTTCAGGCCCAGGCTCTCGACGATGCCGCGGACCTTGCGCACCTGCTCGGCGTTGCTCCTGGCCAGTTCGCCGGGGCCGCTGTACAGGCTGTCCTCCAGGCCGACCCGCAGGTTGCCGCCGAGCAGCGCGGCCTGGGTGGCGAAGGCCATCTGGTTCTTGCCGGCGGCCAGCACCGACCATTCGTAGGCGTTGCCGAACAGCTTCTGCGCGATGGTGTGCATGTGCATCAGGTTGTCGAGGTCGGCGCCGACCCCGCCGAGCACGCCGAAGACCATCTGCACGAAGAACGGCGGCTTGATCCAGCCCTGGTCGATGACCCAGGCCAGGTTGTACAGGTGGCCGAGGTCGTAGCACTCGAACTCGAAGCGGGTGCCGTGGCCGTCGCCCAGTTCCTTGAGGATGTATTCGATGTCGGTGAAGGTGTTGCGGAAAATGAAGTCGCGGGTGCTGTCGAGGAACGCCGGCTCCCAGTCGTGCTTCCAGCTGCTGTGCTTGGCCTTCATCGGGAAGATGCCGAAGTTCATCGAACCGACGTTCAGCGAGGCCATTTCCGGGCTCAGGCTGATGGCGGCGCGCAGGCGTTCCTCGCGGCTCATGCCCAGGCCGCCGCCGGTGGAGACGTTGAGCACGGCGTCGCTGCGGCCCTTGATCTGCCCCATGAAATCGCGGAACAGCTCGGGGCGCGGGTCCGGCTTGCCGGTCTCGGGATGGCGCGCATGCAGGTGGATGATCGAGGCGCCGGCGTCGGCGGCCTCGATGGACGAAGCGGCGATCTCGTCCGGGGTGATCGGCAGGTATGGCGACATGGTCGGGGTGTGCACGCCACCGGTGGTGGCGCAGGTGATGATCACGGATTTCGGCATGATGGTTCTCACAGTTTCATTTGCTGGACTTGGGCGGTCAGGCCGCCGTCGAGGACCCACAGCTGGCCCGAGGCATAGCGCGCCTCGTCGCCGGCCAGCCAGTTGACCAGGTTGGCGACGTCGTCCGGGGTGCCGTAGCGCCGGGTCGGATGGACGTCGCGCACCGCCGCTTCGAGGCTGTCGATATCGCCGTGGTCGCGGAAGAAGCTGCGCAGCATCGGCGTGTCGATGTAGCCGGGGCAGATCGCGTTGACGCGGATGCCTTGCGGGCCGTGGTCGCAGGCCATGGCCCGGGTCAGGGCGTGCACGGCGCCCTTGGTCGCGCAGTAGGCGGCGAGGCCCGGGTCGGCGATGAAGCCGTCGTAGGAACCGAAGTTGACGATGCTCGCGCCGCTGCCCTCGCGCAGCAGCGGCAGGGCATGTTTCGAGACCAGGAAGGTGCCGGTGACATTGACCGCGAAGATGCGGTTCCAGTCGGCCAGGCTGGTTTCCTCGATGGTCTTCTCGATCTCGATGCCGGCGGCGTTGACCAGCACATCGAGCTTGCCGACCGCTTCACGGACCTGGTCCATGGCGGCGCGCACGCTGTCCTCGCAGGCCACGTCCAGTTGCAGGAAACGGCTGCCGGGGGCCGCCGCACCTTCGCGCAGATCGGCGGCGAACACCGTCGCGCCTTCGCGGACGAAGCGCGCGCAGATCGCCTGACCGATGCCGCCGACGCCGCCGGTGACCAGCGCCACCTTGCCGTGCAATGACCCGCTCATGCCTGCAGCCCCTTGCGGTAGGCATCGAGGACCAGGCCGTGGAAGTGGTGCAGGGCGTGTTCGGACTTGCCCGAGCCGTTCGGGTCGGTGACGATCCGCCCCTGCTCGAAGGCCGGGGTGCGCATGCCGCGCTGGACGTTCTCGACCAGGGAGATGTCCTCCACCTGCAGCACCTCGTCGAGGTAGCGGATGGCCTCGCGCTCCATCTCGTCGGGCTCGGGGGTCTCCAGGTAGAAGTCGTAGGTTTCGTAGGTCAGGTCGGGGCCGGCGGGGATGATGTGCAGGACGATCATCGAGCTGCGCCCGGGGTAGCGCATCAGGCAGGTGTTGGGCCACAGCCACCACACCGCGTGGGTGCGCACCTTGGCCCTGGAGGTGTCGTAGGCGCTGTTCTGGCCGTGACCGGCCTCGGCCATGTGGCTGGAGTAGATGCCGTGGGTCTGCACCTTGTAGGTGTCCATGTCGACCAGGGTGCAGAAGTCCTTGTGCGCGGTGGGGCAGTGGTAGCACTCGAGGAAGTTGTCGACCACGTTCTTCCAGTTGGATTTGATCGCGTAGGTCAGGCGGTGGCCGAAGGTCAGGTTGGCCACGTCCGGGGCCCAGTGCAGGACTTCCTGCTGCAGCTCGCCGGACTGTTCGGCGAGCGGGCGGGCGTCGGGGTCGAGGTTGACGAAGATGAAGCCGCAGAACTCCTCGACCTGCACCGGGCTCAGGTGGATGTCGCTCTTGTTGAAGTCCTTCAGCCCGCCGACATGGGGTGCGCCGGTGAGGGCACCGTCGAGGCCGTAGCACCAGGAGTGGTAGGGGCAGATGATCCGCTTGACCGTGCCTTCACCGGCCAGCAGCGGGTGGGCGCGGTGCTTGCAGACGTTGTAGAAGGCCTTGAGCTGGCCGTTCTGGTCGCGCAGCACGGCCACCGGGTTGCCGGCGATCTCGGCGGTGATGTAGCTGCCGGGCTCGCGGACCTTCTCCACATGGCAGACCCACTGCCACGACTGGCTGATGATGCGTTGCTGGTCGAGCTGGAACCACTGCGGGTCGACATAGGCTTCCTTGCGCAGCGACTGGGATACCAGCGGGTCGGGATGGTAGCCCCGGGCGATGGCGTCGAACTGGGTTTTGGCGATGACTTCAGACATATCAGCGGTCGTCCCGTACAAGAATTGTTGATGTTGGAGTTCTTGTCTTCGGGGCTGATAGTGGGCGCGCGGCGGGGCGGGAAATGTGCAGGAATGGCCGTGGTTTGTCGGTTTTTCGCCGGGGTCGTTTTTGGGTATGTGGGGTGGATTTTGCGACCTGTGTCGCTCTTGCGGGCCTCATCGCGGGCAACGCCCGCTCCCACGGGGATCACTGTCGGTCGTCGCGCAACCTGTGGGAGCGGGCGTTGCCCGCTCCTACAGGGTTTTGTGTCGGCTTCAGGTTTGCGGGGTCACCTGATGCATCGGCCAGGCCCGGTACTCGAACGGTATCCGCCCTTCCTGCCGGTCCTTCCTCGGCGTCAAACCAAAGCGCTCCCGGTAGATCCGGCTGAAATGCGACTGATTGAAGAACCCCGACGCCACCGCGATCTCCATCAAGGACATGTCCGTCTGCGTCACCAGGCAGCGCGCCCGGTCCAGGCGGATATCGCGGTAATACAGCGCCGGACTCTTGCCGACGATCTGGTTGAACAGGCGATCCAGCTGGCGCTGCGAGATGCCGATGCGCGCGCAGATCGCCGGAATCGCCACGGCCTCCTCCAGGTTCTCCTCCATGAGGCGGATCGCCTGGCGCACCAGGTCCGGCACGGTGTTGCCCAGCGGCTGCGGCGCCTGCGGATTCTGCTGGCTGCCCAGCGGACGCAGGCGTTCATGGAACAGGTAGCGTGCGGTCTCGTTGGCCAGCACGTCCCCATGCAGCGAACGGATGATGTGCAGCGCGCAATCGGTGGCCGCCGCGCCGCCGCAGCAGGTGATGCGCTTGCCCTCCATGACCAGCATGTCCTCGCAGATCTCCACCTGCGGGTACAGCTCCTTGAGCGAGTCGATATGTTCGTAGTGCGCGGTGGCGCGCCGGCCATCCAGCAGCCCGGCCTCGGCCAGCAGGTAGGTGCCGGTGTCCAGCGCGGCGAGGATCGCCCCGTCCCGCGCCCAGCCACGCAGGGCCGCGCTGAGGGCCGGGCTGTGCAGGGTCTCGGGGTTCCAGCTGGACGACAGCATGACCAGGTCCGGCGTCGGTTGCTGCACCTCGCTCAGCGCCACGCTGGCGATGCTCATGGCATTGCTGGCCTCGACCATGCCGCCGTGCATCGAGGTCAGCTCCCAGTGGAAATGGGTATGCCCGCTGAGGTAGTTGGCAGCGCGAAAGGGGTCGATGAACGCCGTGGTCGCCGCCAGGTTGAACCAGGGGAAGACCACGATCAGCAGGGTGAAGGGTTTGGCGGACTCGGCTGGCATGGCGGATGACCCGGTAACGAGGAGAAAAGGCACAACCGTGGAATTACCACGAATCGCCTGGCGCTGGCGAGGTGGGAAAAGTGAACGTCGGCTTGCCCGACGCTGCCGAATGGCTGATAAAGACGGCTGTTTTGCCTACATCGAAGAGGGCTTGTGTATGTCGGATCAACCCTACACTCCACCCAGGGTCTGGACCTGGGACAAGGCCAGCGGCGGCCAGTTCGCCAATATCAACCGGCCCATCGCCGGCCCCACCCACGAGCGCGAACTGCCCCAGGGTCGCCACCCGCTGCAGTTGTACTCGCTGGCCACACCCAACGGCGCCAAGGTCGGCATCCTGCTCGAAGAGCTGCTGGCCGCCGGCTTCAAGGACGCCGAATACGACGCCTGGCTGATCCGCATCGGCGAGGGCGAGCAGTTCGGTAGCGGCTTCGTCGAGCTCAACCCCAACTCGAAGATCCCGGCGCTGCTCGACACCCGGGTCAAACCGGCCGTGCGCCTGTTCGAGTCCGGTTCGATCCTGTTGTACCTGGCCGACTCCTTTGGCGCCTTCATTCCCAAGGACCCGGCCAAGCGCGCCGAATGCCTGAACTGGCTGTTCTGGCAGATGAGCGGGGCGGGTTTCGTCGGGGGTGGTTTCGGGCACTTCTTCGCCTATGCGCCGGAGAAGTTCGAATACCCGATCAACCGCTACACCATGGAGGTCAAGCGCCTGCTCGACGTGCTCGATCGTCAGCTGGCGGAACACCGCTATGTGGCGGGGGACGAATACAGCATCGCCGATATCGCCTGCTGGCCGTGGTTCGGCGAGATGCTGCGCAACAAGGTCTATGGTGCTGCCGAGTTCCTCGATGCACAGCGCTACACCCATGTGCTGCGCTGGGCCGACGAGATTGCCGAGCGCCCGGCGGTGAAGCGTGGGCAGCGGGTCAACAAGACCTGGGGGGATGAGGCGGAGCAGTTGCCGGAGCGGCATTCGGCGAGTGATTTCGACTGAAGCGAACGCGGACCCCGTAGTGACTGGCTTGCCTGGGGAGGACCTGTAGGAGCGAGGCTTGCCCGCGAAGGACCGCGCAGCGGTCCCTGATGGCGGTGAAGTCTGGGACCGCTGCGCGGTCCTTCGCAGGCTAGCCAGCTCCTACAAGGCCGCGCTCGGCCGCGTTAGCGGATGAAAGGCACGGCTGAAGTACACCAGCCCGTCACCGCTGTCGCGCACCTGGATATCCTCCAGCTCCACCAGCAACACCGAGTGGGTACCCACCTCCTGCACCTGGGTCACCCGACCTTCGAGGTTGGCCAGGGCATCGCTCAGCCTCGGCTGGGCGGCCTCCTGCAACTGCCAGTCATGCAGGCCGAAGCGCTGCTCCATGGTCACCTGGGTGATCCCGGCGAAATGCCGCGCCACCTCTTCGTGCTCGCTGGCCAGCACATTCACGCAGAGCCGGCCGTTGGCCTTGATCACCGCGTTCAGCGCGCTGTTGCGGTTGACGCAGACCAGCAGGGTCGGCGGCGTGTCGGTCACCGAGCACACCGCGGTGGCGGTGATGCCGCAGCGCCCGGCCGGGCCGTAGCTGGTGATCACGCTGACCGCGGCGGACAGGTGCGCCATGGCTTCGCGAAACGCCTGTTGCTGAGTGTTCATCGCGGATCTCCGGTTACTGACGGATGCCGTCGAGGGCGTTGATATCGGTCGGGTTGTGCAGGTGCGGCACGCTCCAGCCTTGCTCGTCGTAGTCGGCCAGGCACTGCTCGACCAGGCCCTGCATGCCGGCCATGGCGCCGCTGGCGCGGGCGTAGGCGAGGGTCTGCAGGCGGATGTCGTCCTGGTTGCCGGCGTAGTTGATCTCGTACAGCTCGTGGCGGCCGCCGAACTCGCTGCCGATGGCGTCCCACAGCAGCTTGAGGATCTTCACCCGCTGGCGGTGGTCCATGCCGCCGGAGCCGCGGCAGTAGGTGGCGAGGTACTTGTCCAGTTCCGGATTGGCGAAATCGCGCACGCCGCTGGGCAGGTAGATCAGGCCGCTGGCCACGGTCTGCTCGATGATCTTCTTGATCGCCGGATAGGCGGTCGGCGCCATCACCCGGTAGACCTGCTGCGCCTGGTTGCTCGGCAGCAGCGCCGGGATGCTCCAGGTGTCCTGGCGCTCCGGCGCGCCGCACATGGCGTCGGTCAGCGACCAGAACAGATTGCGCCAGGCGATCACCTCGCCGACCTGCGCCGAGACGCCGCGAAACTCCAGCGAGCCGGTGCACTCCAGGGCCTTGGTCAGCAGGCCCGAGATGAAGTCGAGCTTGACCGCCAGCCGCGTGCAGCCCTGCATCGGGTACAGCCGGCCAAAGCCGCCGGCGCTGGCGAAACGGCGGCAACGCTCGTAGTCGCGGTAGACCAGCACGTTCTCCCAGGGCACGAAGACGTCGTCGAGGATCAGGATCGCGTCGTTCTCGTCGAAGCGGCTCGACAGCGGGTAGTCGAACGGCGAGCCGGTCAGGCCGGCCTGCAGCTCGTAGGACGGGCGGCAGATCAGCTTGAGGCCGGGGCTGTTCATCGGCGCGAGGAACATCAGGGCGAAGTCCGGATCGTCGCCCATGACCTGGGCCGAGCCGAAGCCGATGAAGTTGTAGTGGGTCAGGGCCGAGTTGGTCGCCACCACCTTGGCGCCCTTGACGATGATCCCGCCTTCCACCTCGCGGACCACGCGGATGAACACGTCCTTGACCTCGTCGCCGGGTTTGTCGCGGTCGATGGGTGGGTTGACGATGGCG
This sequence comes from Pseudomonas sp. zfem002, assembly GCF_032621685.1. NCBI lineage: Bacteria > Pseudomonadati > Pseudomonadota > Gammaproteobacteria > Pseudomonadales > Pseudomonadaceae > Pseudomonas > Pseudomonas sp. zfem002. The sequence continues at coordinate 12,209 of NZ_JAVYJH010000026.1, read as the reverse complement.
TGGTTGAGGTACAGGCAGGATTCCTGGATGCGCTTGTACCAGGCGCGGGCGTTGTCCGCGTATTCGCCGTAGAACTCCGGGTTGGCGCCGAGCACCGCGCCGAACGCCGCCTTGTAGTCCGGGGTGCGCCCCATCCAGCCGTAGGACAGGCGCGCCCAGGCGGCGATGGCGTCGCGCTGCTCGCGCAGTTGCTCGGCGCTCTCGGCGATGCGGAAGAACTTGTGGGTGTAGCCGCCGTTGCCGGTATCGGTCGGCCAGCACAGTTGCTCGTGGTGTTCGGGGTCGTGCAGGGCGTCGTAGAGCCGGGCGATGGAGGCCGCCGAGTTGCGGAACGCCGGGTGGGTGGTGACGTCCTTGACGCGGTCGCCGTAGATGTAGATTTCGCGATCGTCACGCAGGCTTTCAAGGTACTCGGCGCCGGTGAACGGGCGCAGGGTTTCGGGCTGGGCGGTGGGCATGCTGGTCTCCGCTGATTGTAGTTATCGGAAGCCTTGGGGGCTGGGCAGCATGATGAAGTGACGGGGTTCTGGGCTGAATGACGCTTAGGTTGGAAAACTTGTAGTTTTCGTAAGGTTCTCGGCGCGGTAGTCGCGCGGGCTGACACCCACCTGCTGAGTAAAGAACCGCGAAAAATACCCCGGATCCTTGAACCCCAGCTCGTAGCAGATCTCGTTGATCGACATCCCGCTGTGCAGCAGCAGGCGCCGCGCCTCCTGCGCCTGGCGTTCCCAGACCACGCGCTTGGCCGACATCTGCGCGATGCGCCGGCAGACCAGGTTGAGGCGGGCGGTGGTCAGGCCCAGCAGCTCGGCGTAGTTCGGCATCGGCCAGTGCTCGTGGAAATGCTGTTCCACCAGCAGGTTGAAGCGGTGGAACAGTAGCAGGTCGGGGCGGTTGACCTGCCAGTCGGGCTGGGCGTTGCCGGCCAGGCGCAGGAGGGTGACCAGGATCAGCCGCACCAGCGCCTGCAGGTTCAGCTCGCGGCCCGGCAGGTCGGCGCGGAATTCCCGTTGCAGCAGGTGGAACAACTGGTCGATCTGTGCGGCCTCGGCGGCCAGTTCGGCGGGCAGGTCGGCGAGGCTGACGCACAGGGGGATTTCCAGGCGCGGGTCGGGGGCGCGCTTGCCGTCGCTGAACATCTGCCAGACCCAGGGCTGGCGCAGGGTGATCACGTGGCCTTCGCATTCGGCGTCGGTGACGAAGGCGTGGGGGATACCCGGCGGGGTGAAGAACAGCATCGGACCTTGCAGGCGGTAGGGAGTGTCGTCGAGGTAGACGTGGACCTGGCCCTTGACCATGTAGTGGATCTGGAAGAAGCGGTCGTGCCGATGCACCGCGACATTGCGCCCGAACACCGCGGACAGGCGACCGTGGGCGTCGTAGTGCAGGTCGGCGTCGGCATAGCGCTGGTCGTAGTCGCGGCCGAGGTCGAGGATGGGGATCGGGGTGCTGGTCATGGCGTTGTTGTTGGTGGCGAAGGCGAGGTGTTTCTAGCCGAGGGAGATTGCTGGTGTCAAACCGGGGTGCGGTTTCCCGGCCAGCTCCCAGGGTCTTGCGCCGGGCCCGAGCCCTGCGGCTGGTAGGCGACCCGGTGGGAGACTGGCCGGTCAGATCACACCGAGGTGCCGGTTACGGACGCCTTCAACAGCGCCGGTGTGATCTGCATCGGACCTACCTGGCATTTCTGTCAGGCTGACAGGCGACGACACCTCCCGTTCAATGGCTTCAGCGTTTCGACGGGAAACGCGCCTGCCCACAGGGAGAAATCCATGAAAATCCTGCCAGCCTGCGCGACCGTGCTGTGTGCGTTGCACGCCCAACTGACATGGTCTGACCTGCTCAACGAGCCCGCACCGAAGGACGCGGTGCTGGCGCCGCTGCTGTCCGCGCATGACGTTACCTCGGCGCGTTTCTTTTCCGTAGGCCAGATCGGACGCACCATCGGCATAGGCTGGTCGTGCACGGCAACGCTGGTGGCCGGCGGTGACAACCCTGATCCAGACAAACCGGCGCTGCTGGTGACGGCCGGCCACTGTGCCGCAGGAATGACCGGTGATAACGAAGTGGTCAGCGATCGCCCCACGGACGAGGGCTGGTATTTCACGCCATCCTATTTTCATGACAACAAGGATCAACATATTCGGATCCCTATCAGCCGGATTGTCTATTCGACGATGAAGTCGGCCGACATCGGCGTCCTGCAGTTGGGCGAAACCTATGGCCAGTTGCTCGAAAAAGGCTTCAAACCCATGCGTCTGCGAGCCCTGGAGGGTGCCACCCCGGATATCGATATTGCCCATGTTCCGAGGGGGCTGTTCCGCGATCATTACCTGCGGTACTCCGAGTGCCCGAGCCGGCAACCGGCGGCCTTGTTCGAAACGGCGCGTGAGGCCGCGTTGCAAAAGGACCTGCCCTGGTTCTGGCCGGGCGCCCACCCCAACACCTGCATTGGCATCTATGGCGGATCGTCCGGTGCCCCCATCTTCGCCAGGGGCGAGTGGACGATCATCGGTGTGGTTTCCACCAGTCTGCAGGAGGAGGGGTGCGGTACCGGCAAGCCCTGTGAAATCGAAGCCGGGCAGCCAGTTGGCAAGCTGGGCACGTCCTACTTCGCCTCGATCGAGCCTTTGGTCGAGGGGTTCAAGGCGGATGGCTCGTTCGACCCTTCCAGCCTCGACCCGGGCACTGGCATCGTTATCCACCGCCAAGGCAATGATGACATTCCACCGACGGGCCCGAAGGACGAGGGCGAGCGCCGGCCGGTGCGCTGGGGCATGTTGATCGATGAGTCGTTCGAGAGCATCCGCTACAAGATCGGGCCGGCCGACGAGACGCCGTGCGAGCAGCCCAAGGGGTATGGCGCTGCCGAACCGGTGTTGCAGCAAGCCCTGATGGACCGTGCTACCCCGATGGCGTCGGGCGTCTACGTGCTCTGCGCGGTGGGCAAGCGGCCTGGCAGCGAGACGTGGCAGCCGTGGTCGCAGGCGACGGTCAAGTTGCTGCGGGTCGAGTAGGGGGAGACTTTCGGGCCTTGTCGCTGGCAAGCGGAACGCCGCTTGCCAGCGACAGACCGGTCAGATCACTACTGATGTGCCGGTCGCGGACGCCTTCAGCAGCGCCCGGGTGATCTGCATCTGCAGGATGGAATCGTGGATCAGCCAGCGTTGTTTGGTGGGGAGGTCCTCGGTTGCCTCGTTGGCGTGGTCGATGGCTTTTTCGAGGTGCTGGCCGGCGAGTCGGATGGCTTCTTCGAGGCAGAGGCCGTCGCGGATGGTCATGACTGGGGGTGGGTCGGGGACGTGCTTTTTCATGGGTGCAATCCTATGAGTGAAGGGATTACCACCAATCCTGCTGTCAAACAGAAGGGTGGCAACTGTACGTGGGTTGACAGACCGAGTCATAGGTACCTCGGCGCGCACGAGTGCGCCCGCACGCACAGCTGCCATAGCAGCCGGCGCCTATGAATACGGCCTGTCAAAGCCGGTCGTCGATGTGCAACGACCGGCGAAGACTAGGCAGCATTTCAATGGAGCGCAACGGCTGATAAGGCCGGGGAGTATGCTTGGGAAATTGCCTACATGAAAGTCGGAGATGGGTGAAGTTTCGTACCCATTTGCGACGGTTTTCGAAAGGCAATGGACAGTGGCGTGAAGGTCCTACCTGGCACTTCTGTCAGGCTGACAGGCGACGATACCTCCCGTTCAATGGCTTCAGCGTTTCGACGGGAAACGCATCCGTCTATGGGAACGAGCCATGAAACTCCTGCCAACCGCTGCCGCGCTCTGGGTGCTGTACACACCACTGACCTGGTCCGATCCACTCAACGAACCCGCGCCGGCGAACGTGGAGCTGGCGCCCCTGTTGTCTGCGTATGACGTGACTTCAGAACGGTTTTTTTCCGTCGGGCAGATGCGCCGCTCCATGGGCGTTGGCTGGAACTGCACGGCCACGCTGGTCGCCGGCAGCGATAGCCCGGATCCGGACAAGCCTGCTCTGATTCTCACCGCGGGTCATTGCGCTGCCGGGCTGACGGGCGACAACGAGGTGGTCGTGAACCGCCCCTCGGACGAGGGCTGGTATTTCAGCCCTTCCTACTTCCACGACAACGTGGATCAGCAGGTGCGTATCCCCATCGTCTCGATTCTCTACTCGACCATGAAGTCGACCGACCTGGGCGTGATGCAACTGGGCGAAACCTACGGCCAGATGCGCGAACGGGGCTTCAAGCCGCTACGCATGCGCAGCCTGGCTGGTAGCAACCCTGATCTCGATATCGCGCATATCCCGATCGGCATGTTTCCCCCGCCGACCTGGTACCTGCGCTATTCCGAATGCGCGAGCCGTCAACCGGTTGCGATGTATGAAACCGTCTACACGGTCGTGCCGCGCAAGGATGTGCCCTGGTTTTTCCCCAGCGCCCATGCCAATCGCTGCATCGGCCTCTACGGCGGATCGTCCGGGGCACCGATCTTCGCCCGGGGTGAGTGGAACATCGTCGGTGTGCATTCCACGGGTTTGCGCCAGGAGGGCTGTGGCTCGGGTAAACCCTGCGAGATCGAAGGCGGGCAACTGGTCGGCAAGCTGGGAACCTCCTACTTCTCCTCGCTCGATCGGCTGGTCGAAGCGTTCAAGCCCGACGGATCGTTCGATCCTGCCAGCCTCGATCCGGGTACCGGCATCGTCATCCACCGCCAGGGCAGTGGTGACATGCTACCGGACGGTCCGGGGACGGACCCGGATCGCCCGCCGCGGCCGGTGCGCTGGGGCATGCTGATCGACGAGGCGTTCGAGAGCATCCGCTACAAGATCGGTCCGGCCGACGAGAACCACTGCGAGCAGCCCAAGGGCTACGGCGCCGTCGAGTCGGTGTTGAAGCAGCCTTTGCTGGATCTTGCCGCTCCGCCGGAGCCGGGCATCTACACCCTGTGCGCGGTGGGCAAGCGTCCTGGCAGTACGCAATGGCAGCCGTGGTCGCAGGCGACGATCAAGGTGTTGAGGATTCCGGAGCGGGTCTGGCCGGAAAGTCCTGTGAACTGAGGCGCTGCTACCTGGAGGTAAACCATGAAATGCCTGTCCGCCCTGGGGCTTTTCCTGTGTGCGCTGCATGCGCCATCGAGCTGGTCCGACCCTCTCAACGCCCCCGCCCCGAAGGACGCGGTGCTGGCTCCGCTGCTTTCGGCGCATGACGTGACCTCGGAGCGCTTCTTTGCCGTCGGGCAATTGAAAAGCACCATCGGTATCGGCTGGTCCTGCACGGCAACGCTGGTTGCCGGCAGCGATACCCCGGACCCTCAGAAACCTGCGTTGATCCTCACCGCGGGCCACTGCGCCGCCGGGACGACGGGCGACAACGAGGTGGTCATGGATCGTCCGAGGGGGGAGGGCTGGTTCTTCACACCTTCGTACTTCCACGACAACAAGGATCAGCATGTGCGTATCCCCATCGTCAGGATCCTGTACTCGACGATGAAGTCGACCGACGTCGGCGTGCTGCAACTGGGTGAAACCTGGGGCGAGGTGCTCGCGAAGGGATTCAAGCCCATGCGGTTGCGGGCCATCGACGGCGCCATTCCCGATATCGATATCGCGCATATTCCGATCGGGCTGTTCCGCGACCATTACCTGCGCTATTCCGAATGTTCGAGCCGGCAACCGGTCGCGCTGTTCGAAACCCTGCGCGCGATCGAACCGCGCAAGGACATGCCCTGGTTCTGGCCGCGGGCCACTCCCAATCCGTGCATCGGTCTCTACGGCGGATCTTCCGGGTCGCCGATCTTCGCCAGGGGCGAGTGGGCAATCATCGGCGTGCACTCCACTGGTCTGCGCGAGGAGGGCTGTGGCTCCGGCAAACCCTGCGAGATCGAAGGCGGTCAGCCGGTGGGCAAGCTGGGAACCTCCTATTTCGCTTCGACCGAGCGTTTGCTCGAGGCGTTCAAGGCGGATGGGTCGTTCGATGCTTCCAGCCTGGATCCGGGCACCGGCATCGTCATTCATCGCCAGGGCAATGGCGACAGCGTGCCGATCGGCCCGGAGGTGGCGGGCGAGCGCCGGCCGGTGCGCTGGGGCATGTTGATCGACGAGGCGTTCGAGAGCATCCGCTACAAGATCGGTCCGGCCGACGAGACGCCGTGCGAGCAGCCCAAGGGCTATGGCGAGGCGGAGTCGGTGTTGAAGCAGCCGTTGATGGATCTCGCCACACCGATGGTGCCGGGCGTCTATGCGCTGTGCGCGGTGGGCAAGCGGCCGGGCAGCACGCAGTGGCAGCCGTGGTCGCAGGCGACGGTCAAGTTGCTGCGGGTCGAATAGGGGGAGACTTTCGGGCCTTGTCGCTGGCAAGCGGAACGCCGCTTGCCAGCGACAGACCGGTCAGATCACTACTGATGTGCCGGTCGCGGATGCCTTCAGCTGCGCCCGGGTGATCTGCATCTGCAGGATGGAATCGTGGATCAGCCAGCGTTGTTTGGTGGGGAGGTCCTCGGTTGCCTCGTTGGCGTGGTCGATGGCTTTTTCGAGGTGCTGGCCGGCGAGGCGGATGGCTTCTTCGGGGCAGAGACCTTCGCGGATGGTCATGACTGGGGGTGGGTCGGGGACGTGCTTTTTCATGGTGTGTCTCTATGGCCGTTGATGGGGATTTGCACCTGCCGCTGTCAAACGGAAGGGTGGCAACTGTGCGCGGGTTGACAGACCAGGGGCCATAGAGCCTGGCGCACCCGAAGGTGCCCACACGCACAGCTGCCATAACAGCCGCGCGTCTATAACCTTCAAGCCTGTCAAAGCCCGATCGTTGATTTGGCAACGACCGGCGAAGACTAGGCAGCATTTCCATAGAGCGCAACGGCTGACAGGGCTGGCGAGTATGCTTGGGAAATTGCCTACAAGAAAGTCGGAGATGGGTGAAGTTTCGTGGCTTTTTGCGACAGACGTTGGCTGGTGTTCTTTCGAACCTGATCGCTAGCATGCCCGCTGTCCACATCCGGCGCCGCTGCGCCGCGCATGCGCCAACAGGCCATTCAGGGTCTGTCGGGATAACAGCCACATTCTTGATGCATCGCCAAATTGGCGATATGGTTGCCATGTCTACCCACTACCGATTTCGCGAAAAGTACCGTATCGAGCTGCGAGAAAGAGACCACCTGCCGCCCCATGTCCATTTGACGGGTGGTGGGGTAGATGTGGTGATCAGCCTGGAATCGGTGAGCGTTACGCAGGGCAGGGCACCCGCCAGAGTGGTACGTGAGGCCCTCGCATGGGTTGCGGCCAATCAGGCCGATCTGTTGAAGGAGTGGATGAAATGGCATCGATGAAACGCCCCCGCCTGCGGGCAGTTCGGCCACGCTCGGGTGCACGCCTGGCGCTTACCTTTACCAATGGTCAGCAGTTCGATCTGGACATGAGCGATGCACTTGCCTCGTATCCAGGCCTGGCACCGCTTGCCCAGGACAAGGCATTCGCAGGCGCCACCCTCGGGGATGGGGGGTGGACTGTCGAATGGCCGGCGCTGGATATCCAGATCGGCGCAGACACCTTGTTGCTGGATGCCCTGGCCCAGGCGGCGCCGGATGAAAACACGCGGATCTTCATTCGCTGGCGTCTGAGGCATCGAATGACGCTCGATCAGGCTGCCGATGCACTGGGCGTGAGCGCACGCAGTATCAGCAGGTACAGCAGCGGCCGCGAAGCGGTGCCGCGCACATTGGCACTCGCTTGCCTGGGGTGGGAGGTGCTGGAGCATAAAGCCGCCTGACTCGCTCTCATGGAAAGACCATAACTAACTGATATTTCTCTAATTTTGTAGGAGCTGGCGTACCTGCGAAGGCCTGCAGGGCAGGCCCGGAAATCACCTGAACTTCCAGGCCAGCCAGCGCCCGCCGCTGACCACCCAGACCACCCCGGCAATCACCCAGATCCCCACCAGCATCCCCTGCACCCCGGCCTGTCCGATCAGCTTCCCGGCAATGAACGGAAAGCCGAATACGCCAATGAAATACGCCAGGCTGAACAGCAGCAACGCCTGCGCCGTCAGCCGCTGCGGCGCTTCATTGGCCGCCAGCCCGTTGATCACCGAGTAGTTCAGCCCGTACCCGACCCCGAGCAGTGCCGCCGTCAGCACATACCCGACACTGTCGTGCACCCAGTGACCAAAGCCGAGCACCGCCACCAGCATCAGGGTGGTCAGCACCCAGGAACTGGCGAACGGATTACGCTTCACCACCCACCCGGCGATCAGCAGCCGGCAACAGATCGCCGCGCCCATGAAGCCGATGAAGAACAGCGAATAATCCAGCCCCAGGCTTGCCGCATAGCTGGTCTGGAAGCTGCCCAGACCGCCGAAGATCGCACCGCCCAGGCCCACCAGCAGGATCGAGAAGGCCGAACGTGAGCCGAGTACGCGCAAGGTGGCGGCGAGACTGATGTGCACCTGCTCGCTCGGGCGCTGCTGATCCTGGCCGGCGCCAAGACGCCAGAAATAGGCCCCGCTGAACTCCGCCGCCAATGCCGCGCAGAAGAACGCCACTTGCACCGGCAGGCCCGTCAGCGCCGCCAGCTTGCCGAGCAACGGACCGCTGCCGATACCGCTCAGCATGCTCCCGGAGAGCAGGGCGAAGCAGTGGGTACGGCGCGCCGGTTCGACCATGGCCGCGACCATGATCGGGCCCAGGGTATAGAAGATGCCCCAGCCGATGCCCAGCAGTACCCCGCAGCCCAGCAGCGCCGTGCCCAGGCCTGGGACCGTGGCGAAGCCCAGCGAGGCCGCCACCAGGCACAGCGCCGCGACGGCGATGCTGCGGGCGGCGCCTATGCGCTGCATGAGATGTCCGGAGCCGAGCACCGCCAGCAGGGTGCTGAGCATGGCCACGGCGAACACCTGGCCGGCATCGCGCTCACTGCCGCCGAAGGAATGCACCAGCAGCGACAGGAGGAAGGTGGCGCCGTAGGCGATCGACAGCAGGAAGCAGGCGATGCAGAACAGGGTGAAGCGGGATGTCGCGGGCATTGATACCTTCCAGGTCAGGGGAAGGTGCCTTTCTAGCATGGGGTCGGACAGGGAAAGTCATGGGAATGCCGGAGTTGGGTGGGGCAGAAATGCATCTGACCCGCTACCTGTCATGCCCTGTCACTGTAGGAGCGTGGCTTGCCCGCGAAGGACCGCGCAGCGGTCCCAGACCTCGGCGCGATCGGGGACCGCTGCGCGGTCCTTCGCAGTGGTTCGTCACACGACAAGCCAGCTCCTACAGAGTGAGGTGGGCCAAACTGGAATCTGACGGGGGCCAATGCCGGGCCCGGCCTGAGCTGTTTCCACAACTCCACCATGCTCAAGCCGAACTCCGGATGCCGCAGTTGCGGCGCCAGCAACTGCAACGGATACAGCACGAACGCCCGCGTCAGGATCTCCCCCCGCGGCACCCGCACCCCGTCCACCAGCCCGGCGAAGTCGTCGAACAGCAGCAGGTCGATATCCAGTGCGATCAGGCTCTGCGCGCCACGTCGCCGACCGTGCAGTTCCTCGATCTCCTTGAGCCAGCCGATCAGCTCGCGCGCCGACAGGTCGGTGGTGGCCGACACCACCAGGTTGAAGAACGGCGGATGCTCGCCGTCCAGCGATTCGCTCTCGTACACCGGCGAGCAGCGCAGGTCGCGCAGGTGCTCGCCGAGCATGTTCAGGGCGATGTCGATATGGGCCTCGCGTTGGACATTGCTGCCCACGCCGAGAAAGATACGGTGGTCGGTCATGGCCGTCTGGCTCGCAAAATAGCGCCATCCCTGGCGCGGTTCCCGGGACTCAGCCCAGGGTGTAGTTCAGCAGCAGCGTCGCCAGCAGCGCGACGAGCGAGGCCACCACGGTACCGCCGGTGAATTTTTTCAGCGCTTCTGAAAGCGACACGTTCAGGTACTCCTTGACCACCCGGAACGCCGAATCGGTGACATGGGCCCAGCCGATGGCGATCACCGGGATCTCGGGCTTGAGGAGCGAGTCGGCGGCGAGCATCAGGCGATGATCAGTGCCAGGGATCTTTGGCCCGTGAAAATCGTTTTGTGTGGCAGGTTCTTGCGCGACAGCTAGCATCAAATTGTTACATCGCAACCACAGCCAATCGACTGCTACCCAACGATCAGGGAGGATCCGCCATGAGTCTGCGACTCGGCCCGCTAGTGCACTTTCAGGGAATCCATGCCGGGAAGTATCGCGTTTCGGCGCTGTTGGTCAGCGACCTGGGTGATCCGCAACCCGTGGCCAAGCTGACCAACTGCAAACTGATCGATGTCGAGAAGATCGCCGCCATTCCGTTCGGCAAACCGACGCGCAACGTCTGGCGAATCCAGGTCGCCGTCACCCAGAAGAAAAACACCGCGCTGCGCTGCGAAATCGATGTCGGCAACGGCCTGGCGAGTTTTCACGTGCCCGCCGCGGGCGAGTCGCCGAGCATCGCCTATGAGTCGTGCAACGGTTTTTCTGCCGAGAAGTACCGCAAGAAAGTCATCGACAGGGCCAACGAGCGCTGGTTCGACATGGGCCAGCGGCACGCCGTCAAGGACAAGGAATTCCACCTGCTGCTGATGGGCGGCGACCAGGTCTATACCGACTCGCTGACGGTACTGACCGGGCCGATGAAGGACTGGTCGGAGCTTTCGCACAAGGAGCAGGTGGGGGCGACCTGGAACAAGAAACTGGAAGAGCAGGTCGACCAGTTCCTCGCCGAACTCTACGTCTCGCGCTGGAGCCAGGACGGGGTGCGCCAGATGCTCCAGGCGATTCCCTACGTGGCGATGTGGGACGACCACGACATCACCGACGGCTGGGGTTCCTACCCGCAGGAGCTGCATGAGAGCGAGGTCTACAAGAACCTGTTCAGACTGGCTTCGGCCTACTACCGGCTGTTCCAGCAGCAGCTCAAGGTGGGCGAAACCCATCCGGCCGCGCTGCCTGTGGTTTCCGAGAAGCCCGCGCCGGTCCAGGGCTTCACCCTGGTCTATGCGGGCCTGGGCGAGTTGGCGATCCTGGTGCCGGACCTGCGCAGCGAGCGCCAACCCGACCTCAAGGGCAAGGACGGCAGCTTCACGCCGACCCGCATCGCTTCGGAGGCTACCTGGGACTCCATCTTCACCTGGCTCAAGGGCCTGTCCACGGCCAGACCCCGGCATCTGCTGGTGTGCTCCAGCCTGCCGGTGGCCTACCTCGACCTGAATGCCGCCGAAGTGGCGCTCAATGCGCTGCCGGGCACCTGGGAGCTGGAAGACGACCTGCGCGACCACTGGCGCAGCAAGCCGCATCGCGACGAGCGCCAGCGCCTGATCAAGCGCCTGCTGGATTTCTCCGCACTGGGTACGCGGGTCACCATCGTCTCGGGTGATGTGCATGTGGCCGCGGCGGCGGTGATCGAGTCGACGCTGCCGCAGCATGGCAATGGCTCGGGGGTGATCTTCCAGCTGGTCTCCACCGGCATCGTGCACACGCCGCCGCCGGCGGTGGCGGTGTACTTCATGGAGAAGTTCGGCGCCGGCCAGGAAACCATCGAATACGGCGTGAGCGCGAGGATGCTGCCGATCGGCTTCAAGGGTCATTACCTGGTGCCCGAGCGCAACTGGCTGAGCCTGGAGCCGGACAAGAAAGGCCGGATCTGGGCCAACTGGCATGTCGAGGGGCATGACCACCTGCTGACCCAGGTCATCGATCCGGTGATCCGCGGGGAGTGACGCGCGGCGCTGCTGAAGCTTTCGGGATTGTCATCTGCGCCTCACCTTGCTGTTAGCTGCCGCTCCTTAGACTGGCTGGCATCGAGGGTCGCAATTCCCTGTGACCCTGCAACAGGTGAGGTGTGTTATGCGAGTGCTCAAGGTCATTGTGCTTGCCGGTCTGTTCGCCAGCGGCGCCGGCGTTGCCCAGGCGGAAGATGGATTCGAGCGGGTCCAGCGCTTCCAGGCGCAGTTCCAGGCCGAGCAGCAGCGGCTGTGGGGGGATCGCGGCGATGAAGGCAAGGAGCAGGTGGTGAAGCAGGAGAAGGATGGCAAGAAAGCGGACAGTTGAGGATTGCGCGGTACCCCTAAGCCAGGCGAATGCCTGGCTTTTTTTGTTGGTGCGCCAGGCATGGCGCGTTGCGCGTTAGCGCAACCTGCTTGGCTGTGGTGGCCAAAGCAGGAGACTTGGAGGTGAAAGTCCTCTACACACCCGGCAAGGGGAAGTGTTAGCCGGAGGCAAGGGTATCGCGGGC